>JAZNTA010000212.1:0-12983 GCA_045591525.1 Acutalibacteraceae bacterium | reverse complement strand
AAGACCCCTCAAGGACTATGAGGTTGATAGGCTGCGTGTGTAAGCATGGTGACATGTTCAGCTAAGCAGTACTAATAGGTCGAGGGCTTGACCATTTCGTTTGTTTCTTCGCTTTCCCTTTATTCAGTTTTCAGGGTATATAAACCTAAGTCGGATTAATTTCCGACTTTTTATTTTTTATTCAAATATTTTTCAAGAAAATTATTTGAATAAAAATATTGACAAATATCTTCTTTAGTGCTACTATTTAGAAAAAATGAGAGGAAAAACGGTTATGAAACAGTTTAACGCAGCTACATACTATTATTACTATTACTTAACTAAATAAGTAATAGTGATTTGTGCTGCTGTTTTTTATCGTTTATTTTTCCCTTGCAGTATAATCACTGCAAGGGATTTTTGTTTTTATTTATTTAGGATTTTAAATTCTCAGGAGGAATTATTATGAATATTGCTGTTGTTGGTCTTGGTCTTATTGGTGGTTCTATTGCAAAATCTGCAAAGAAAAATACTAAATTTAAGGTTTACGGTTATGATATTGACCAGAATACTGTTAAAAATGCAATATCAGAAAAAAGTATAGATGGTGAACTGACCGAAAAAAGAATTGCAACCTGTGATTATATATTTATTCCTCTTTATCCTGATGCAGTAATTGAATTTGTTGAGAAAAATGCTTCAATTTTTAAAGAGGGTGCAACAGTTATAGACTGTGCCGGGGTTAAACGCTCTGTATGTGAAAAATGCTTTGAAATAGCCGATAAGCATAATTTCTCATTTGTTGGCGGTCATCCCATGGCAGGTACACAGTTTTCAGGTTTTGAAAATTCAAAGGACACAATGTTCTACAATGCACCATTTGTTTTAACTCCTAAGGAAAATGAAGATATTTTAACTCTTGCAAATGCCAGGGAAATTATAATGCAGTTGGGCTTTGGTCGCGTTTCGGTTATGACACCTCAGAAGCACGATAAACTTATTGCTTTTACCTCACAGCTCGCTCATGTTGTTTCCAATGCTTTTGTTAAAAGCCCGTCTGCCATTGAAAGAAAAGGTATTTCTGCCGGTAGCTATAAGGATTTGACCCGTGTTGCATACCTTAACGAAAATATGTGGACAGAGCTTTTCCTTGATAATAAAGATAACCTTATTTTCGAGCTTGATAACATTATCGCGGAGCTTCAGAAATACAGCGATGCTATGAAAAATAACGATGCCGAAACCCTTAAACAGCTTCTTAAAGATGGCAAGGAAGCAAAAATTAAAGCAGATTAAATATAAAGCAGATGAAACGAATCAAGCTTCATCTGCTTTATGTTTTAATATATTTTATCTAATATCTCTATGGCATTCGCAATGCAACCATCATTATTTGACCTTGTTATATATTTTGCAACTGTAAGAGCCTCTTCTGAACCGTTCTCGGGCACAAAACCACCATTTGAAGCCACGAGCATTTCAACATCATTGTAACCGTCACCTGCGGCATAAGTGTCTTTTTTCTTGCAACCTAAAGCCTCTGCAAGCTTCAGAAGTCCTGTTCCTTTATCAACACCTTTTTTAAGAATTTCAACATAATCACCGGTTGTTTTTAGGTAATTGATTTCGGCATGTTTTTCAAGAATTTTCTGAACCTCTTGTGAACAACCGTGGGCGGCAATCATAACCTTTGTCCAGGGAAGCGGTGCTTCTTCAGGGGTATTTATTATTTCAAAATTAATACCCTGACTTGTGAAGTGTTGTTCTGAATGTGAATTTAAGTTTATTGCACAAACTTTATCGAAATTATAAAACTCTATTGAAATATCAGGAAATGCTTTTAAAACATCTTTTATTGCAGGAAAGCCTTCAACACCAATGGCATCATTGAAAATAACTTCACCTTTTTTATAATCATATGCCATTGCACCGTTTCCTAAAAGAACAGGCGCGTTGATATATTCGGGACTGTATAAATGAAAGCCTTGAAAAATTCGACCTGTGCAAATTGTAAAAAAACCACCATTTTTTATAAAATATTGAATTTTTTTAATAACATCAGGTGTTATGACACCCTCATCATTTTTCAAAGTTCCGTCAAAATCACTTGCAATAAGCACATTTTTAAATTTCATTTTATCACCTCTTTTATATTAGCAAATTAAAGCTGGTTTTTCAATATTTGCATCTGTTTTGGCAAATTATATAATAGTTTCACCATTCTTTTGACGAAATTCTATGATTAAGAATACTAAAAAACTTGATTATAGCTTTGTTGAGTGGTATAATTTTGTAGTTAAATTCAAGTTATTTGAAGGTGAAAAAGGTGCAGAAAAGAGAAGATATCAGAAATATAGCAATTATTGCCCACGTTGACCATGGTAAAACAACTCTTGTTGACCAGCTTCTTCATCAGAGTGGTATTTTCCGTTCCAATGAACAGGTTGATGAAAGAGTTATGGACTCCAACGACCTTGAAAAAGAAAGAGGAATAACCATTCTTTCAAAGAATACGGGTATTCATTATAAGGGTGTAAAAATTAATATTGTTGATACTCCCGGTCACGCTGACTTCGGCGGCGAGGTTGAGCGTATTATGATGATGGTTGACGGTGTTCTTTTGCTTGTTGATGCATTCGAGGGTTGTATGCCCCAGACCCGCTTCGTTCTCAAAAAGGCACTTGCTCTCGGCAAAAAGGCAATTGTTGTTATTAACAAGGTTGACCGTCCCGGTGCAAGACCTATGGAGGTTATTGACGAGGTTCTTGATTTGTTTATTGAGCTCGGCGCAAATGACGACCAGATTGAATTCCCAGTTGTTTTTGCTTCAGGCCGAGATGGTTACGCTTCTCTTGATGCAGATGTTCGTGAGGGGGATATGAGACCTCTTCTTGATTCTATCCTTGAAAATATTGATGCTCCCGAGGGCGATATTGAAGGACCCTTGCAGCTTCTTTTCTCAAGCCTTGATTATGACGATTATCTTGGCAGAATAGGTGTTGGCAGAGTTGAACGCGGTTCTGTTAAGGTTGGTCAGCAGGTTGTTCTTTGCAATAAGGATGGCGCTCAGACCAATGCAAAAATCGTTAAGCTTTATACATTCGAAGGACTTGCTCGTGTTGAATGTCAGGAAGCTAAAATGGGTGATTTGGTTGCAGTTTCGGGTATAAATGAGCTTAATATCGGTGAAACTGCTTGCGATAAAGATTACCCCGAAGCACTTCCTTTTGTTGAAATAGACGAGCCTACAATTTCAATGAACTTTATGGTTAACGATAGCCCCTTTGCTGGTCAGGAGGGTAAGTTTGTTACATCCCGTAACATTCGTGCCCGTCTTTTCAAAGAGGTTGAAACAAATGTAAGTATGAGAGTTGAAGAAACCGATACTACAGATTCATTCAAAGTCAGCGGTCGTGGTGAATTGCACCTTTCAATCCTTATTGAAACAATGCGCCGTCAGGGTTATGAGTTCCAGGTTTCTCGCCCTCAGGTTATTTATAAAAAAGGACCTAACGGTGAGCTTTTAGAGCCAATGGAGCTTCTTATTGTTGAAGTACCCGAAAGCTATGTTGGCGCAGTTATGGAGAAAATCGGTTCACGTAAGGGTGAACTTGAGAATATGGATGTTCGTGACGGCGGCTCAACTCATATCGAATTTAAAATTCCTGCCCGTGGTCTTATCGGATATCGTTCAGAATTTATGACCGATACAAACGGTAACGGCATTATGAATAACCTTTTCGCAGGTTATGAAGAATATAAAGGCGATATTCAGATGCGTGAACGTGGCTCTATCGTTGTTCACGAGGCAGGCGAAACAACAGGCTACGGTCTTTTCAACACTCAGGACAGGGGACGTCTTTTCGTTGGTCCCGGTGTTCCCGTTTATGAGGGTATGATTGTTGGAGAATGTGCAAAGAATGAAGATATTGTTTGCAACGTTTGTAAGAAAAAGCAGATGACCAACACCCGTGCTTCAGGTAGTGATGATGCACTCCGCCTTGTTCCTCACACAGTTCTTTCCCTTGAACAGTCAATGGAATTCATCGGTGACGACGAGCTTCTCGAAGTAACTCCCGAAAGCATCCGTTTAAGAAAGAGAATTCTTTCAAAAGAAAAACGAATGAAACAACAGTTTGGACATAAATAAAAAAGGAAAAAATTCGTTTAGCGGTAAAAACTGTTAAACGAATTTTTGTGTTACAATTAAAATAAATTAAAAAATTTTTGTAATGAACTCTATTTTTATGTTTCTAATAGTTGAAAATGTAAAAATGGTTGAAGCGAATTCCTTACATATAAAATAAAAAATGAAAGGGGTGACGGCTTTGGATGATTTAGAAAAAATCTGTAATTTGCATTATAAATATGTAAAAAGCTATACCTTGTCTTTATGCCTTAATGAAGCTTTGGCGGAGGATATAACTCAGGAAACCTTTTATAACGCAATTAAAAAGATTGATACATTTAAAAATGACTGCAAAATTGAAACCTGGCTTTGCAGTATTGCAAGAAATATTTTTCTTAATTCAAAAAGAAAAAAGCAGGCGGAAAACATTTCAGATTACCCCAATTTAGTTGCTGACGGTACCCCTGAAGAAAATGCAATTAAAAATGAAAATGTTAAAAGAATTTTAGCCGAAGCCGTTAAATTGGAAACTCCCTATAAAGAAGTTTTTTATATGAAAACCTTGGGAGATATGCCGTATTCCACCATTGCCGATGTTTTCGAGAAAACAGAAAATTGGGCGAGAGTAACATATTTCAGAGCAAAAAAACAAATCGAAGAAAGGATGAGTGAAGGTGAGTAAAGAAAATTGTTCTTTAATAAAGGATTTGTTACCGCTGTATATAGATGACCTTTGCAGTAAGGAATCAACAGAAATTATAAAAAATCATTTGAGTATTTGCCCATCCTGCAGAAAGGAATATGAGCAGTTAACAAATCAACCCGAAATTAAAGCTTTAAACAATGATTCAACAGAATTGATAAAAGGAGTTGGTAATATGTTTAAAAAGGATAAGAAAAAAGCAATAATCAAAACCGTATCAGTATTTTGGGTTGTGCTTGTTTTGTTAGGCGTTTTTGCATTCCTTAAAGTGCCGTTGATGTTATATAAAATTGAATTTGATAAAGGTCGCTATAGCGGTGTTACGGAAACTTGTCAGCTTTTTGAAAGCGGGGATAACACAAAAAGCAACTACAGTAACGAATACTTTGATTTGTATATAGATGCAGATATTGGTGAATACAAAGAAAAGAAGACAGAAAAAACTTATATTCTTGATTTCGGCAAAGGTAAAAATATTGTTATTTATGATGAAAATCAAGGCGTGCCGATTCCTACCTTGGATGAACATAAAAAATATTTTAATCAGTCTTTAAAATATCCCATTGTTTATGCCTTTGCTAAAAAGGGTATAGAAAACTACGGTTATAGTACAGAGGTTGCGGTTCCTTATAATTATAAAATGTTAAAGAATTTTATTTCAAGCGACCCTCCCGAAGCAAAGCTTTTCTGTTCCTTTGAGGATTACACAAAAGCCTGCGCCTACTATTCGTCTATGGCAATATCAGTATTGCCGAGGGGTAACGGTAACTCCCATTATATCGTTTCCGAAAATGATAGGGCAGTAGCGCAGGGACATTATATTCTCTCAGAAGAAAATACCGAAACCTATCTTTTGTATTTTCAGTCTAAAGAAGTTTTAAGCAAGATTTACGCCATTAAGCTTGAAGGATTTACTAAAGAGGAAGCTCAGGAGATTTTCAAATATGCAGTGATTAAATAAAGATAAAACCAAACCCGTAGTAGAAATGCTACGGGTTAACCTTTTGGAGCTGGAAACGTGATTCAAACCTGCAACCTATGGTTGTAGTTAAGGGAATTTTATATTAAGTGATTTTAGAGATGAATAGTTGTTTGCACTGTTGCCAAAAAAATAAAATCATGTTAAAATAAAATGATCATATTTATTTGAGAGGTATGTTTTATGACTCTACAAACCAAGAAAATATTAAGTTGTTTTTTATCGGTTTTGCTTGTTCTGTCTTGTTTACCAATTATTAATGTTTATTCTGATAGTGCATTGGAAATTTTTAATGACAATGGAGTTCAAATTACAGAAAAACAGTATTTGACTGAATATAACTCTCAACAGCTTCAAGCACGTGTGCCTTCTGTTGATGAGGATGGAACAGTCAATGGTGTTGATGTTGATACTTCTGACGGCAAATATGTTGCTTGGGAAAGCAATCTTCCCCTTCTAGCAAATGTTGATAATAATGGTAAAGTAACAGCCTATGACTTTTCTAAGAAAGCAGTAATCCAGTTTTGGATCGATGAAAATATCAGAACTCTGCCGATTATTGGTGATTCAACTGCCGATGCTATCTGGGCGACTTTTGAGTCTTCCGGAATTGATTTAGATAGCGCGAGCACGGATACAATAGTTGGAGTAGTTACAGCCCTTGCAGGTGAAACATTAGGTAATGCTCTTCGCACATACCTTGATAATATGAATGTTGTTATTACTGCAACTCTTTACGATTTAAATGGTAATGTTATTGGCAGTGATAGTGTTGAGTTTGTTATAGAAAAAAGTATTATTGCCTCCGTTGCTCCTACCGGTGTGCATATTACAAATAAAAAGACAGTACCAACAACAGTTGCTGTTGGTTCAACCGTTCAGTTGTATGGCGCTTGTACGCCCGTCAGACTTGGCCAAGGTATTAAATGGGGTTTAGGCTCAAGCGCTCTAGACAGTAGCTCAGCTGGATTAGCAACTGTTTCTTCGGATGGACTTGTAACATTTCTTGCGGTAGGAACGGTTACGGTCAGAGTTAATCCCGAAAGCACACTTTATGCGGTGTTTTCTGATACAATAACCTTTAATGTTGTTGATCCCGTAAATTTACCTGTTACAAATTTTGATATCAGCGGTGAAACCTCAGTTTCCGAGGGTGATACTATTCAACTTTCAGTTGCAAATGTTAACCCTGCGGGTGCGTATAAAGGGGATTTAGTATGGTCATCTTCAGATTATTCAATTGCAACAATTGACCAGAGCGGTGTTGTTACAGGGCTTAACGGCGGTACCGGTCTTACATATTCACAAACCGTTACAATTACAGCAACACTCGGAGGTATTTCTCAAACTGTTGATGTGAAAGTTACCAGACCCATTGTTTCTTCTCTTACCTCAATTGAAGTTGAAGGTGATATGGTTTTGGGTATAGGTGTTACCGAAACCTATACATCCCGCGTTTCCCCTGACAGACTTAATACAAGTGAAAGCGTGAGTCGTGAGTGGGGTGTTTATGACGAGGATTCAGACACAGTTGTTTATGCAACTACCGATTCAATGGCAACAAACGGAATTATAAGTGTTGATTCAAATGGTAATGTTACAGGTGTTTCTTCCGGTGTCGCTAAACTTTATGCTAAAGGAACTTACGGTTCAAGTAGTGTTGAAAACTATTTAGAAATCACCTGTGGTAATGCAATTACTGATTTTGAAATTACCGGAACAACAAGCATTGATGAAGGTGATACTTCAACACTTTCAATAAATGTTCTTGCTCCTGACAATTATGAAACAACACTTCTTGATACAATAAAATGGAGCGTAGAGGATGATTCAATTGCATCGATTTCTGAAAATGGTGTGGTTTTAGGTCGTGATGCAGGCGGTAGAAACAAGTCTAAAACTACTACTGTTTATGCTACAATTTCAGGTGTTACAAGAAGTGTCACAGTAACAGTTTCAAGAGGTTGGCTGAATCTTTCTAAATATACTGATGGTCAGGTTATGGGTGATGATTATGTTATTCGTGATATTCCCCACGGCTTTTCAATGAAAACCTATCCTGAATCACTTTCTCAGTCAGCAGTATATTGGTCACTTATTAAAAATGATGGTAGTGCCCCTTGGTCTGTTTCAAGTGCATATATGGGTGATAACCGAAATACAGAAAATGAATATGCTTCTATTTCGGATAATGGTGTAGTTACAGGTAAAAAAACAGGTAAAACAACTGTTTACGGCTATGCCAGATATTTATTACAAACTTATGTTGAAAAAACAAAGGAAATTGATATAATTGAAATCCTTCCCGAAAGCATTACTCTAAAGGCTCCTGATAAAACCGAATATATCGAAGGTGAAACCGAACTTGATTTAACAGGTATGGAGGTTTATTTGAACTATAACAAAGAATCACTTGCACCATATTATTCAGATTGGGAAAGCTACACACCTGAACAATTGAAATGTCAGGTTACTGATTACACAGTAAGTGATTTGAATGTTAAGGCACTCGATATGGTACAATACATTATTGTTTCTGTTGAAAGAGCAGGTAAGACTTATAATGCGGTATTTACAGTAACGCTAAATTCAAAAAAGGTAGATACAATAACCCTTACTCCACCTGATAAAACAGTTTATGTTGAGGGAGAAGATATTGATTTAACAGGTCTTAAAGTGGTTGCCAATTATCTTAATGCTGATAGTGAAGAAATAACCGATTATGAAATAGATGAAACCTCTTTCTCAATGGAAACTTATGATGTTGAGCAGAATGTCAGAATTGTTTATGAACATGTCGACCGTACCGCAGAGGCATATTTCCCCTTAATTGTATATGGTAAGCCTGTGATTTCGGTTGCTGTTGACGGCGTGTTGGGTGAATGGACAACGGAAAAAATTGTTTTTACTTTAGACAGTACACACCAACTTGATGGTGCTACATATTATTGGCGTCAAAACGAAAACAAAAGATGGAGAAAAATAACCGGAAATACTCTTACAGTTTCTGTAAATACTGACGCAACTTATTATATAAAAGCAGTTAATAGTATGGGTTATGAAAGTGATGAAAGTGAAGCTTTGGTTATTAAGTTGGACAAAACAACGCCAACATTCACTTTAAGTCAAAGCGTAACTGATGTTACAAACCAAGATTATGCCGTTAATATTGAAGATATTCTTTGTGGTATATCGGGAACTGCATCAATAACTGTTAACGGAGAAGAAATGGGTGCAGATGCTTCAAACTTCTCTGTTTCCCGGAATGGAACTTATACAGTTAAAATAACTGCCAACAACGGTCTTTCAAGCGAACAGATTATTGAAATTGAAAATATTGATAAAGAGTCTCCCGGTATCACAGAAATAACTCTTGTTCAGGTTCCTGAGAATTCACCTGAAAGGCATCTTGATAGTGATTTCGGCCATTATTATAGTGCGGATCTTATTGCTACAGCTACTGCAGAGGATAGTGGTGTTGCTGGAGTTGATTATATAAAGTACAGACTTGTTTCAACAAATTATACTCCTGCAACTGATTGGATTGTTGTTACAGATGAAGCACAAGCAATCTGTGACAGGAATTTTAAAGGCTATTTTGAGTTTGTTGCTGTAGATAAAGCAGGTAACGAGTCTTCCTCATACTATTCAGATGGTTTTGTAAGAGATAGTGCAAAGCCGGTAATAACAACACTGAATGCAATATGCGGAGAAGACGATGACGAATACATATCAGGTAGTTGGGCAGATGATATAGTTTATTTTACTCCAAAAGCCGATACATTTTCAGGTGTTTATCAATATTACTACAATATTGATGGCGGAGAGTGGCGGGAACTCACAACCGAGACTCTTCGCGCAAGAGAAGGTGGCTCGTTTGTGTATGGTTTCAAGGCTATTTCCTATTCCGGTCTTGAAAGTGATATTTTTGAGTTTAATGTTAACATTGATAGAACAATTCCTACCATAAGAGTTGAATTTGATGGTACATTTGGTCAGTGGACAAAAGATAATGTAATATTTACTTTAAACACACTTGGTGATTGCCCGTCAGGCTGTACTTATTATTACAATGCTGGTGATGATTGGCATGAACTCGAAGGTAATATTTTAGTTCTTGATGAAAGCACAAATGCCTATTATAGCTTTAAAGCAATAAACGGAGCGGGGCTTGAAAGCGCGCCGTCAGATTCATATAAAGTTATGATAGATAACGTAGAACCTAGTGGTTACATTATTCCTGGGGTCACTGAAAAAACTGATGCACCTTATGAGGTGGCGATAGCTCCTTTAGTAGGTGAATCTGGTTACCTTAAAATTTATTTTAATGGTGAGGATGTAACAGAGGCGTTGAAAGCAACAGTAAGCAAAAACGGCAGTTATGCTCTTACTATAATCGGTAACAATATGCTTTCAAGTACTGTTATGATAGATATTACTAACTTTAATGTTATCCCACAGTTACTTTTTAGCTATGAAGAAATTGACGAAAGCACATTGACAATCACTTCATACAATGGCTCTGCTGCCAATGTAACTGTGCCTATGGAAATTGATGGTCTTGAAACGAAATCAATTTCCGAAAATGCATTTCTTAACAAAACAAATGTTATTTCGGTTAATGTTCCTAATACAGTTGAATCAATAGGTAGTAGATGTTTCTCAGGTTGTGATAACTTATCTAAGGTTATAATTCCACAGTCTGTTGAAGAAATTGCCGGCAATGCTTTCGAGGGATGCGACAATCTCACAATTTATTGTTACAGGGACTCATATGCACAGAGTTATGCTGAGGTGAAAGGAATAACATATGTTCTTCTTGACCTTGTTCCCGTTGGTAAAACAATTATAAATGAAGAAGCTGGTCTCATTTTCACTTACCAGACTTTAAAAACGACAGTGGAAGAAATTGTAAAAGCGGACGCTAGTTATACAGTAATGGCAATACCATCTGTTATGACAACAAATGCTAATTATTACGGAACGGGTTCGGTGCTTTATTTCTTTAGAAATGGTATGTTAGTTTATACATATAATGTTGTTGTTTATGGCGATGTTACCGGAGATAGCGTTGTTGATGGTATAGATGCCGCGTTTGTGCAATTAGCAACAAATAATTTTGTAACTCTTGAGGATGAGAGTTTTTTGGCCGCAGATTTTGCAAATGACGGAACAGTGGGTGAATTAGATTATCAGCAGGTTATAAATCTTTTAATAAGGTAATAAAAAAAGGGCTGTGAAAGGCTACTTCTCATAAGGATGTTTTGAACATCCTATGAAATAAGCCGATTGAAGAGTGTTAAGAAGATGACAGTATGGCAAATGCAATACTGTCTTTTCTTATTTTAAGATAACAGCGGCAGGGGTTAAAGACTTTACGATTTTTATTAAGCATCGGGCGAAGAAATCGTGTTCCAAATTCAAAACAGTTGAAAATGCAATTTTTTGTGAAAACATTCACCAACATATTGACTTTTTGAAGACAACGTGCTATACTGAAGTACAATTGAATAGCTATCGCAGTTTGGTTCCGCTTTTATGCGGATGAGAGGCAAGTTCGGTGCAAATCCGTCGCAACAGTTATTACCGTAATTGAATGCTCCGTCATTCATAAGTCGGAATACTCACCAGGCACAAGCGAAGGTATGTGTACGCAAGTACACCACGTTTTTTAACGAGAAAAGCGTAGCCGTTTTCGTCAGGTGTTAGGGGAGTTGAATATGCCCTCATTTTCTGATGCGATTACTACGCTTTTATTGTAAGATTACAATAAAGGCGTTTTTTATTTTGGTGACGAAATTATGGATAAGAAGTATTACAAAAAGGACTGTATTCTCCTTTTGAAAAATAAGTATATAGAATTACAGTTGCAGGGGCTGACTCGCTATCCTCAGCGTTCGGATTTTGAAAGTCAGGAGATTGTAGCGATTAAAGCAATTCTTGGACCGTGGCCTCGTGCTTTGGAGCTTGCGGGAATTAAACCGCCGAGAGATGAAGACCGATTGCAGAAGAACAGAGAGAAGCGCATTCGTGCCAAACGTGCTCGCACTGCGGCACGTAAGGCGTTGGAGAAAGAGCGTAAGAGTATTATTAAAGCAGCTCATGACGAAGGTTTTCGAGGAGCTGTGATCATCGATACGGATAAAATCGTGTTTGACGCTTCATTCCGCCCCTATTGTGAAGAAAATCTGTGCGGTCAGTATGGCGCAAATTACTCCTGCCCGCCCGATTGTGGAACACCTGAAGAAATGAAACAAAGAGTGCTATCGAACAAGAAAGCATTGGTGCTCAGCACTGAGTGGGAAATAGAGGATTTCTCTCAGACCGATAAAATCAAGGAAGCCAAGGCACGGCATAACTCCGCAATGCTCCGTCTGATTGAAAAACTGAAATCAATTGGACACGATGGCTTTATGGTAGGTGCCAGTGGATGCTCACTGTGCAAGACTTGTAAACTCATTGACGGTAAACCTTGCAAACATCCCGACAAAATGTACTCTTGTATGTCGGCTTATTGTATCCACGTCAAAAAACTTGCCGAGGATTGCAAGATCAATTATGACTACAAGGATAATATACTGCATTTCTTTGGTATGTATGTTTTTGATTAAGATATTACCGCACTTACCCGTGCGCTAATATACAAACCGTGTGCGAATCGAAAAGTTGTAAACTGAATAGACCAAGGAATTCGGTACGAATCCGAAACAACCCCCATTTCCGTGTTTGTAGCGACAAAGTCGCGCATAAGTCGGGAACCTGTCCGTACATAAAATTTGAACACATCCTTGGGAGAGGAGCGTGTGTTCGGAGGCCGCCGTGTTATTTGGGCGGTACTTTTCCGGCACGCTCTTTTTTGCTTTTGCCGGGCAAAATGAAAGGAGGACAACATCCTAAAAATACTCTCCATTGGCAACCACAAAACAAAATGAGAAAAATGCTCAAACAAAAAGAAAGGAAATGTGTTATGAAAACAACAAAAAAGAGTATGACAATGAAAATTCTCAGCATTATGCTTTCGATCATTATGATTGCAGGCATTATTCCGGTTTCGGTTTTTGCAACGGAACCGGCAGACACCGCAGAATATGTGTATATTTCGGTCAGTTATGACGATAAGTTCAAGGAGGACAAGAACGGCAAGCCGATGGCTTATGTGCCCGTATCCTTTGAAGAACTGGAAACTGTTGATT
>JAZNTA010000211.1:0-1978 GCA_045591525.1 Acutalibacteraceae bacterium | reverse complement strand
TATAACAATATTTTCCTTACATATAACAAAGCACCGATTTATATAGAAATGCTGAATTCCTCACATTTCTATGATAACGGCAATCTTATGTGGAGCCTTACAGAGGGCGATGAGCTTTATTTCAACACAAGCGAATATGTTTACACCCTCGAAATGGCTCAGGACAAGGGATTTATTCATTTTGCGACTGTTGCCGACCCGATGTTCAAGGATGCCCTTAACTTTGATTTCACTTTAGCAGAAGACAGCCCTGCATTTGCCCTGAATTTTGAAGAATGGGATTATTCTCTGGCAGGTACAATCAAAGACACGGTAATAGGTCTTGGCAAAGCAGGCGGTCAGACGCCATATAATGCAGAGTCCGAGTTGCAGCCCGATATGGAATTTGAACACAACTTATTCGGAGGCTATATTCCTTATATTATATTTATCCTTCCCACACTCCTGGCATTGGTCTGGCTTGTTATCGGTGTAATCAAAGGCAAAAAGACCGTAACA
This sequence comes from Acutalibacteraceae bacterium, assembly GCA_045591525.1. GTDB lineage: Bacteria > Bacillota > Clostridia > Oscillospirales > Acutalibacteraceae > DTU089. Next base: position 1,480 of record JAZNTA010000211.1, on the reverse strand, counting down.
CTTCCGATATTTGCCGCTGTTATTTCAGCACCTTTGTTTGTCGCGGTTTATAATTTCTATCTTGAATGGATAGAAATTCTCTATTTCTTATCTGTATTTTCACTGGCGGCACTTGCTTCTGTTCTTCCCACATGCGTTGCAATTGAAAAAGGTAAAACGAGGAAAGGCATTATTTTGGCGTTTGTTGTCAATTTCATTCTTTCGGCAGGTATTTTCCTTGGTCTTGCAGGTATATTTAATATGCTTTTGCAGCCCGGAAGCCCCGAAGTAATTTCACTTACCTGCGGAGCAATGTTTATCTATATGCTTGTTGAAACAATCCGTCTTTTAAAGGCATATAAAACAAAATAATTCTATAAAAGAGAAAGGAACTGATTTTGGGTCAGTTCCTTTTTTGATATATTCAGTTCTGTAAATATAAGTTTATCTGACTGTTCAACAAATCAGAATTTATCAAACTCCTTTAAGCTCTGCAATTTTCGCTTCAAGTTTCTGCACAAACTGACCGACGAAATATCCGTCAATGAATCGGTGATTCACATCGAGTGTCATATTGATGATATGTTTGCCGTTTTGTTCAGTGTATTTACCCCATACAAGAATCGGGGCGGTATCATCTTTGAGCTTCGGGTCGGTGTAATCACGCTCGTTTGAACACATTGTAATATCCGCCCAAGGGATGCACGAAAAAACAATCTGCGATTCTCTCAATCCACCGAGAGAATATACAGACAGAGGATTGTTTTCGCTTTCCTTGCGGGCATTTGTTGCAAATTCAATAATGTCACCATTGCAGGGAAGCGATACCATATGAAAGCTCGTTGCACCTTTTTTCAAATCTGTAAAACAAGGCACACGGCGGTCAATCTTATAAACCTTGTTATCCTCTGTTTCAAGCAGAAATTCGTCAATTTCATTAATCGACTGTGTGCATAAATATATGAGCGAATAATAAAAAGATATTTTATTCTCTCTTGTGAAAGCAAGCAGATTTGTTATGTCAATATTGAATGCCACGCAGTAATGCGGTGTTGCAATTTTTGAATAAAACTCAAAATGTTCTTTTCTGTCCCAAGTATTTATATCAATTTCTTTTCTCATAAAAACATCTCCGTAAATTCTTATTGACAAACGAAACGATTCCTTAATCTGTTACGGTACAATGCTGTTCACACCTTATCGTCACTTCGCTTCTTAAATAACATAAAAGAGTATACGAGCACCGATAAAGCCGAAATAATAACGAGAATATTGTGTAATGTGTTAATTTCAACTATTGCCCTGTGTTCCGCAGAAGCAATAAAGAAATACGATAACAACATAAACATTATAAATACCGGCAGCAAAATCCTTGAAAGCCATTCCATACCCTTCTTTTCTGCATTGATTCCGCCTTTTTTTACAAGCAATGCTATGAGAATTGCGGTTAAAACAACCGCTGCGGATATTGCAATAATCTGAACTGAATCCGAACTGTCGA
>JAZNTA010000210.1:0-1505 GCA_045591525.1 Acutalibacteraceae bacterium | reverse complement strand
TCTACAAGGCGAGTCATAGTAGTTTTCTTTTCGGAGGGTGAGCCTAAGCGAATCATCAAATCACCGTTATCCATAACAGTGCAGGAAGCGCCAAAATCAGCAATGATTGCATCGGGTGTCTCTGTTTTTACAACCAAGCGGTCACGGGGATAGTCGCGCTTGATATTATGCAAATCACCATGCAGTGCAACAACACCGTTATTGAGGATCGCAATGCTGTCGCAGAATTCTTCTATGTAGCTCATTTGATGGCTGGAGAACAGAACGATCTTGCCCTTCGCAATCTGTTCCTTAACCACATCCTTTAAGAGCATCGCATTTACAGGGTCCAGACCGGAGAAAGGCTCGTCAAGAATAATGATATCGGGGTCGTGAGCAAGCGCAGTAATAAGCTGAATCTTCTGCTGGTTACCTTTTGAAAGGGTTTCGAGTTTTTTGTTGCGATACTCGGTCATACCGAGACGACCAAGCCAATAGTCGATTGATTGCACAGCTGCCTTACGGCTCATTCCTTTCAGCTCTGCGAAATATGTAAGTTGATCGATGATGATCTTTTTGGGGTAAAGGCCTCTTTCTTCGGGAAGATAGCCAATACCGATTTTGCTGTAATCAATTGGGTGACCGTCAATCAGTACTTCACCGCTGTTTGCGGGAAATACATCCATCAAAATTCGAATAGATGTGGTTTTTCCGGCACCGTTTCTGCCGAGCAAGCCAAAGGCTTTGCCACCCTCAGCTTTGAATGAAACTCCGGTGAGGACTTTTTTCTCACCAAAGGATTTTTCTATGTTTTTGAGTTCCAATACCATTTTTTAACCTCCTAATAAAAAAGTGCGCAGCTAAAGCTACGCACCGAAAAACGTAGCCTGATCTGTTGCGACACAGTTCACTCCAAACAGGAAATGATATCAAGGCATACTTTTTTACCAATAGTATGCCTGTTCAAAGTAATATTAAACTGTGTCGCATATAGTATTATTTCATAAAACAGAAAATAACGCAATACCAATCAAGTGATATTGTACTATCATTTACCGCCTTATTTATTATTTTAGAAACGAATGGTCTCAAACCGTTATAAGGAGCAAAAGCATTATAGCAAATATCGAATTTAGTTCAAGTCCTCTCCAAAGGTCGTTTTGGGGAAATAATATCTTTTGTATTGCACCTTGAAAAATGGCAAGAAAAAAACCCAGAAACCGTTGTGGTTTCTGGGTTCTCCGAACCGATATCTTTTTCGGTTCGCAATGTTGGTTGCGGAGGCAGGACTCGAACCTACGACCTCCGGGTTATGAGCTGCAAAAAGTCCAATTTCTCTTGGCGTTTCAAGGGTTTTTCCCACTTTTTTGCGGAAAACCCGGAGGTCATAAATCCAATAAAATCTGCCCAATCCATTGTGTGATAATCCCGTATGGGTCAAAACATGGGTCAGACGGATTTTGCGCTTATCTGTTATTTATATCACTTTTTTAGCCGCACGCTAAACATTGATGATTGCAATCTGT
>JAZNTA010000209.1:0-41779 GCA_045591525.1 Acutalibacteraceae bacterium | reverse complement strand
GTATGAACGAAGAATATTATAACAAATAAAAATCGCAAAAACAGCCTACCGTCAACAGTTGCTTTTCGGTAGGCTTTGTTATATAATTTTATTGTAATTTTTTGTCGATATGCAATCTTCGATTGCTCGATATTTTAGCGTCGCTAAATCGATATGTTTTCGCTAATACTCAAACTCGATATAATATAAATTCTTGTTCTCAAAGTGAACATATCGAGTTGTTTACAACATATCGAGTTCGTCAGAACATATCGAAAATTCTGATAAGAATTTATATCGATAATTTTCACAAGGAGTGAAAATTATGCCACCTTTATCTATTATGATTAAGCCTGCATCTGCATTATGCAATATGCGGTGCAAATATTGCTTCTATCACGATGTTACAGACCACAGAGATGTAAAAAGCTTTGGTTTAATATCAGAAGAAACAACATACAATTTAATAGAAAAAGCATTGGATTTTGCCAACGGTGAAAGCGTTGCTTTCGCCTTTCAGGGTGGTGAACCAACCTTAAGAGGTATTGAATATTTTGAATATTTCTGTAAAAAGGTTGACGAGCTGAACATAAAGAACAGCAAAATCTATTATGGTTTGCAGACCAACGGCACTCTTATTGACGAGAAATGGGCAAAATTCTTCAAGGAAAAGGATTTCCTTATCGGTTTAAGTCTTGATGGTGATTTTGACAACAACTCATTCCGAATTGACAGTAACAATCAGAATGCTTTTTATAAGATTATCAAAGCCGCAGATATTTTCACCAAAACCAGTGTGCAGTTTAATATTCTTACTGTTCTCACAGGCAAATGTGCAGAAAATATTGACGATATTCTTCGATATTTCAAGAAGCGTGGGTTCAGATATCTGCAGTTCATCCCCTGCCTTCGCCCCTTTGGTGATAAAACCGAAAGTGAGCTTTATATGACCCCGGAACAATACAAGCATTTTCTTATTCACGGCTTTAATGCTTATGTTAAAGACTATGTTCAGGAAAATTACACAAGTATAAGATATTTTGACAATCTTGTGCATTTATATCTCGGCAACCCTACTGAACAATGCGGTATGTGCGGTCACTGTATGCATCAGTTTGTTGTTGAAGGTAACGGAAACATTTACCCCTGCGACTTTTACTGCACGGATGAATGGCTTTTAGGCAACATCAATACACCAACAGAAAACTTTGACACCCTCGCCCATTGTGAAAAGGCTATCGAATTTTTAAGAGAAAGTATTGCAGTTCCCGAAGAGTGTAAAAAATGCAGATTTTACCCCATCTGCCGTGCAGGAGGCTGCAAACGTTCCAAGGAAGACAGAAACTATTGCGAAAGCTACAAAGCCTTTTTCAGCGCCTGCCTGCCACTTTTCAGAGCATTTATTGCAGAGAAGAAATAAAATCACAACCCGATTAAGAAAATTTTTCTTAATCGGGTTGTTTAATTATATATCACGACTGATTATATCATCAAGGGTTTCGCCTTTTACTGCAACATAATCTTCGTCGCCGTTTATCATAATAACCGGAAGACGAGGGATTCTGTTATAATTGGAAGCCATTGAGAAATTATATGCGCCTGTTGTAAGAACTGCAACAAGGTCGCCTCTTTTTATGCTTTCGGGAAGCATTACCTTAGGTTGAATGATATCTCCGCTTTCGCAACATTTACCAACAAGGTCGCATAGGAAATTGCAACTTTCTTCTGCCTTATCTGCAGCAATAACGGTATATTCAGATTCATAAAGAGCGTATCTTGGGTTATCGGTCATACCGCCATCAATGGCAACATAGTTTTTGTAACCCTCAATTCTCTTTACATTACCAACTCTGTAAAGAGTGATGCCTGCATCTGCAACAATGCTTCTGCCCGGTTCCATACTAACCGCAGGTTCGTTTATATTAAGCTCTGCGCATTTCTTTTTGAAATATTCTGCAACCTGACGAATATTATCTTCTATATCAATTGTTGGGTCGTTTTCGGTGTATCTGACACCATAACCACCGCCAAGGTCAAGCTCTTTTGCTTCATAGCCTAAAGCATTTTTAACCTCTGCAATAAATTCAAGCATAATTTCTGCAGAACGGATGAAAACAGAAGATTCAAAAAGCTGAGAGCCTACATGGCAATGGAAGCCTGCAAAGTCGATATTCTCTTTAGTAAGAGCATATTTTGTTATCTCCATTGCGGCACCGGTTTCAATAGGAAAACCGAATTTGGAGTCAACCTTACCTGTATTAACAGCCTCGTATGTATGAGTATCAATACCCGGTGTAACACGGAAAAGGATTTTCTGTTTAATGCCTCTTTCCCCTGCAAAGCGGTCAACAGAGTCAAGCTCTTCGATATTATCAACAACGAAGCAACCAACACCACAATCCATAGCAAAATTAATATCATAATCATTTTTGCTATTGGAATGGAAGCACACATTTTTCATATTGTAGCCTGATTTGAAGGCGGTATAGATTTCGCCAACTGAAACCACATCAACGCCCATTCCTTCGCTCTCTACAATATTATAAATCTTTTTAAAGCTACAAGCCTTACTTGCATAGAAAGGCTTTGCATTATCGCCAAAATAGGTTTTCATTCCGTTAACATATTTACGGCAGTTTTCACGGATTTTTTGTTCATCCATTACGTAAATGGGTGAGCCATATTTTTCGGCAAGGTCCTTTGTACTGTGACCTGCGAAATATAAAGTATCATTCTCTATATATAAATTGTTTGCTATCATATAATCACCTTTGGGGGTTCTTTCATTACTTAAGTTTTTCAATTATACGCGTCTTACGCCGCTAGAACCCTCCACCACACCTCCGCTTTGCTTCGGTGCGGTCCCCCTCCCTTCGCCAGGGAGGGCTTAGTTATCGCTCTATTATAGTAAATTAAACATTCAAACCCTGTTCTCTCATAAGTTCGCGCATTTTTGCTTCGTTTTCGGGTTCCATTGTTGTAAGAGGAAGTCTTACATAATTTTCGCCGAAGCCTATAGCTGCAACTGCAGCTTTTGCAGGAATGGGGTTAACCTCGCAGAAAAGAGAGTTAATAAGAGGAAGCATTTCAAGCTGAAGAGCACGGCTACCTTCTAAATCACCTGCAAAGAATTTATCGCAAAGCTCAACTGTTTTCTTGGGAAGAATATTTGAAACAACGGAGATAACACCTTTTCCGCCTAATGACATAAGAGGAACAATCTGGTCATCATTACCTGAATAAATGTCAAATTCGCCTTTGGTAAGTGCAGCAATTTCTGCAATCTGAGAAATATTACCTGAAGCTTCTTTAATACCAACAATATTGGGATGCTCTGCAAGAATTGCGCAGGATGCAGGAGTAAGGTTGCAGCCTGTTCTTGAGGGAACATTATAAAGAATACAAGGCTTTGTTGAAGCATCTGCAATTGCTCTGAAAGATTCAATAAGACCTTTCTGAGTTGCTTTATTATAGTAAGGTGTAACAAGAAGCATCGCATCGCAACCGATTTCACTTGCGAATTTAGTAAGGTCAATAGCGTAAGCGGTATCATTTGAACCTGTGCCTGCAATAACGGGTACTCTACCTGCAACCTTTTCAACGGAGAAGCGAAGAACTTCTCTGTGTTCTTCATCGGAAAGAGTTGAACCCTCACCGCTTGTACCTGCGATTACGAGAGCATTGATACCCTCTTCAATCTGCCATTCAATAAGCCTGCCGAATGCTTCATAGTCAACACCATTTGCGTTCATGGGGGTCACAAGAGCTGTTGCAACGCCTGTGAAAACTGAGTTTTTCATAATTTTTACCTCACAAAAAAATAATAGTTGCCGAAAAGCAACTACCCACACAAAAATAGATACTCCAATAAATTGAGTATAATATTATGTAAGATAGCTCTCCACCATATTGGTGACAACAGTAAAGATGTTATTCCGTACTGCCAGACCGACTTTTTGCCACAAGTCGACTTCGGCACCTGCTCCTTTCATCGCAACAGTTTTGGCAAACTTTTAAGTTGCGATTACTCTTAACAAAATGCACCTCTATCGGTTGTTAATAATATATCATAGAGAATTTATAAAGTCAATTAAAATTTACAACAAATAGCAGCATTTTATTACTAATTTAATTATATAAAATACCAAAACAGGGATAGTCAAGACCGTCCCCTACATTGTACCATCCACCGCTAACGCGGTCACCCCTCCTTTTTACATTCGTAAAAAAGAGGTATTGGCCTCGCAAAACTATTACTTTGTTCTGTGGTACAGGCAAGCCTGTACCTTACGGTTATCTGCTGTTGCTAATTGCTAACTGCTATTTGCTATCCGCTGGCATCTGGCGACTGGTAACTAAATTAAAATGCCATAAGAACTGAAGCAATAAATGAAATTGTGGCAGCAATATAATCTGACTTAGTTAATTTCTCTTTTCTTATTGCACTGATGATGGTTGAGAAAACCATTACACCTCCCGTTACCAACGGATACTGAACAGAAGCAGGTAAATGAATGAGGGAAATAAGCAATAACCAGTTGCCAACGCCATTGAAAATTCCGTAACCGCCTGCAAACAAAAGCGATTTTCCTTTTACAATAGGTATCTTCTTATACTTAATAAGAAGCCATATTCCGCAAATAATAATGCAAGCTAAGGAAGAAAGAAACATAAAGCCTGTGCTGTCTGTATGAGCGATATCGGATGATTGATGGATTTTTGAAATAACACCAACTCCGCCATTGAGAACGAACACCGCCATATAGTATAAAAAGGCTTTTTTGCTTTGTTTTCCGCCTTTAAGATTAAGAAGAACTGAAACCACAATTAAACCGCAACAAATAACCTTAAAAATTGTCAGCGTTTCATCGTAGAAGCCCACACCCAAAAGGAACGGAAGAAGCATACCTCCGAGCATTGAAAAAACTGAATAAACAGAAAGATTTGCTATGGTAAAGGCTTTCAGACTGAAATAGGTCATCAGTATACAAGCAATAGCATAAATAGTTGCCAAAGCCACACTAAACGGGGTTACAATTATTTTAAAACCGCTTATTAAAAGCATCATAACAACAATTACAATGCTTTTATAGAGAGTAAATTCCAAAGCGGATTTTAAATCACTTCCCCTGCTCTCTTCAAACCTTTGATTAAATAAAAACTGCAATGCAAATAAAATTGTTGCACCGAAAACAAGTATGTAATAAAGCATTTTATTCAACAGTTCCTTTATAATATTTTTGCAAAAGTTTTTTTGTTTTTCTGCTTCTGCAGATTTCGCCATTCAAAAAAAGCACTTCTTTTTCGTGACGATAATAAATTTTGTAATGGGTAAGTCCGCTTGAGGTATGGTAAAACCAACTGCCGTATTTATTTATACTGCGAATATCTTCCCAATATATTGTTTCCCTACGGTTAAACGGGTGACAAATCACTACACTTTCATTGGAGAAAATATAATGAGTTGGTGAAATAAGTAAAAGGAAAATGAAAATCAATATAATCAAAACACCAAACACAGTGAAAATATTTTCATCTATCGCCAAACCAAATGTGGCTCCCAAAAAGCCGAAAAACACAGCAAAGGAATGAGCAAAAATATGATTATTTAAGGCTATCTGTTTTTCTGTATTAACAGGTGCTTTTGTTTTCATTTTTGCCTTACTCCTTTTAGTTTATGAGTTTAAAATTTGGTGATATTTTTCTATTTGCTCTTCGGTTGGTTTATAATCCGTTACTGAACAACAAGGGATATTTGGTTCTCTGCCGTCTGTATAATAGAAAGGTGTAAGTCTGTCGTTTTCATATTCCTTGCGACATTCTTCTTTGTGAAAATCGGGAATATCATAGGTTTTACCATTTTCAAGCATTGAACGATGACCAAGAATTGCAACAGATGACATTGTTACTGCACTATGGATATCATAAGGATGCTCAGGCTGTTTACCCTCTCTGATACAATCGAGGAACATTCTCGCAACTATGTAATCGCCACCGCCATGACCTGCCCGATTTATGAAAGCTTCATCCTTATCATTCCAGGTAGGCTCGTAAAGATTCACTTCCTCTTTACCTTCGGGAATTGACCAATCATTATAGCGGAGCATAACCTTACTACCCATACCGCGAAGATTTTCAATCTGTCCGTTTTTTCCGCAGATACGGTATGCATTATGGTGCGCACCGAAAGCACCGCAGCCCGTAAATTTGAAAACAGAACCATCATCATTCTTAGTCATCATAATAGTTGCACTGTCGCCAACATATCGGGTTGTTCCGTATTCTTCCATAGGGGAGAAAACACCAAAAGCGGAAACCTTTTTGGGTGTTGCACCTGTTGACCACATAAGAGGTGCTAAAGAATGAGTTACATAATATGAACGAGGCAAATAATTTCTCCAATGCTCAGGGAAATACACGTATCCTTTGTAAAAATCATAATCATTGGGATTAAGCGGATGGTTATATTCGCCCTCTGCATAAAGAATTTTACCGAGAGTTCCCCCATCACAGACTTTTTTCATTTCTCTGTTAAAAATCATCTGCGGATAGTTTTCTGCAAGCATAAAAATTGATTTACTTTTTTCAAATGCACGAAGAAGCTCAACGCCCTCTGCCATTGTACTGTTAGAGATACATTCACAGAAAACATGAATCCCCTTTTCAAAGCATTTTATTGCAAAAGGAGTATGCTCATGGAAATAGTTTGCAAGAACAACCGCATCCATTTCGGTTTCGATAAAATCATCAAAGCTTGCAAAACCCAAAACGTCTTTATCAAGCTTTTTAAAACCTTCATTAAGTCTTTTTTCATTAAAATCACAAAGAGCAACAATTTCGCAATCGAGAAGCATTAAATTCTGTGCAATATCAATTCCTCTGCCTGCACCTAATATACCAATTCTAATTTTCCCCATAATGCCCACCTACTTAAAAACACTTTCCGTCTTTGCAGTCCTGAGTGTTACCGCAACGATAACAAAGCTCATTAGGACATTGGTTTGTTTCAAAGAAGCTTATAAGATTATTTACAGTCGTTTCTGCAATATTTTCAAGAGCTTCTTCTGTTAAGAATGCCTGATGGGATGTAACGATAACATTGGGCATTGAAATAAGTCTTGCAAGAGTATCATCTTCCATAATATGACCTGAATTATCTTCAAAGAAAATGTCTGATTCTTCTTCATAAACATCAAGACAAGCGGCACCAACCTTACGAGATTTGATACCCATAAGAAGTGCTTCCGCATCAACAAGACCGCCTCTTGAGGTATTAAGAAATACAACGCCTTTTTTGCATTTTTCAAGAGCTTTTTCGTCAATAATATGGTTTGTTTCCTCAGTTAAAGGGCAATGAAGTGAAATAATATCACTATTTTCAAAAAGCTCGTCAAGCTCAACATATCTTATGGTGTCGCCATTATCAAGGTCATTGGCTTTGAATTTATCATAAGCCAAAACCCTCATTCCGAAGCCACGGCAAATATCAATAAAAACTCTGCCGATTCTTCCCGTTCCGATAACGCCGACTGTTTTTCCGTGCAGGTCAAAGCCTGTAAGATTTGCGAGACTGAAGTTATAGTCTCTTGAACGGATGTATGCTTTATGAATTCTGCGGATTGAGGTTAAAAGAAGAGCCATAGTGTGCTCGGCAACCGCATAAGGTGAATATGCGGGAACTCTCAAAACGTGAAGCTTTCCGAAAGCATGCTTCATATCAACATTATTAAAGCCTGCGCAACGAAGAGCAAGAACATTCACGCCCATTTCATTAAGCTTATCTATTACAACATCATTAATTGTATCATTAACAAACGCACAGACACCATCAAAACCCTTTGCCAAATCAACGGTATCTTCATTTAACTTTGTTTCAAAATATTTGAATTTAATCCCTTTTTCCTGACCGTATTTTTCAAAAGACGGTTTGTCATAAGGCTTTGCATCAAAAAAAGCGATTTTCATAAATAACACCTCTTACTCTCTTCCTCTGTATTCTTGTTTTATTATTTCTGACATTTCTTCGGGCGATTCTTTACATCCTCTTTCAAGCCACATTTTTATAATAGCATTTATTCCGTTTTTAAAAAATGTGATGTGATAATCAATATATTTATTATCAAAATCTTTTTGAGCTCTATTCACATCATAAACCACTACCTGATGTTTTTCATCATAGCCTAATTTAAAATATGTTTTATAAAAAATCTGATTATCTTTTATATGCCTGAACATCTTTAAAGCGCTGTTTGGTTCATTGGATTTTTGTTCGTTTGAAAAATATTGATTAAAATCATTCTCTAAATTTTCACGAAGCTTATCAGCAAGGTCATAAACATCTATAAAATTCGCATAGAAGGTGCTTCTGTTAAGACCTGTTTTCTTGCATATATCAGAAACCGTTATTTCTTTAAGCTCCTTTGTCTGAAGCATTTCAATAAACGCCTTTTCAATTTTTTCAACCGACGCTCTCCGCCTTTTATTATTTTTAGTATTCATAAAACGCCTTTCATTATTCCAACACTTGTTCAGAAATTGATGATTGTTTTCAGATTTCAAAAGCATTATACTTTAGTTGTAATAAAAAGACAAGTGTTGGTTTAAAGAAAATTACAACCAACAAATAAGAAAGGATGATTTTTTGAAAAAAAGTAGCTTTGTTGCATTGATTTTAGGAACAGTAAGTGGTGTTTCATTCGCTTTAGGAATGTGTATGACTCTTCTCCCTCAATGGAAGCTTTTCAAAGAAGGCATTATTCTCGGTACAATCGGTTTAGTTCTTGCTTTAATTACAATTATTGTATGGCGCAAAATGGAGAAAAAAGCACCTATTAAGCTTAACAAAAAAACTGTTCTGATTTCCATCTTTGGAGTTCTTGGAGCATTGGTTCTTGGTGTAGGCTTATGCTTATGTCTTGTATGGGAAAACTTCATTCTCGGCACAATAATCGGTGTTATCGGAATAATTATGTTGCTTTCACTTATCCCCATAATTAAAGGCTTAAAATGAAAGAAAACCATACTTTTACAATAGCAATACTAAGCCTTGGCTTTAACCTTGCATACGGAATTTATAACGGAATAATAGGCTTTTCGTCATATTCCTGGTGGCTTATCACTCTTTGTGCTTATTACATCATTTTAGGTGTAACAAGATTCGGTGTTTTAATTTTCAACACAAAGAATAAAAAAGAGGTTTCTTCAAACAAATTCATAATGCGATTCACAGGTTTTTTATTGATATTTTTATCTGTTGTTCTCGCAGGCACTGCATACCTTGCGGTTGAAAGCGAAAGAGGTATTAAATATAACGAAATTCTGATGATAACAATAGCAGCCTATTCATTCACCAAAATTACTCTTGCTATTATTAATCTTATAAAAGCAAGAAAAAATGATTCATCAGTTATTAAAACCTTACGATATATTTCCTTTGCAGATGCTCTTGTTTCTATTTTCGCTTTGCAACGCTCGATGCTTGTATCATTCGGCGGTATGGCTGAAAATGAAATACAGATACTCAATATTTGCACAGGAACAGCAGTTTACATCGGAGTTTTTATATTAGGAATAATTTTAATAAGAGGTAAACAAAATGGCAAAATCAAAAATAGTAAAGGCTAATGAAAAAATTGCAGAAAAGGTTGTTGACGGCTACAAGAAAATTGAAAAAGGTGTTGTCGGAGGTTACACAAAAATAGAGGATAAATTTGTTGACCAATTCTTAACCCGTGATGGTGAAACAATAGAAGAAGCAAAAGAACGACTTAAAAGAGAACAGAATAATTTATGATAAAAACCACTCTGTTGATAAAATAATCAGCAGAGTGGTTTTTTCATATCGCATTATAAACCAACATAAATCCTGTAAGCACAACAAGGAACAAAAGGTTAAGAAGAGTAAAATGCTTCATAAAATGTCCTGTCATCATAGGATTTCGTTTTGTATATTCGCGGAATGTTATCAGACTTGCAAGTGAGGAAATCAGAGTGCCCACACCACCGATATTAACACCGACCAATAAATCCTGATAATTTTCGGTAAACTGAGATAACAGAATTGCAGAGGGAACATTACTTATGAATTGACAAGAAAGAATACTGACCAAAAGAGTATTCTTTTCTAAGAGGAACGAGAAAAATTCTCTGACAACATCAATTCTTGCCATATTACCTGCGAAAATGAAAAAGAATACAAAGGTTAAAAGCAAGGGATAGTCAACCTTTTTCAATGCACTTCTGTCAGCAAACAGAAGAACAACAGGGATTATAATAAGACCAATCCAATAAGGTATTCCCCTGAAAACAATTGCAATTGCCAAAGCAAAAAGAACGAGATACAAGGCAACTCTGAATGGTGGTAATTTGGTGTAGGCTTCTTTGATTTCAAGAGGTTCGGGTTTAATAAAAACAATGCAACATAATGTGATTAAAGTAATTGCAAGAATAAAGGGCGGTGCCATTATCTTAACAAATTCAAGATTGTCTATGTTGAATTTTGAATAAAGATAAAGGTTCTGAGGGTTTCCGAAAGGCGTCAGCATTCCGCCTAAATTTGCGGCAATATTCTGCATTACAAAGGTGAATGCCATATATTTTTCTTTTCTTGTTTTACGAAGGACATAATAGCCTAACGGCAGAAATGTTAAAAGTGCCATATCGTTTGCAATAAGCATTGAGCCGATAAAGGTTATGTAAACCAAGGCAAGAACACTCAAACGGGCATTTTTAAAAATCTGCACTATTGCTTTTGCTAAAGTATAAAAGAAACGGATATTTCTTAAAGCGCAGACAACTGCTAAAACACAGAAAAGACAGGTTAAAGTTTTAAAATCGAAATAACCTAAATATTCTTTGTCAAAGGGAACGAAAAAACAGGTAATGACCGCGGCTACAAAAGCAACCACGGTCACAGTATTCTTTTTAATAAATCTGATAATTTTTTCTGAAACAACAGATAAAGACATTTTTTAACTTCTTTCTAAAACGCATTAATAAAAGCTATATTTTATATCCCCATTAATAAAAGCAATATTTTTGAAATCATCGGGATTTTTACGGACAATGTAATCAATATAAGAATCAACTAAATTTGCAGTAAAAATATAACCCATTGGATTCATATGCCCATAAAGGAAGAATTTCTCGTGAAATCTGTCATCATAAACGGGGCCATATTTATAAAGGTCTATAACATAGGAATCAGAGAAAACCTTTGTTAAATCATAGAGAGCTTTTATGGTTTCCTTTGTTTGCTCCTCTGTTCCGCGAACATCGTCATTGGGAAATGTTACAAAGAAGAACTTTGCATCAGGGCTGATTTCTTTATAACGACTTATAATCTGAGCATAATTTCCGATAAATGTAGGCTTATTATTGCGGTAATCCGCAGGGTCAATATCCTCTATACCGCCCACAGTTAAACCGCCGTTGTAAACATCATTTACACCTAAAGCAATAACATAAGCCTGACATCTTTTATCCTCGTCCCAGAAGCCTTTCTCCTCTGCAAAGGAATCAAGATATTCTCTTGCGGTCATACCGCCACGGGAAAAATTATAGGCTTTAAGACCGTTTTTTCTTGCAATATATTGTCCCCAGGAATAATCGAACATATCGTGATAGCTTTTGTTCCCCTGTTCATCACAGGTTTCAAACTCACCCGAGGAAAGACTATCGCCAATAAAGGCGATAGTCCTGAAAATTGATGTATAACTATAACCCTCAACCAACCTGTCGAGAGGTTTTTCATCAGGGTTGTATAACAATTTCTCCCAATCCATATCAGTCCTCATCGGGATGAGCTGCTCTGTAAGTGGCAACTGCATCATCATAGGCTTTCATAGATTCTTCTGTGGGAAGATATTCTGCTCTTTCTGTGTTGGCTATTGTAGGAGGATTGCCCTTTGAATCGAAGCAAGGAGTAAGGAAATCGTTTTCCCAAAGCTTTCTGTCCTCTTCCTTACGGAAATCGGGAATATCATAGGGCTTACCGTATTCCATAGCACTTCTGTGACCGAGGATTGCAACGGAAGCCATTGTTGTTGCAAAATATTCGTCCATTACAGGCTTTCTGTTTTCTCTGATAGAGTTGAAGAATTCTCTTACGATGAAGAAATCGCCACCGCCGTGACCTGCTTTTTCTGCAGCTTCTTTTGCATCAGGCTCAAAGTCTGCTTCATAAGCAGTAACTCTTTCCATACCCTCGGGAGTATGCTGTTCATTAAATGAAAGAAGAACCTTGCCATCCTCTGCACGAAGATTTTCAATCTGACCCAATTCACCACATACACGGTATGTATTAGCGTGACCACCGAAATGGGACCAGCCTGTTACACGGAAAACAGAATCATCATCATTAAGGCATGTAACAACTGCACTTCTGTCAGGCAATCTCCAAAAAAGGTCACCACCACCGTTTTCCTCGTTAAGAGGTCCGAATACGGGCATTGCAGTAACTCTCTTGGGGAATGCACCTGTGATATACATAAGCGGTCCGAGAGAGTGAGTGATATAATAAATTCGAGGAATATGGTATCTCCAATGCTTAGAGGTGGGGCAATAATGAGCAATTTCCTTTTGAGAAATAATGGGGTGGTTATATTCACCCTCGCAGAACAATGCTTTACCGAGAACACCGGACTGATAAACCTTACGCATTTCCTGATTGAATTTCATAAAGGGATAGTTTTCAGCAATCATATAAAAAGCATCGCTTTTTTCAACTGCTCTTACAAGCTGAACACCCTCACCCATTGAAATGTTAGAGGTACATTCACTTAAAACGTGAATGTTTTTCTCCAATGCTTTAATAGCATAAGGAGTATGCTCGTGGAAATAGTTGCAAAGGAAAACTGCCTCTAATCCCTCGTGATTTATAAATTCTTCGAAATCAGTATATGTAGTAACATCGGGATGGTCTGCTTTTGCTTTAGCGAGCTTTTTCTCGTCAAAATCGCAAACTGCAACAACCTCACCATTGTTGGCAGAAACACCGTCATAAAAACCGCTGCCGCGACCTAAACCAAATATACCGAACTTAATTTTATCCATAATAATACCTCCACAGGCAAATAATTCCACATACCATTTTATCACAGAGTTTTAGTTTGTAAATAGATAATTTATATAAAAATATAGGAAAAAGTTTGACAAAAAACAAGCCCTGCCCATAGGCAAGGCTTGTAATTATATTTTATTTCATTTTAAGTGTAGCGGTTGAGGATTTTGTTTTGCAACCGTATTTATCTCTGACAACACAATAAACCTGACGACCTTTTGATTTTGAAGTCATTTTTGTTGAATAGGAAGAAGATGTTACAGAAGATTTTGAGAAGCTCTTTGAACCTGCATTTTTATAATACCATGTGTATTTAAGTCCATCACCGTTTGCTTTTACAGTGACTTTAGCTTTTTTATTTTTAGCAACTGTAACCGACTTAGGCTGAGTTGTGATTTTAAGTGGTGTACCCATATAAAGAGTACCAACATCTGTTTTGATGGTGTTTCCGTAAGAGTCGGTAATAACGCAGTAAACCTTACGTCCGTCACGGGTTGAGTTCATTTTCACAGAGTATGAACTACCTGTAAATGAGCTAGTGTAAGCATAGTCGCTTGCATTTTTATCTTTATAATACCATTTATATTTTTTATCTTTACCTTTAGCGGTAACATACACTTTTGCAGTTTTGCCGGAAAGATTAACTCCGATTGCAGGTTCTTTTTTTATATCAACGAAATCGCGTTCCATGTGCCACTTCGCCTTTGTAAGATATGTATTATCATCCCTGAGGTCAATAATATTTTTATCAAGAGAATCACCTTCATACCACACATCTGCTAATTTACTGCAGCCATTGAAAGCACAATCGTTAATGTATAAAACTGTATGATACATATATAAACTTGTCAATTTCTTGCAATTCTGGAAAGCTGCAAAACCAATTTCTCTTACACCAAAGCTAAGGTAAACTTTCTTGAGATTACTGCAATTTGCAAAAGCATAATCACCAACTGTTTTGACACCCTGAGGAACTGTGATTGATGTTATTGCATCACATTCATAGAATGCACAAGAATCAATAGTTGTAATGCTAAAAGGAAGCTTAACGTTTTTCAGCGCTTTACAATTACTGAAAGCAGAATCACCAATGGTTGTTACACCTTCAGGAATAATAACAGTTGTTAAAACAGGACATTCTGAAAAAGCACCGATACTTAACGTTTTAACATTTTTGCTCAATGTTACCTTTGTTAACGCCTGACAACCGTTAAAAGCATATTGACCGATTGTTTTAACAGTATTGGGAATTACAACAGAAGTAAGCTGATAGCAATTGGCAAAAGCATAGTCTGCAATAGCGGTTACAGAATAACCACCAATTTTAGAAGGAATTGTTAAAGCACCATTATAATCTTCGGGGCATTTCGTAATTGTTACTTTGCCGTTTGTTGTGCTGTATTCAAGTCCGTCAGAAGTAGTAGCGGCATTAACCTTTAAATTAAAAGGAACAAATTGCAACAACAAAACAACAGCAAGTAAAAATGCAGAAATTTGTTTAAATCTTTTCATTTTGAATCCTCCCTATATTTCTAATTTTAACCACAATTTTATTTTACTATATATCAGGAGATAATGCAAGAGAATAAATTTAAAACCACACATAAATGAATCTATGATACCAAAAAGGCCAAATTATTTTGTCCGCACTTCCCTGGTTTGACCAGATGCAATCCCAGCTTGTTTCTTTCCATTCATTATTTTGTTTTTCAAAACGCAAAACAAAGCTTGCGGTATTATCACTGCAAAGGTAATAAACCTCTGCGGTTTCGCCGTCACAATCTAAAACCTTAAATGAATTGACATCTCCTATCATTGTGTTTTCAAGATGTGCATATTCTAATTCATCGTAGTATTTATTTGTTAAAACCTCGCATTTGAGTAGTGATGCTCCCCACACAACAAGGAAAACTAAAATTATTGCTAATGGTATGTATAAAGGTAATCTTTTAATGTGTTTTTTCAATTCTGCACCTCTTTTAATATGATTTATTGCAGGTTGATAGTAGCACAATCAAAAGTTCTTGTAAACTTTTATGACAGAATTGATATAACATTGTAATAACTATGTAACACAAAAAAAGAAAAGACACCGATTGGCATCTTTTCTTGTTGCTATCCAGCACTGATTAAATATTATTTGTATTTAAAAATATTTTATTATGCCCTTAACACTCTGAACAAATCCTCAAACAATGCATCTCGATTAATGTCACAAACATAATTTATAAAATGTCTGTTTTCGTCAAATGAATAAGTACCGTCATATTCAGGAACGGGACTTGGAATAAGCTTCGCATACATAAATCTGTTATTATCATTTAAAAGCCAGGCAACTGCGGTAACATCCCAGATAACTCTGGTCCAAGGCTTTCCCTCAGCATAAGAATCAGCTTCCGCTACTGTGTTTTCATATAAATAATCACACAGCTGATTTTTTCCTTTAAGCCAATGTTGAAGTTCATATTTAGAGGTTGCAAACCGGTCAACAACGCCTTTGCAGGGTAGCTGCACCACCGGTATACCACAACCCAGAACCACTCTTGCGGCAGCGATATCCTGCTTCATATTGAATTCAGTTGCTTCGTACTCTTCCCATGTAGCGTGACCGCCAAGCCAGACCACCACACAATTATCTTTCATCGCAGGATTTTTTAATATAGCCGACGCAACATTGGTAATAGCTCCGATGGCAATTACATAAAGAGGGTTTTCCGGCGAATATTTGTTAGCCAAATTTGCCATAAAATCTGCCGCCTGAGATTCTATTGGCGTTGTTTCATCTTTCAGGAAGCTTTCTGAACCTTTAAAAACAACTGACAGCAAATCTTCTCTTTTGGTTAATTTGAGTAAATTTATAATTTCATCATAGCTCTTATGCATACCTTCAGCAGCAGTTTCAGACCTTGTATTCAAAAAAGGTGCAGCACAAATGCCTTTGACACAAAGTTTATCATTAGATTTGAGCATATAACCAATAGCGAACTGATCGTCAATCTCGTTGTATGCATCAGTATCTAATATAACATCCACTTTCCCCTGCGGAACTGATAGATTTTTGAGATATTGCTCTTGGGTCATAACTATTTCCTTTCTGTTACATTTTTTGAAATAATCAACAGATCTTTTACAGGTTAATAGTACCACAAGCAAAATCCGTTGTAAACTTTTTTAACAGCGTTGAGATAATATTGTAATCTTTATGTTACACAATATAGGGTACGGTCTTGACCGTACCGCCACATCAAACTGAAAACCTATACTTGCGGTGAGGGTCAAGACCCTCCCCACATTTATAACGAAATATAATATAATTTTTGCATAAAAAACACTTGACAACATATAATTCTAGTGTTATAATACACAAGCACTCAAGAGAGGGCACAAGTAAATATCGCGGAGTAGAGCAGCCTGGTAGCTCGTCGGGCTCATAACCCGGAGGCCGTGTGGTTCAAATCCCACCTCCGCAACCAATAAAGAAAGACATCCAATCGGGTGTCTTTTCTTTTTTCGTTTGTAAAGATAATCAAGTGGGATTTGAACCCCTCGCCGAAGGCGAACATAATCGGGTGTTCGCGTAGCGAATGATGGGCAGAGCCCATCAAATCCCACCTCCGCAACCAATAAAGAAAAGATACCTACTAGGGTGTCTTTTCTTTTTTGTCATATCTTGATTATAGCACAGCATAAAAATTTATAAATTCTTAATAAGTTGAAAGACAAAAATCATTGATATTTATTTCGTTTTAGTATATTATTTTAAATATACTGAAAAATTATGGGAATTATTTTTTTATAAGTAATTCTTTTGAGTACAAGGAGTTGCCTTTAAGGCGTTATTTAATTAATGAAAAAAGTTTTAATTATCGGTGCAGGACCTGCAGGGCTTACTGCAGCTTATGAATTAGCAGAAAAGTCAAAGAATTTTGAAATCATCGTTTTCGAAGAAAGCGGTGATTTTGGCGGTATTTCCAGAACTGTTAATTACAAAGGTAACCGAATGGATATGGGCGGTCACCGTTTCTTTTCAAAGGTTCCCGAGGTGAATGCTTGGTGGGAGAAAATGCTCCCCACACAAGGCAGTAAACCTTTTGATGACATTGCCTTAGGCAGAGAGTCAACTGTTGTTGCAGGCGGTCCTGACCCTGAAAAAACAGACAAAGTTATGTTAAGGCGAAACCGTCTTTCAAGAATTTTCTTTAAAAATAAATTCTTTGACTACCCCGTTTCATTAAAATTTGACACCATAAAAAATATGGGGCTTGTTACAACAATTATTGTTGGTTTCAGTTATCTTAAAACACTTGTATATAAACGAGAAGAAAAATCTCTTGAAGATTTTTATATTAACCGTTTCGGTAAAAAGCTTTATTCAATGTTCTTTGAAAACTACACCGAAAACCTCTGGGGCAGACATCCATCAGAAATTTCCCCCGAATGGGGTGCTCAAAGAGTTAAAGGGCTTTCCATTATGGCGGTTCTTAAAGACATTTTAGGTAAGATTTTCAATAAGAAAAACAGAACTGTTGAAACCTCTCTGATTGAAGAATTTGCTTACCCCAAGCTTGGTCCCGGTCAGCTTTGGGAGCTTACTGCTTCAGAATTTGAAAAAATGGGCGGTAAGATTATTAAAAATGCGAAAGTTTGCGAGATTGTAAAAGATGCCGACAACAAAATCACAGCTCTTGTTTATGAAAAAGATGGTGAAAAAGTTACAGTTGAGGGTGATTATATAATCTCATCAATGCCTGTGAAGGATTTAGTTATGGGTATGAATGATGTGCCCGAAGAATACAGAGAAATTGCAGATGGACTTCCATACCGTGATTATATGACTGTTGGTGTTCTTATACCCAAGCTTAACCTCAAAAATGAAACAAAGACCAAAACCATCGGCAATATTGTACCTGATAACTGGGTTTATGTTCACAATAAAAACGTTAAAATGGGGCGTTTCCAGATTTACAATAACTGGTCGCCATATATGGTTAAAGACTTAGAAAACACAGTATGGATGGGTCTTGAATATTTCTGCAACGAGGGTGACGAAATGTGGTCACAGACTGATGAAGAGTTTGCAAAATCTGCCGTTAAAGAAATGGTTGCTATGGGTCTGATTGACAGCGAAAGCGATGTTCTTGACACCCACGTTGAAAGAGTTAAAAAGGCTTACCCTGCATATTTTGACACATACGAAAAAATGGATGATTTAAGAGAATATCTTAATACCATTCCCAATCTTTTCTGCGTTGGCAGAAACGGTCAGCACCGCTACAATAACATTGACCATAGTATGTGCACCTCCTTTGAAACGGTAAAAAATATTCTTTCAGGTGAAACAAAGAAAGATAATATCTGGAATGTTAATACAGAAAAGGAATATCACGAAGAAAAATGATTTTGAAGGCATCCGAAAAGGGTGCCTTTTTTATGTACCACCCACCACCTGCGGTGGTCCCCCCTCCTTTTTGCCTTGCAAAAAAGAGGGATAGGCTTAGCACTATTTTAATTTATCTTATTAATTGTAATGCTATTTAATTTATGATATATTTAAGATATATGATTGAAAGGGGTTTATTTATGAATCAGGGATATTATTTCAAAAATGCTAAATGGGTAGGCGCTCAAAACCGCACTGCTAAAACATTTTCTGTTTTAAGAGGAAAGTTTGAACTTAATGATTTTAACAAAGTTAATCTTAATATATTTGGTCTTGGCTTTTTCAAGTGCTACATAAACGGCAAATGTATTAACCCCGATACATTTTTGCCTCTTTCTTCCGATTTTGAGGCGGGTTGTGACCCTGTTGACGAGGTTATCTCTGCTCACAGAATTTATGTTCCGCAATTCGATATTACCCCCTTTGTAAAGAACGGCAAAAACACAATAGCTATTCACTACGGAGGCGGTTGGTATACATTTGAAAACCGCACCTTCGGTTTGCCTAAAGCGATATACTGCATTACTGCAGAAAATAGAAATAATGTTCAGCATTTTGTTTCTGATGAAAGCTGCAAAATCGGTGAAAGCTTTATTGAAGAATACAACTTCACATACGGTGAGCATCATAATTTCGTTGATTACCCGAACTGTTTTGAGGAAGATTTTGATGATGCCTCTTGGGAAAACGCAATATTCACAGAAGAGCTCAACACCGAATACTGCACCACTGATTGCCCTGCTGACAAGCTTATCGAAGAGCGTTCAGTTAATGTTATTAAGAAAACTGAAAATTCCGTTATTTATGACTGCGGTGAGAATACAACCGGCTATCCCCTTTTAGAAATCAAAGCAGAAAAAGGCGAAAAGATTATTGTTAATTTTTCCGAAGAAATTTTGCCTGACGGCAGTTTAGACCCCGAGCACAAGCAAGGTCAGACTTTTTCTGTTGTTTCCGATGGTAAAGAGGTCTTGGCTCAACCTGAATTCACCTGGTTCGGTTTCAGATACTTTGAGGTTATAGGTAATGCAATACCTAAATGTGTCAAAGTTATACACGCTGATGTGCCTGTTTCCTCTACATTTGATTGCGACAACGAAACTCTTAACTGGATTTACAAAACCTTTACTCATACAATGCTTTGCAATATGCACACGGGGCACCCTTCCGACTGCCCACATCTTGAAAGACGAGGCTATACCGGTGATGGTCAGCTTACCTGCCGCGCAGTTTTAACTGCATTTGATGCAAGAAAGTTTTATGAAAAGTGGATGCAGGATATTGGTGACTGTCAGGATGTTTTAAGCGGTCATATTCAATACACCGCACCGTATCTTCATAGCGGTGGTGGTCCCGGTGGTTGGGGCTCAGCTATTGTTGAAGTTCCCTACCAACTTTATAAGCATTACGGTGATAAAGAGATTCTTTCAAAATACTACCAAAATATGAGAAGATACATAGATTACCTTGAAGCACATTCTGAATACGGACTTGTTACAAGCGACAAGGCGGGGAACTGGTGCTTGGGTGATTGGTGCGGACCTAATATACTTTACCCTGACAGAGATATTACCTCTCATAATCAGCAGGTTGTTCTCCCTGCCCCGATGGTTAACACTTACTTTATGGTTAAATCCTTAAAGCAGATGTCTGAAATTTCGAAAATTATCGGCAAGGATGAAGACATACCCGAATATGAAGAAAAAATCAAATATCGCAAAGGTGCAATAACTGCCGCATATTTCAACACCTTTGACGATAATTTTATTATGAATGTTCAGGGTGCAAACTCCTTCGCTGTAGATTTAGGACTTGGCAACGAGAACACCTATAAAAATATGGTAAGATATTATAAAAAGCTGGGTTATTATGACACAGGCATTTTTGCAACTGATATTGTTACTCGTCTCCTTTTTCAAAATGGCGACTGTGACCTTGCAATTGACCTATTAACCCACGATGGCGACCAAGGCTACGAGCATTGGCGTAAAAACGGTGCAACCACCTTCCACGAATATTGGGATAGTAATCGTAGCCGTTCTCACTCTCACCCTATGTTCGGTGCACCTGTTGCATACCTTTTCGAATACCTTTTAGGTATAAAACAAGAAGAAGGCACAGCAGGCTACAAATCACTTATTATTGAACCACAAGGCATTTCAAGATTTAGCAGAATGAGTGGCAGTATTGAAACTATTCAGGGAATTGTTGCAGTAAGTTATAAAAACGATGATAAAAAAGCAAACTTTGAAATCACCATCCCCGAAAACACAAAATCTGTTTTCCGTTATAAAAATAAAAAATTTGCCCTCACACAAGGAGAAAACAATTTCACAATAGATTTATAAAAAACAAGGAACACAAACCGTTTGGCTTGTGTTCCTTGTTTTTATTTATTCTTATCTAAATCCTCAATAACCTTTTTATAGGGCATAAGCATACCTTCGTTCATTTTGTTGCCCATTTTGGCTTTGATTTTCGGTGATGAAAGAGCACCGCCTAAAAGATACATAAGGAGCATCATTCCCCTTTTCTTCTGTGGGAAATCATATTGATTATGAGCTTTATAGAATTTATGGTCCTCTTTCATAAAGCCTTGCATAATCCAGATAAGGTCGCGGAAGATTTTCATACCACCCACCCCATAGAAATTCTGAGGTTGGGTATGCTTATTTTCGAGAGCATATTCCATAGTTTTTGCCAATTTATCAATTTCTTCGTTGGGGTTAAACTCGTCAGTTGCGACACCGCAGAGGAAATTTTCGCCCACACTTGCTCTTGCTTCAATTACTGTTTGAAGATTCTTCTCTTCGCTATAGTTACCGCTTACGAGATATCCAACGGGCATTCCCATTGTAACGGAGCGGTGACCGTTACAGAAAGAGCGGTCGTCATAAAGTTTAAATTGTGTACCTAAAGAATGGTCCTTGATTGTGAAAGCAAAGATTCTTGCTTCGGCAGAATTAAGCTCTTTTCGGAGATATTCTGCAAAGCCGTCTTTATAAATACATTCGCCACTTGTTGCGCAATTAAGACAACCGAGGCATCCGCCTTTGAACTGATAATCTCTTATATTAACTACTCTTGTTTTGTGGTTGAAAACCTTTTGAAAGCGATTAATCATATTTTGAAGTTGAATATCATTTTCAGCATAGTCTGCGATAATAACAACATCACCTGTTTTGTTCTCTTTTGCTTCCGCCGGAATATCAACTTTAATATTTTTAGGTGTTGTGAAAGAATTCAAATCAGGTTCACAAACATCATTTTCAACTGACCACATAACGAAATTGAAAAATGCTTTTGCTTCTTTCTGACCTTTTTCTAATGGTAAATCTTCCATATCTGCAGAAAGACCTTTTATGAATTTCAGCCCCATT
Source organism: Acutalibacteraceae bacterium (assembly GCA_045591525.1). GTDB lineage: Bacteria > Bacillota > Clostridia > Oscillospirales > Acutalibacteraceae > DTU089. Next base: position 19,920 of record JAZNTA010000209.1, on the reverse strand, counting down.
TCCTGACAGTTGTCCTGAATATATTTATGAGCGGTTACATCATAAAAATGCTTTGATGTTGAAATCTGCGTTGCATACTTACCATTCATTTTAATTCCATTTTCTTTTAAAAGTGAAATAAATTTATGCAACTGATATGGGGCAAGGAATGTATAAACAGGGTAAGAAAAAATTAATAAATCCGCTTCATTTATCATTCGCTCCGCTTCCGAAAAATTCTTTTCAAGAGACTTTATTCTTTGCCCTACATTAAGATAGAGAAATTCATGTTCAGGATGCAATTTTGAAAGATAGATTGAGGTTTGAAGAGTTATACTGTAATCTCCTTTGGGACTACCATTGAGAACTAAAATTTTCATAATTAACTCCTTGTTGTTTTATAATTTTGATTATACATAAAACTTTGAATAAAAACAAGTTAAATAAACTTATAAAAACTATCGTTTTTTCTATTTACAAGATTTTTCTTTTTTGTTATCATAAAATATGTAAATTTCTATTCTCGAGGTGCTTTTAATGAATAAAATTTTATTTGGTACAGGCGGTTGGCGTGCAATAATCGGTGAGGATTTTGTTTGCGAAAATATTCGCCGTGTTGCAAGAGGTATCAGCCTTCTTATGAAAGAAGACAATAAAATGGACAAGCCTGTTATAATCGGCTTCGACAGACGCTTCCTTTCCGAAAATGCGGCAAAATGGGTTGCAGAAGTACTTACCAACGATGGCATTAAGGTTCTTTTTATGGAGCGTTCTGCCCCAACACCTCTCGTTATGCATACCGTTAAGGACAGAGGTCTTGATTTCGGTATTGAAATCACCGCAAGCCACAACCCCTCAAGCTACAACGGAATTAAGCTTATTGTTGAGGAAGGCAGAGATGCACCCGTTGAAACAACCTCTCGCCTTGAAAAGCTCATTGAAGACATTGATGCGGTTGAATTCACTGAATTCTCAGTTGCGGTAGAAAAAGGTCTTGTTGAATATATAAATAACCCCTTTAACAAATTCCTTGATGATATTATCAGCGTTATTGATATGGATGCTCTTCGCAACAGAGGGCTTCGTGTTCTTTTTGATACTATGCATGGTTCGGGCACATACCCTCTTCTTGTTATTTTCTATACTGCAAGATGCACCATTGACACAATGAATGTGAATAAAGACGCTTATTTCGGCGGTGTTATGCCTGCTCCCTCAGAAAAAAGCTTGTTCGCATTGAAAAACCAGGTTGTTAACGGCGGTTATGATTTCGGTATCGCTATGGACGGCGACGGTGACAGACTCGGTATTATTGATGCTAACGGCAACTATATCAATGCAAACGAAATTCTTTGCCTTTTATACTACTACCTTGTTAAATACAAAGGTTGGCACGGTCCTGTTGTAAGAAACCTTGCAACAACTCATATGCTTGATAAAATTGCAGAAAGTTTCGGTGAAAAATGCTACGAGGTTCCCGTTGGCTTTAAATACATCTCTTCAAAAATCGATGAGGTTGATGCAGTTCTTGGTGGTGAATCCTCAGGCGGTCTTACAGTCAGAGGTCATATTCACGGCAAAGATTCTGTTTATGCAGCATCTCTTTTTGCAGAAATGGTAAGTGTTATCGGTGAATCACCCTCAGAAACTCTTGCCACTCTTCGCAAGGAATTCGGTGACTTCTCAATGGTTGAAGATGATATGCGTTTTGACCCTGCAATTAAACCCATTGTTGAAAAAACTCTTATGGTTGAAAAACGCCTTCCTGTTTTCAAGGATGAAATTGTTAAGGTTAATTACGAAGACGGATGCAAGGTTTATTTTGAAGATGGCTTTGTTATCTGCCGTTTCTCAGGTACCGAACCGCTTCTCAGAATTTTCGCTGAAAGCACAAATCCCGTGAGAGCAAAGGAATACATTGAAACATTCAAAAAGTTTTTATTTGACTAATTATAAATCGAGGCGATTTTATGAACATCTGGCACGATATTAATCCCGAAAGAATTTCACGTTCTTCATATGTAGCTGTTATTGAAATCAGCAAGGGCAGTAAAATGAAATATGAGCTTGATAAGGAAACCGGTCTTTTAAGGCTTGACCGCGTTCTTTATACATCTACTCACTACCCTGCAAACTACGGATTTATTCCGAGAACCTACGCTAAAGACAATGACCCACTTGATGTTCTTGTGCTTTGCTCAGGTAACATTCAACCTATGTCACTTGTTGAATGCTATCCTATAGGTGTTATTACAATGCTTGATAACGGCGCACCTGATGACAAGATTATTTCAATCCCCTTTAATGACCCTACTTATAGCTCATATAAGGACATCAGTCAGCTTCCCAAACACGTTTTTGACGAGATGAAACACTTCTTTTCTGTGTATAAAACCTTAGAAAGCAAGGACACTGCAATTGATGAGGTTAAGGGCGTTCTTGATGCGGTTGCAATTATTGAAGAAGCTATAAAAGAATACGATGAAAAATTCGGAAAATAATCCATTTTTATAAAAAAATCACTTGCATTTAAAAAGAGTTTATGCTATTATATATGACTGTATGATACGAAAACAATGACAAGGAGGTGTCGTAATGCCAAACATTAAATCTGCTAAGAAGAGAGTTATTGTTAATGCAACAAAGGCTGCAAGAAACAAAGCTACAAACTCTGCTCTTAAAACTGCAATTAAAAAAGCTAATGCAGCTATCGAAGCTAACGATGCAGCAAAAGCTGAAGCTGTTAAGGTTGCTGTTAAGAAACTTGACCAGGCTGCTGCTAAAGGTCTTCTTCACAAGAACAACGCTGCTCACAAGAAATCACAGCTCGTTAACAAGCTTAACAAATCCAACTAATTGGATCAAGAAAACCCCGCAACTAAATGTTGCGGGGTTTTCTTTTTAGTTAGGAATGAGGAGTTAGGAGTTAGGAGTGTCGGGACCTGCGGTCGGCACTGTAAAAAGTGGAAAGTTGAAAGTGGCAAGTGGCAAGTTTCGGGTGCTGCACTGTGCATTATAAAGATACCAGATACCAGATGCCAGAGGCCAGAGGCCAGTTAAATGTATGGTATGGTCTTGACACAAAAAGTTAAGGGCGGGTAAAAACCCACCCTTACATTTGATTCTTTAAGAGTTTTCAGAACGATACACAGTACCATCCCCTGCATTACAATCCTCTGTAGTTTCCTGTTTATTCTCTAACCAAAAACCGATACCATCAACAACAAGGTTTATTACAATATATGTCTGAAACTCTATTATTTCAAATGTATCAAGTAGCGATGTTACAACAAACACTATACTCTCCACAGCATAAAAAAGAGTTAACTTTGTGTCCCCGTATTTTTTATATACATAAACAGTCATTAATATAAATACAATTGAAATTACAATCAACGCAAAAACCAAATGGGTGTGAGTTAAATCAAACAGTTCATAACAAAGAGATAGTGCGATAAAGCCAAACATTAGCAAAAATTGAACTATACCTAATACTTTTTTCATAAAGCTATCACTCCTTGTGTTATAGTTTTTTATGATTTCTAACGTACTGTACACCTATTCTTGTTGCGAAGGCTCTCCATAAAAATAATAATTTCAAAAATAGTACAAGGATTGGTTATTTAGGTTGGTAGAAGCCTACTTTTTTCATTACTTTATCAAGAGTTCTTTGAGAAATTCTTGTTGCAAGATCTGCGCCCTTTTTCATACATTCTTCAAGATATTTCTTATCATTGATAAGCTCTTTATAGTGAGCCTGAACGGGTGCGAGTTCATCAATTACTGCCTGACCGACTGCGGTTTTAAAATCACCGTAGCCTTTACCCTCAAATTCTTTTTCAATTTCCTCGAAGGTTTTGCCTGTGCAACAGGAGTAAATTGTCATAAGGTTATTTATGCCGTCCTTACCCTCTGCATACTTAACACAAGCTTCGCTATCCGTAACCGCGCTTTTGATTTTCTTCATAATCACATTAGGTTCATCAAGCATTGAAATATATGATTTGGGGTTATCATCGGACTTGCTCATTTTATGAGTGGGGTCCTGAAGAGAGCAGATTTTTGCACCTGCTTTGCCGATAAAGGGTTCGGGCATTTTAAGAACGTTGCCGTAAATAGTGTTGAAACGGTCAACAATGTTTCTTGCAAGCTCAAGGTGCTGCTTCTGGTCTGCACCAATCGGCACAAAATCTGCACCATAAACAAGAATATCTGCCGCCATAAGTACGGGGTAATCAAAAAGTCCTACGGAAATATTACCGCCTAATTTCTGACTTTTTTCCTTGAACTGAGTCATTCTTGCAGCTTCACCGAACTGAGTATAGCAGTTGAGAATCCAACCTAACTGCGCATGGGTTGGCACCTGGCTCTGAACGAAAACGATATTCTTCTCAGGGTCAATGCCAAGTGCTAAAAGAAGAGCATATAGCTCGAGTGTATTCTTTTTAAGCTGAGCGGGATTTTCACGGAATGTGGGTACTGTTATTGAGTGCAAATCCGCAACACCATAAAGGCAGTCATAATCCTCGCACATGTTTTTCCAGTTTTTGAGTGCGCCAAGGTAGTTACCAAGGGTAGGCGTACCTGTAGGCTGAATGCAGCTCAAAACTATTTTCTTTCTTTCGGGTGTCTGGTTTTCCATTTAAATTTACTCCGTTTTGTATTTTAATTAATTTTAGAAAAGTCCTGTAATTTTGCCGTTTTCGTCAACGTCAATTCTCTCTGCCGCAGGGCTCTTGGGAAGACCGGGCATAGTCATAATATCGCCTGTGAGAACAACTATAAAGCCTGCACCTGCAGAAACTTTAAGGTTTCTTACTGTAACCTTGAAATTATCGGGTGCACCAAGCTTTGTTGGGTCATCAGAAAAGCTATACTGTGTTTTAGCAATACATACAGGAAGATTTCCGAAGCCGTCTGCTTTAAGCTGGTCAAGCTGTTTCTTTGCATTAGTTGTAAACTCGATTCCGTCACCGCCGTAAACTTTTGTTACAACTGCTTCGATTTTTTCTTCAATTGATGCTTCTGTTTCATAAGAGAATGTGAAGTTGGAGTTATCTTCCTCTTCGCAAAGGCGAACAACCTCTTTTGCAAGCTCTACGCCACCTTTGCCACCATCTGCCCAAACAGTTGAAAGAACAGTATTAACTCCAAGCTCTTTACATTTATTGATAATGAAATCAATTTCGTTATCTGTATCTGTGGGGAAGCGGTTAACTGCAACAACGCAAGGAAGCTTATAAACATTTTTTATATTGGAAACATGACGAAGAAGGTTGGGAATACCTTTTTCAAGTGCTTCAAGGTTTTCTTCACCTAATTGGTCTTTCTTAAGACCGCCATGCATTTTAAGAGCCCTTACTGTTGCAACTACTACTACTGCATTGGGCTTGATACCTGCCGCACGGCATTTGATATCAAGGAACTTTTCTGCACCAAGGTCAGCACCAAAGCCTGCTTCTGTAATTGCATAATCTGCTGTGCCCATTGCCATTTTTGTTGCGAGAACAGTATTACATCCGTGAGCAATATTTGCAAAAGGTCCGCCATGAACGAAAGCAGGTGTACCTTCAAGGGTCTGAACAAGGTTAGGCTTAACCGCATCAACAAGAAGAGCAGTCATTGCACCCTGAGCTTTAATATCACCGCAGGTAACAGGTTTGCCTGAATAATCATAGGCAACAACTATTCTTGCAAGTCTTTCTTTAAGGTCTGTAACAGAGGTTGCAAGGCAGAAAACAGCCATAATTTCGCTTGCAACAGTAATATCGAAGCCATCTTCACGGGGAACGCCCTGCATTCTTCCGCCAAGACCATCAACGATGTTACGGAGCTGTCTGTCGTTCATATCAACACAACGCTTCCATGTAATGCGTTTAACATCAATACCGAGAGCATTCCCTTGCTGAATGTGGTTATCAAGCATTGCAGCAAGAAGGTTATTTGCAGCACCGATTGCGTGGAAGTCACCTGTAAAGTGAAGGTTAATATCTTCCATAGGAACAACCTGAGCATAACCGCCACCTGCTGCACCTCCCTTAACACCGAAAACAGGACCAAGAGAGGGTTCACGAAGAGCAACACAAGTATTATAACCGCAAAGGTTCATTGCATCTGCAAGACCGATTGTGGTTGTTGTTTTACCCTCGCCTGCAGGTGTAGGAGTAATAGCAGTAACAAGAACGAGCTTTCCTTGTTTTTCGTTCTTTTTAAGATATGATAAATCAATTTTTGCCTTGTACCAACCGTAAGGCTCAAGGTACTCTTTGTCAACACCTGCTTTTTCAGCAATTTCGGTGATGGGTTTCATTTTACAGCTCTGTGCAATTTCAATGTCGGTAAGATATGCCATTTTTCTTTCTCCCCTATTTTAAAATAATTTATTCTTGTATATTTAATTTCTCACGGCAGAGATTTTTGAAAAACTCAAAATTTTCTTCACCGCAGATATCAATGTGGTTAATCAGCGAGTTCTGATAATCGTCAAAAAGCTTTTGCTTTTTTGCAGGACTCCTTTGAACTTCGATTTCCTTTACCAATTCATTAAAGGATTCATTTATAAAGCCACGGATGATTTTATCTCTTCGGGCATTTATATCGTTCATCTGGTCTGTAGGACCATTTCCCTCAAATCGCCAATAAGGTTCGATTTTCATAAGGTTTTGAGTACTTTCAATTAAATCCTTAAAAGAACTGAAAAATACCTGAGGGTATTTTGTTGTGTTAACATTTCTTGCGGCAGTTGAGCCTATTTTTATGTTTTTCACAACATAATTATTAATTGCCGTTATGAGTAAATCCTGAGAAAGCAATTTTCTTGTTACGGGAATTGATGAAACAATTTTCTGAATTTCAATTCTTTCATCCCTGTCAAAATCTCGTGGTCTATGAACATAGCCCTGAGGTTCTTTTTTCTTTTTTAAAAAATCAAACATATTAATATTTGTCCTTTATTTTATATCCGGTTGTATCATAAGCACTCTTATACGAACCGCTGTATGCTCTAACAGTATAACGATAGGTTTTTCCTTTTTTAGCAGTTTTATCGGTATAGGAAACTGTTGAAGAGCCTTTTACAGTTGCAATTCTTGTCCATTCATCCTCGCCATTGAGTTTGCGATAAATACGGTATTTATCTGCACCTGTGGATTTCGAATAATTAATAGTTATACCTGATTTTGTGCTTTTAGCACTTTTAATAACAGGCTTTTTAAGACGCTCAATAGTTTTTGAATTATATCCGCTGACTGTTGGTTTATTAACTGCTTTTACAGAATAAGTATATTTAACACCGCTTTTCGCTTTTGCATCTGTATAGCTGAAGGTATCATTACTAAGCTTTTTAATCAGTTTCCAATCACCTTTACCGCTTTTTCTGTATACCCGATAAGATGTTGCACCACTGACCTTTTTCCAACTGATTTTAACACCCGAAGTAGTGTTTTTCACAGAAGATATTTTCGGTGCAGATACACATTTTGTTCCAACACCATCTGTATTATATTCACTTATGCTGTTTTTATCGTAAGCACGGACTGTGTAATAATAAGTTTGTTTATTAGAAACTTCTGTATCAGTAAAATAAAGCTTTGATTTGCTTACGGTTCCCACATGGTCCCAGTAAGATTCGCCCTTTTTTCTTCTATAAATATTATAGTTAGTTGCAGTTGAAACCTTTTTCCACGAAACCTTTATTCCACTTGCAGTATTTTTTGCAGAAGAAAGTTTTGGAGTTGGTATATAGTAAGCAGAAATTCCCTTTGTAAAATATCTGCTCACACCATTTGCATTGTATGCCTTTACTGTATATGTATTTTTATATGATGAATATGCACTGCTATCTGTATATGTAAGCTTCTCTTTATCTTTTATTGTTGCTATTTTCTCATAATCTCCCGATTTATTTTTTCGGTACAGATAATAGCCGTCTGCATCAGAAGAATATGACCACTCAATTGCAACACCTGTTTGGGTTTGCTTTGCAGAAATAAGTTTGGGGGTTATTGCCTGAGAAGAACGATATGCAACATCAAACATTTTGCAATAATTATGCCCTGCTGAATTTGAGGGAGCGTAAATTTTTGTATTTTCGTTTACTGTACAGTAAATAAAATCGTTGAGAGTGAATTGAGTATATGTAACATAGTATGCTGCATTTGTTTCATCAATTTTTTCATGATTGACACCAAGTTGGTCAAGCATATATCCAAGACCCTCAAAATCGAAAGCATATCCAAATCCCAAAGAACAATACCCGATATAATTTACCGATGTTGGTAAATGAATTGAGGTTAAGCTGTTACACGCAAGGAAAGCACCATCATAAATACTTTCAACACCATTCATAATATTAATTGACGAAAGATTTGTGTTGCCTGCAAAAGCCTGCATACCTATGCTTTTAACATTAGCCGGAATTGTAAATGATGTATGGTTACAATTCAAAAAAGCATAGTCACCAATTTTGTTGACAGTTTCGGGGATTGCAAAATCATTTGCTCCACCGTTTGCGTATCTTCCGATGGGGTATGCCACCAATTCAGTTAAATCTTTAGAATAAACAATACCATCAAGAGCTTTGAAATATGGATTTTCGGGACTTACACTGTATTGTTTAAAACTTTGACTATTAAAAATAGTTCCGTTGAAGGTCTGAAGATTTTGGGGAAGAACAACCGATTCAATTCCTGTATCCGCAAAAGCAGAATCACCGATAAATTCAAGTGAATTCGGCAGGGTTACTGATTCCAATTTTTCTTCTCCGTAAAAAGCACCGTCCATAATGCTTTTTACACCTTCTTCAATAACAAGCTCGGTAATATAACGATTGCCGAGAGCAGTTCTCCAGCATTGGTCTGTACCATTGGGCATATAACCGTCACCGCTCAGTTTTAACGATGCTGTTCCCTGCAAGGTATTATACGAAAGCTCCCAATAAATTGTACCATTGTCATCTGAAGATGTATCTTGCATTTCGCCGGTTTCAACACCATCAAAAAGACCTGCAGAAGCGGTGGTTGTTAAAGATACACACATGCTTATAAATATAATTGATGCAAGAAAAATTGAAATTACTTTTTTCACAAACACCTCTCCTTTTAATAAATATTTAATCAATTATATATTATATTATCATAAATATGAAAAGTCAATAAAAGGAAAAGAAAACAACGGTCGAATCCGCTGTTTTCTTTAATTTTATGATAATGTTATCTTTTCTCCATCCCATTTGCAAACCACAGAGGTTTTGTCTTTAAACTCTCCTACAAGATATTTTTCTGCAAGGGCATCTTCAACCATTGAGGTTACCGCTCTTCTTAAAGGTCTCGCACCATAAATTGAGTCAAAACCTTTTTTTGAAACCACTTCAACTATGCTATCATCAAAACTGACTTTTATACCTCCATTATTACACCTTTTCTGAAGTTCTGAAAGCATACGCCTTGCAATTTCTTTAATCTCTTTTTCATTAAGAGAATCGAAGATAATTATTTCATCAATTCGATTTATAAATTCGGGTTTAAAGAACTTTTTTATTTCTTCATTAACAAGATTTTTTATTCTCTGTTTTCGTCCTTTTTCTGCACTCTCTCCTGCAAAACCCATTGTACTTTTATTATTTGAAATCAACTCTGCGCCAATATTGGACGTCATTATCACAACGCAGTTTTTGAAATCTGCTTTTTTACCGTTAGAATCTGTTAAAACACCATCCTCCATTATCTGCAAAAGAATATTAAAAACATCATTGTCTGCTTTTTCAATTTCATCAAACAGAACAATTGAATATGGGTTTCGTCTTACTTTTTCCGTCAGTTGTCCTCCCTCTTCGAAACCGACATAACCGGGCGGAGAACCTACAAGACGGGAAACAGAATGCTTCTCCATATATTCGGACATATCAATTCTTATAATCTGCTGTTCTGAGCCGAAAAGGCTTTCTGCAAGTGCTTTTGTAAGCTCGGTTTTGCCAACACCTGTTGGGCCTAAAAACAAGAATGAACCGATGGGTCTTTTAGGATTTTTGAAAGCAGAACGACCTCTTCTTACGGCTTTTGAAACCGCTTTCACCGCTTCCTCCTGCCCTACTATTCTCTTATGGAGAAAATCTTCAAGCCTTAAAAGCTTCTGACTTTCTTCCTCGGTCAATTGAGAAACGGGAACTCCCGTCCAGGCAGAAACAATATCAGCAATATTTTCTCCTGAAATTGTTTTTATTTCTGTTTTTGCAAGGTCTTTCCATTGTTGAGTTTTCACTCTTAAAAGGCTTGTAGTTTCCTTTTCCTTGTCACGGAGAGTTGCCGCTTTTTCAAAATTTTGCTTTTCAATTGCCTGATGCTTCTGATTACATATTTCTTTAAGTAAGTTTTCAAGTTCTCTGATATGAGCTGGTGGAGTATAGCTTTTAAGACGGATTTTCGATGATGCTTCATCAATTAAATCAATGGCTTTATCAGGCAAAAATCTGTCTGTAATATATCGTTCACTTAAATCAACCGCTGCATTTATGGCTTCATCACTTATTTTCACTCCGTGATGCTTTTCATAGCGTTCTCTTATGCCTTTAAGCATTAAAATTGTTGTTTCTCTGTTAGGTTCATCAACGCTTACAGTCTGAAAACGCCTTTCCAATGCCGCATCCTTTTCGATATATTTTCTGTATTCATCAATGGTTGTTGCACCAACAACCTGCAATTCCCCTCTTGCTAGAGACGGCTTTAAAATATTCGCCGCATCAACTGCACCCTCAGCAGAACCTGCACCTACAATATTATGAAGCTCATCAATAAACAGAATTATATTACCATCGTTGCAGACCTCGTCAATTATACTTTTTATGCGTTCCTCAAAATCGCCTCTGTACTTTGTTCCTGCCACCATGCATGTTAAATCAACGCTGATAATTCTTTTGTTTTTCAAAAGCTCGGGAACATTAGCGTTGACAATCTGCAAAGCAAGACCTTCTGCTACAGCGGTTTTGCCAACACCCGGTTCACCAATCAGACAAGGGTTGTTTTTTGTTCTTCGACAAAGAATCTCTATAACTCTGCTGATTTCTTTATCTCTGCCTATTACAGGGTCAATGCCCCCATTCTCCGCAAGTTCGGTTAAATCCTTACCATATTTCCCAATCATTGTTTTTCTCTGCTCTGAATTTTTACTGTTTTTATTATCAACAACATCAGCTGAGTTAAGAACATCTGAGCTTATGTCATAAGGTGCAACACCCAGAGAGTTCAAAATCTTGCAACCGGCACATTGAGGTTCTCTTAATAATGAAATCAGCAGTTGTTGCGTTCCCGACTCGCCTAAAGGGGCGTTCCGCCCTAAAGCAAGGGCATTTTCAATTATTTTTCTGCAACGGGGTGTTATATCATCAGGAGTCAGATTAGTTGGCAAACCCATACCAACAACGCTTTTGATTTGCTCTTCTGCTTTCTTTAATGTAACTTTTTTACTACCTAAAATTGAAGCAGAAACCATTCTTGAATCCGACAAAAGGCCTAATAAAAGATGCTCACTGCCGATATATGTGTGCCCGAAATTTTCCGCCGCTTCAATAGAATAATTAAGTGCGTTATTTGCACTTTGGGTAAAACCTGTGAATTTATACATATTATCTCCTACTCATTTCTGTTTACTGCTAATGTAAGAACCGTTAAATCATCCTGTTTTTCCGGTTGAAGTCGTCGAATATTTTCACAAAGTTCAGTTGTAAATCCCCTTACATTACCTCCTGCAAATTTTTTAAGCTCCTTTTGAAGATAGAAAACATCTTCTTCCCTTACGCCATCTGAGGACATAACAAGAACATCACCGTAAGACAAGGTTCCTGTTCCGCAACTGATTTCTATATCGTTTAAAATTCCCATCGGTAAGGAAGAAAAACCAACCTCAATAATTTTGCTGTTCTTCCTTACAACTGTATTTGAAGCACCGCATTTATAGAACTCAACGTGGCCTGTGAAAAGGTCAACTGCAGTTAAATCAAGAGTTACGGAGCATTCTTCACCGGACCTTGAAATCAAGGAAGTGTTAACGGTATTTATTGCAGCCTTAATACCAAAGCCTGCCTTTATAAGTTTCTCCAGTAGAGTTACTGCAAGCCCTGATGAAAGTGCGGCTTTTGTTCCTGTACCCATACCATCGCAGATTACGGCATAAAATATACCATCACTATCTTCAAAGGTAGTAAAGGTATCGCCTGAATACCTTTCACCGCTTGCACAAAGCTGAACACCAGAACTGACAACTTTATAATCGGATTTTTCTTTATAAGTAATTTTTGTAAAATCTTCTCCTCGTTCAATTAAAGGAAGTTCAAATTTTCTGTCTGAAATTATTCCGAGCTGTGTACTTAATGAACTTAAATCCAATTTATTTTTGATAGGCTTAATTTTTAACTCAACATTCATTTTTTCCATTGAATTTATATAAGCACAACAATCAACATTTTCAAAACCGCAAGTTACTGCGGCTGCTTTTATTCTGTTGGCACAATCCACATCAAAGCGGATTTCCTCGTCAATTTTATTGCATAAAGAATCAAGCAGGGACGAAACATTCACAAACTGCTCTGATGCTAATTTATGCATCTCATTAAAACGCATTTGAAAACGCTCTCGGGTTTTATATTCCCCATACAATTTATTAAAGCAGCTGCTTACATTTTCAGTTCTTATGCATTTTGCCGCAAACTGTTGTGGAACAGTTCTGTATTCAAGATGTATCCCCTCTTTTTTCATAGTTAAAAGAGTGTTGAAGATATCCTGGGTTTCATCCCCTTTTTCTTTCCAGCAAACATCATAAAGACCGCAAGAACCGCAAATACGCTCTTTTGTTTTTTTGCTGACATTTCCTATATCGGATTTTTCAGATTTACTTAAGGCATCGCTTACGCTGGTCAGAGATGCACAGATTTCCGCAGAAGTTTTGGAAGCGTATTTTAACTTATTGAATATATCAGTTTTTACTGTATCAATTATTGGCGAGGTTATATTGGGTTTCAGAATATTTTTTATTTTTTCATCAAAGAAATTAGTAATTATAAAGAACAAAGCCCCCGCAACTGCAGTTTCAATCAACATAGTGGGCAAAGCTGAGTTCTCATAGGAAACAACTGTAACTGCAACTCCTGAAAAAACGAAAGATAAAAAGGAGGCAATTTTTCCATAAGTAGAAAAGACACCTGCCAAAAGTCCGCCGAAAGAATAAAAGCTTAAAAGCAAAATATCGGAGTTACCCAATGCGGTTGTTAATCCGCCACATATACCCACAATCGAACCGCCCGCCTCTTTACAATAAAAAGCGCAAACAAGAATTAGAAGGGTTGTGATAATATTCCCGGGATGAACTCCGAACAGATTCACTTTCCTAATAGAAAGAAGCAACAGCATAGCACTTATTATTACTGCAGTTGCCTCCTTTGAGGTAAGCATTGTGAGTCCACCCTTTAAAGACAGAACACTCTGACTTTTAAAAAGCAAATGTGCTGTTGCCGCACCGATTGCCCCTTCAGCAAAGGAAAGAAGCAGAGAAAGAACAGTTACATCCTCTGCAAAAACAATGGCAAGTCCCGTAACGAAAAGACAGATAAAAACTGTTATTAACGGTGTTACTGCATTATCACGGATTTGCCTGAAGGGTTTTAAAGCGCTCATAATAACGCATAGCGCCAGAACCGCCGAGGTATAGCGCAAGGCAGAAACGGAATCAAGGCTGAAAAACCAACCTACAGTTGCACCCAAAGCGGCAGTTATTGTTAAATCTTTCGGAACACTTCCGCAAAAAGCCACACCGAAGGGTGAAAACTCATTATTGAACCCTGCAAGGCTGAATAGTACACCTAAAACAAAGGTTACTGTATGCCTTACAATAAAGCCTTTGAATTCTATGTTTTTTGTTTTCTCCCATCTGCTTTTTCCCACACGCTCTGCAACTTTTACGCTCATACAAAATCTCCCTAAAAATACTTACCTTTATTTTACGGACAAGCATCAGAAAAAAGGGTCGTATTTCGTTGCACTTTTATATTGTTTTCTGTTATAATTAAAATAAATATGAAGAAAAAAGACGAAAAAAGATATTTTATTTTATTTCTTAAGAATTTTGTAATAATTTTAATTGTTATTTTGTAATATACCCACCTTAAAATTAAGGTGCAATAAGAAATCAGGAGGGTAAAAAATGTATAACGTTCTTATTTGCGATGATGATATAGCTATTCTTAACTCCATTGAGATTTATCTTAATATGGAGGGCTACAAGCCCTTTCTTGCCACCAACGGCAGAGAGGCTCTCAATATCATTGAGGAAAATGAAATCCATTGCATTGTTCTTGATATTATGATGCCCGAGCTTGACGGTCTGCAGACAACTCTGGAAATCAGAAAATCAAAAAACATTCCGATAATTCTTCTTTCCGCAAAAAGCGAAGACACCGATAAAATCACCGGTCTTGGCTTTGGTGCAGATGATTACGTTACGAAACCCTTTAACCCCCTTGAGCTTACTGCAAGAGTAAAAAGCCAGATAAGGCGATATTGCTCTCTCGGTAGTCTTGAAAAAAAGCAGGGCGTTATTGTGAACGGCGGTCTTTCTGTTGATACAATTGCCCACGAAGTAACTGTTGACGGAGAACCCGTTAAGCTTACTGCAACGGAATACGGAATTGTTGAGCATCTTATGAAAAATTTAGGGTGCATTCTTTCCACGACCCAGATTTACGAAGCGGTATGGGGCGAGCCCTGTATGGTTGGCGATAAAACCGTTACAGTTCACATCAGACGCATACGCGAAAAAATTGAGATCAACCCGAAGGAGCCAAAATATTTAAAGGTGGTGTGGGGCATTGGATACAAAATTGAAAAAATCTAAATATCATCCGCTCATAAAATTGGTGGCGGTGCTTTTAACAATCATATTTGCGTTTTTAACAGGTGTTAATGCATTATCTTATTTGAGAAAAGCAGTTTTTTATGCTGATACAACAAACGATATTAAAAGCACACCTGCATTTGCAAACGAACTCAGGAACACAATACGGGATATATCATCACTAAAAGAAGCAACGGAAATTTATGAAGAGGATTTAAGCGAAGAGGAATATCTGAAAACAGATAAAGCGAAGAAAATAATCAAGGAATATAACGAAAAAGAAGAACGAGCGGTTAAACTTTTCAACACTATTCAGGATTTGAAAAAGCTTCGCCCTGATATTATTGAAACCAAGAATGGAATTTATGAAATAGAAGAAAACGGTTATGTTTATTTTGATGAAATAGGCGAATATGTTGATGCAACTGTATTCTATGATTATTACAACGATTATTACTATGAAGGTGAATATTCGGAACAGGTTACTTATGTTGTTTATAATGATGAATATGATGACGAAATTATCCTCCCTACTAACGATGAAGAGCTTTTTGCCTTAAAGGATGAATATACATCCTTTTCTGATTGGAATTATAAATATAAACAATTGAGAACTGCTATTTTCGATATTGTTGATAATGCAATAAACGAGGAGCAGATAAGAGACGATATTCAGTTTGAGGCTGAAGAATATCTTCACGACAGCTATTATGAAGATATTGAGAAAAATACTTACAAACTGAACGAATTAAAAAATATTAAATTCGTTCTTAAAAATAATAAAAGCGGTAATGTTATTTCCAATGTAGAAAAAGCCGACAGAAAGAGTTTCATAAATAATATAGATATTAATGATATTTTCCATATTGAATTTGACGGAAAAAAGCTTCACTCTCTCCCCAATCCCGCAAATCATTCAACAAATCTTTTGAAATTCTTATCAGAAACAGGTTTTCTTACAGATACAGCAATCACAGAAAGCTACCTTCTTGAATATTTTAAGGGTTATTCCTTATATTTGAAAATAGGCGGTGAAACACTTGTACCTGCAGAGGGTGATGCCTATTACCAGATTATACAAACCTACAACTCTCTGTCTGATACCGATTGCGATACTTATTTATATCTCACTATAATATTTGCAGTGCTTTCTCTCATCTGCTTTGTGGGGTGTTGCATTATAAGCGGAAGAAGAAAAGATGGTAGTGTTAATTTGGCGGCTACCGATAGAATCCCCTTCGTGCTTTATCTTGCATTTACAGTTGCTCTTGTTGGAGCTACCGGCTTTGGTGTTGGTGTTTTAGCGTTTATAGACTTTTTCCCTGAAGAAATCAGGCAACAATATCCCGGTTTACAATGGCTCTTAACACCTGATTTTATCCGCAATGTAATCGGTCTTGGCTTTGCGCTTATTTCACTTTTCCTTTTAAGCTTCGTGCTTTATATTGTAAGAAATGTTAAGGCAGGAACTTTCGGAAACAGATTTATAACAATTTTCCTTACCCGAAAAATAAAAAATGGTATAAAAAAAGCAAAAGAAAAAGCAAAAATCAAAGCGACCGAAAGGGAGTTATCACCCGACCAGATAAAAAGGCAAATTAAACGGCAGACAATAATACCTCTTGCAGTTTATGTGGCAATGAACCTGTTCTTGTATATAGTTTCTTTCACTGATGCCTACCCTGTTGCAGTTATCGCTCTTATTATTTTCAATGCATTGGCAATGGTTTATGCTATTCTTTATTTAAGCGATATTTTAAGACTGGGGAAAATTGCAGAGGAAATAAGAAACGGCAATTTAAATCAGAAAATCAACCAAAAAACCTTTGTTGCTCCTTTGAGAAAATTTGCAACTGACCTTGATGCTTGTCGCGACGGAATTGAAAATGCCATTAACGAGGCGATTAAGGGCGAACACCTTAAAACCGAGCTTATAACAAATGTTTCTCACGATTTAAAGACTCCCTTAACTTCTATTATCAATTACGTTTCTCTACTTAAATTAGAAAATATTGATGAAGAAGAAAAAATAAAATACATTGATATTCTTGATGAAAAATCAAAGAAGTTGAAAAGACTTATCGAGGATTTAACGGAAGCCAGCAAAGCAAATTCAGGCAACATAAAAATGAATGTGGCTCAGGTTAATCTCAATGAAATGGCTCTTCAGGCAGTTGGTGAAAACAGCGATGTGCTTGAAAACGCAGGTCTTGATGTTATTCTCACTGAAAGAGATAAGGAAATAATTGTTAGTGCTGACAGTCAGCATACTTTCAGAATTATTGATAACCTTTTCTCAAATGCAAAAAAATATTCCCTTACGGGAACAAGAGTTTATGTTGATGTTTATAAAGAAAACGGCTTCGGTGTTTTCGCAATCAAGAACATAAGCAAGGAAAAGCTTAACATTGACCCTGATGAACTGACTGAAAGATTTGTCCGCGGTGACAACTCCCGAACAACTGACGGAAGCGGTCTCGGTCTTTCAATCGCCCGAAGCTTTGCAGAGCTTCAGAACGGTATTTTCAATATCGAAATTGATGGTGATATGTTCAAGGCGGTTGTTAGATTACCGTTAAAATAATCCCCTTGTTATTAAAACAAGGAGATTAGCAACATATTTATAAACAATGCTCATCAGAGGTGTCGGCGGCAGGATTCGGGTCGTCTGCACCTCTGAAAAATTCTAACGGCCGTTCTTTCATATATTTTGGTATTCCTTGGGCTATTGCAGGGAAATCATTTGCAGTATTTGCAGTTGCCTGTATTTCATAAGTGCCATAGGTATTTATCATTTCCTCGCAGGTTTCGGGACAGGATCGAAACGGCGTTGCAGGTATTTCAAGGGGCGGACTAAAGTTTGCCCTTTGTTCAGAACTCATTTCCACTCTGTTTTCTGTTGTGTTTTTCTCTTTACTTTGCTTTGATTTTTTCATTTAATTCACCTCTTCAGTGAATATAGTATTCCCTGAAAAGCCAACTCTTACACTTGACAAATTCAACCTATTTGATATAATACCAAAAGTAAATTTAATATTTGCCCGCATAGTTCAATGGATAGAATAAATCCCTCCTAAGGATTAGATATAGGTTCGATTCCTATTGCGGGTGCCAAAATGCCAAGTCTTCGGACTTGGCATTTTTGTTCACTTGATTTTTTATGAAAATTAGAATATAATATTAGTAAATAATTAGGGGGTGAAAATATGTGCACAAAAAACCAACTCAATGGCATTTTAAAGAAATTCGAGCAAGAAACTAAAAACATTTTCGGCGATAAACTCAACTCGATTATTTTATTTGGTTCATATGCTCGTGGCGACTATGATGAAGAGTCTGATGTTGATATTTTAATTCTTGCTGATATTTCATCTGAAGAAATTGCAAATTATCGTGAGCATATTGACACACTCTGTGGTGATTTATTATGGGAATATGGAATAGTTGTTTCTGCTATCGAAAAAGATGTTGAAACATACACAAAATATTCAAATGTTTTGCCTTTTTATAAAAACATAGAATCGGAAGGTGTTAAAATTGCTTAATGAAGATTTAATCAACCTTTCCAAAGCCCGAATTGCTCATGCCGAAGATTGCTTAAGAGAAGCCAAGATACTGCTTGACAGCAACGAATATAAAGGTGCAACTAACAGAGCGTATTATGCCGCGTTTCATTCTTTAAGAGCTGTTTTGATTTTAGACGAATTCGATTCCAAAAAGCACTCAGGTATAATTGCAAAATTCAGAGAGAACTATTTAAAAACTGAATTATTCAACAAGGAAATTTCTGATTTTATATCTTCACTTTTCAGAGTTCGTACTGCAAGTGATTACGATGATTTCTTCATTGTTTCAAAAGATGATGCTATTGGGCAGATTGACAAAGCAGAAAAGATACTTAATCAGATAAAGGTTTATCTTTTAACCAAATATTAACAAATAACAAGACCTTTCGTAAATCAAAATTCACGAAAGGTCTTGTGTTATTTTCTCTTAAAAATAATAAACTTACTGAAAAAGTAGTTAAGGATTACTACTATTACTGCAAGGGCAAGCTTTGCTATTATCTGCCCTGTGATTGTAAATCCGAAAAGGGTTAAGGACTTTTCACCGAAAGCGAGAATGTCAACAAAAAGCCACATTCCGCCCTCTTCAACACCGAAGCTAAAAAGCCTTGCTCCAACAAATTCTATAAACTCTTTTCCTGCGGTTTTACCTCTCCAACTTTTTGATTCAAAAACAAAAATCTTATTTGTTACAAAAGCAAATATAACTCCAACTACCCATGCAATTGCATTATTTATAAGGTAAAGCTCTTCACCGAGAATTTTTGTGAAAATCCAAAAGGTTAAAAGATTTACGATAGTTGTCAAAACTCCGAAGATAAGATATAAAAGCAGTTCCTTATACTTAACAATAAGTTCTTTAATTTTAGTCATCCTTGCCCAGATGCTCCTTTAAAATGTAAATTGGTCTATTCTTTACCTGAACATAAATTTTAGAAAGATATTCACCTAAAATGCCAAGGCAGAACAACTGCATACCGCCAAGGAAAAGAACAAGCACAACTATTGTTGCATAACCGGGAACATCGATACCGAAGGCGAGCTTCTGTATTACTACGGCTATAAGGTATATAATTGAAGCGAGCGATGAGAGGAAGCCTATGAAGGTTGAAATTCTGAGAGGGGCGGTTGAAAACGAGAAGATACCGTCAAGCGCATATTTTGCAAGCTTGCGCGCACCCCACTTTGTTTTTCCGACCTCGCGAGCCTCTACCTTGTAAGGTATGAATCGGGTATTAAATCCGACGTAGCTGAATATTCCCTTTGAAAAACGGTGGTATTCGCTCATGGAAAGAACAGCATCCACCATGCCGCGGCGCATAAGACGGAAATCCGAAGCTCCGTTTATAAAATCAACGTCGGATATGCCGTTGATGAGCTTATAGAAGCCGCGCTTGACAAATGACATGGCACGTCCCTCGCGCCGCTTTGCCTGGTACGCCGCAACGCAGTCAAGCGTTTCGTCGGAATTCAGAACCTCAAGCATCTGCAGGACAAC
>JAZNTA010000208.1:0-2602 GCA_045591525.1 Acutalibacteraceae bacterium | reverse complement strand
ACGTAACGTCACTAACCCACACTTCATTGGGCTTGCACGTGTCAAACTCTTGGTTCAGGTGATTTTTATACTTGCGCCCTTCGTCCTCGTATAATTTCTTCGCCGACTGACGAATGCTGTCCAATCCCATATCACGCATAAGCGTGCGCACCATTTCGTTGCTGACCTTGAATCCTTCGCTTTTCATAACTGCCGCAATTTTAGCGGCACCGAAGATCTGATTGCTTTCGTCGTAAATCTCCTGTATGCGAAGCCGTAGTTCTTCCCGACGTTTCGCATACCACGTGTTGTCTTTCTTGTTGCGGAGAACGTGGTTATAAAATGTTCCTCGGGGAATGTCAAACGCATCACAGATCACGTGTACGCTATATTTCCCGTAAAGTTGTTCGGCGGCATACAACCTCTGCTTTAATGGTGACTTCGGCGTGCAAGTCGCGGATTTCAAAATTTCAACGATACTCTCCAAACGTGCGACCTTGTTTTCGAGCAAATGGAAATTGCGGATATCCACGGTTCTCCTATTGGTAGCGTTTTGTTCCTCTCGGTAAATGCGTAACCAACTGTAAAATGTACTTTTGGGGATACCGGTGTCAGCAAGGATATGTGCCGACGGTTCACCGGATATAACACGGTCAATGATCGCTTGTTTTTCTTCTTGCGTGTAAGTTCTCATATTTTCAACTCCTATATTGAATGCATTGAAACAATTTTATGACATTTTCTGTAGGAATTGAAAGAAATAATAAAATGTGATTTAATTATTATAAACTAAGTCGAGGAGGAAAATATGGCGAAAAAGCATCCAGGATTTTGTGCGTTATGCGGTGAATACTTTGATGATTTATCATTCGAGCACATTCCTCCAAGATCAGCATTTAATAAATTCTCTGCGAGGGCTGTTTCCGGAAAAGATTTTATCGGAAAGACTACCGTTCCTTGGGATTTGAAGCATTTACCTTACGACAATTTACAAAGAGGTATGGGAAAATATTCGTTATGTTCTGTGTGTAATAGCACGGCAGGCGTATGGTATGTAAAGGAATATAAAAAGATTTCTCACATTTTTGTTGAAGCTCTGGCACAGATAACATCAGCCGATTTTCCCCAGTGCATTGAAATAAAAGAGATGTATCCTTTGCGTTTTATTAAACAGGTTATTTGTATGTTTTGTTCGGTAAATAATCAAGAGTCTTTACGAGCTTATAATATGGCAGAACAAGAAATATCTTTGCAGGATAACCCGCTCGTGCAAATGATGATTGAGTCTAAAAAGAGTTTATATCAAGCATCAAAATTGGTTGATGAACTTAGAAGATTTGTTCTCGATAAAAACGCAAGCGGTTTAGATAGCAAGAAATTTAAGGTTTGCATGTATGTTACCAAAAGTAGCTTGCACAAATTAAATGGGTTATCAAGCGTTATGAAAATCGAGAATAACACTTTCTCTATTTCAAGCGAAATATCAACCTTTCCTCTCGGCTTTATATTATATTTTAATCCTACGGAGGATTTAGAATATAAAGGTGTTGATATAACTAATTTTGCAAACTGTAATTATGATGATATTGCGAGTGTCCGGATGCCTGTATTTGTTTATGAAATGAATACATGGGTACCGCTTGATTATCGCACTAAAGCAGAAATACAAAAAGGGATAAATGAAGCTGAAGATTTTCTAAAAAATAGATAGAAAAACATTGTAAAAGAAGGGGGGTATAAGATGGCAGTCAAAAAGGAAAAAGAATTTGTAATTGATAATGCTGAACTGATGGCAGAGTGGGATTGGGAAAAGAATAATGAATTTGGATTTGACCCTATTTTTCTCACTTGTGGAAGTAAGAAAAAGGTTTGGTGGAAATGTCAAAAAGGACACTCTTATGAAGCTCAAATTAAAAACAGAGTTAGTGGAAACGGATGCTCTTATTGTGCAGGCAAAAAAGTACTAAAAGGATATAACGATCTTGCAACTTTTTACCCCCAAGTTGCGGCCGAATGGAATTATAAAAGAAATGGCGATCTTACTCCTGCGACAGTTACATTTGCAAGCAACAAGAAGGTCTGGTGGAAATGTAAAAACTGCGGCGGCGAATATGAGTCTTATATAAACAACCGAACGCGTAAAGATGTTGGTTGTCCTTACTGTGCAGGGCAAAAAGTTCTTGCCGGATATAACGATTTACAGTCACAATCCCCCGATTTGGCTGCTGAATGGAGTAACAAAAACATTATAAAACCGACTGAGGTTACAAAATATTCAAAGAAAAAAGTTTATTGGGTTTGTCCCCTTGGACATGACGATTATTTGATGTCTGTCCAACAGCGAAGCAATAGGCAAGGCTGTCCTATTTGCGCACAGCAAAGTCAAACATCTTTTCCAGAGCAAGCAATTTATTTTTATCTTAAGCAAGCGTTTCCGGATACGGTAAACAGACATATATTTGAGAATCGAGAAATCGACATATTCATTCCATCAAAAAATATTGGTATCGAATATAACGGCTATTTTTCACATAAGAAAAAGGCCAAGAAGGACATTCTCAAAAAAGAGTTTTTTAAATCTATGGGGATTACTTTATTTGTGGTAAAGGAATACAAGTATACT
>JAZNTA010000207.1:0-1759 GCA_045591525.1 Acutalibacteraceae bacterium | reverse complement strand
GGAGGGGCAAGAGGGGCTGAAAGCCCCGCAGAGGTTCATAGACCGGTGGTAAGTCCTCTGAAAGAGGACGCAGCCCCGGGTGGATTGCCCCAAAAATCAAGCCCTGAATGGGCGGCAGAATACAGCAAGATATGTTTTTTTTCTTCTGACGCTCTTTCAGAGCTCCTATGAGAGACTAAATTTCAAGTGTTGTTTGCAAAAAAATCGTAAAAAAGTTGATAATCAGCAAAAGATGATTCAAAAAGGTGTGCTTTTGTCTTGCTCCTATTCGCGTTCTGTAATGCTTCTGCCTGAAGCGACGCCTGATAAATGTCCGTCCAGATGTCTTCTATCTTGACTACAATCTTTTTTTGTGATATTGGCAATATCGGATTCAGCTCTGAATCGAGATCATCAAGACTGGACAAAAAGCAATTCCTTAAAAACCGTCTTCTATTGATTTCTTTTTTCTGTTTTTTGAGTTTGTTATTTTTTGTATTATTTTTTACGCGGATTTTCTTTTTCTGTTGTTTTTGAAATGCGGATCGTATGCCACATCCGGATTTTTCCACAACGCCAGCATCGTAATAGCCAACTTGCGGGCAACGGCAACTTTCGCTTTATTCCGGGCAATACTTCCCCCTCTTTGAGCAATTCGATTGCCGAAATCATGCAGATCACAATCTTCTCCGAATGGTCCCATGATATACTGCGCTCCCTGTACAAGTAACCTTCTCAAAAGTTTGTTGCCACATTTGGATATTCCCAGCTGTTTATCAACTTCGCCGGATTGATCACATTTAGGTACTAACCCGACATAGGAACTGCATTCACGGGAACTGAATCGATGTGGATCTCCAATTATTAAAACAAAACTTAATGCAATCAATGGACCAACTCCTTTGATTTGCTGCAATATTTTTGTTTCAGGATAATCCTTTGCAATTTTTCTGATTCGTTTATCATATTCTTTGATGTTATTGTCAATGGCAGTCAATGCTGAAAATAAACCACGCAAGTTTTCCTGTATTTCTTTAGGTAATTCAGAATAAATATCATTTATTACTTCGTGACTGTATGTGCTGTCATCTATTCCCATACTGCGGAGGAACCCTCGAATAGCATTAACGATACCTGTTCTTTGCTTAACAAGTAAATCGCGTGCTTTTATTGCCAGTAAATCTTCTTGTCTTTTTTTATCTATTACTTTGATTGGATGCAGTAACTTTTTATCTGCACGAGCCATTCGTGCCAACTTTTCAGCATCAATACGATCACTTTTTTTATCACCTTTGTAAATGAATGCCAAATCCCGTGCATGTGCGACAATAACCTCATAGCCACGTGATTCAAGCAAACGGTTGATCCAAGCAGAATGAGTACCGGTTTCAAGGACAACGGTTATTGTTTCTGGTTTTGCCGGAATTTGAGCAAAGAATTCAGTTAAACTCTCTTGATTGTTGGGGATTTTGCCAAAAGATACGCCTTTTTCACCCTTCAAAGCAAAAATTTCAATTGTTTTTTGTGAGATGTCCAATCCGAAGTAGATTTTTTCCTGTTTCTGTGATACATTATTCATGGTTTGTCCTCCTGATTTTTGAAGCGTACTATGCGACTTCGTTGTTCTTGGATTAACATAAATCCGTTTTTATCAAGAGGCAAACCACTTTTTGTTTTTAGACATAAAAAATGAAAGACCTCTTGTGTCTCTCATAATATCTTCATACACCGAAGGTGCGCTTCATGGCACGCAGTGCCGCTTCATACGCCGTCAGGCATG
>JAZNTA010000206.1:0-1591 GCA_045591525.1 Acutalibacteraceae bacterium | reverse complement strand
GGTGTAAATGTGCTTAACTGCTCATAATGTTCAACACCAGCTATGTTTATGACAACTGTAACAAGAAATTGTGATGGTGCAATTCAGATTACTGCAAGTCATCATCCTTATGACAGAAACGGACTTAAATTCTTTACCCGTGACGGTGGTTTGTCTGGTGATGAGTTAAAAGAAATTCTTGGATATGCAGAAACAGAACCTTGCGAAATTGCAGAAAAAAGTGGAACAGTCACAGAAATTGATTACATTTGCGAATATGCAGAGATTCTTCGCAATATGATTAAGCAAGGTGTGAACTCAGAAAACTATGAAAAGCCTCTTGAAGGCTTCAAGATTGCAGTTGATGCAGGTAACGGTGTCGGTGGATTTTACGCAACTGAGGTTTTAGAGCCTTTGGGTGCAGATGTGTCTGCAAGTCAGTTTTTAGAGCCTGACGGAATGTTTCCGAATCACATTCCGAATCCTGAAAATAAGGTTGCTATGGAATTTATCCGTAAAGTAACTGTGGAGAATAATTGTGATTTAGGTGTGATTTTTGATACGGATGTTGACCGTGCATCATGTGTTGACGAAAAAGGTGAGGAAATCAACAGAAATGCTATCGTTGCATTGGCTTCTGTAATCGCACTTGAAGGTAATGAAGGTGGCAGTATTGTTACTGATTCCGTTACGAGTGACGGACTTCGTGAGTTTATTGAAGATACGCTTGGTGGTAAGCATATCCGTTTTAAACGAGGATATAAAAATGTAATTGATGAGGCTATCCGTCGTACAAATCTCGGTGAAAATACACCGCTTGCTATTGAAACATCAGGTCATGCTGCGTTTAAAGAGAATTACTATCTTGATGACGGTGCATATCTCGTTACAAAAATTATAATTAAGGCTGCAGTGCTCCGTAAAGAGAATAAGAAAATCGGTGATTGCATTTCAACACTAAAAAAACCTCTTGAAGAAAAAGAACTTCGTTTTAATATTACTGAAGATAATTTCAGAGAAATTGGTGAAAAGCTTATTGAAGATATAAAGGTTATTGCAGAAAACAACGATGAAATGATTTTAGCACCTGATAATTATGAAGGTGTCAGAGTTTCTTTTAAGGATGAAAAAAGAAACGGTTGGTTCTTGCTTCGTTTGTCAGTTCACGACCCTGTTATGCCGTTTAATACGGAAAGCGATACCCGAAACGGATGCGTTGAAATTTGTAAAACTTTTTATGATTTGGTGAAAAATGTAAAGGGAGTTGACTTTACAACTTTGGAAGAATTCATAAAAATATAATAAAAGTGTTGACAAATCGGATAAAAAAACTTACTATATTATGAGAAAAAAGATAATGTATAGTTATCGTCGTTTGAACGGAGGTGTGAATATGGTATTCGAAAAAGTTCGTGCAATTATTTGTGACCAGCTTGAGATGGAAGAAGATGCTGTTACTATGGAATCTGTCCTTCTTGAAGACCTTGGTGCTGACAGTATTGACCTTGCAGACCTTGTTATGACTCTCGAGGATGAATTTGATTTGGAAATCTCCGATGAGGAGCTTGAAAGTATTAGAACTGTTGCTGATATTGTTAAGTTTATCGAAGAA
>JAZNTA010000205.1:0-1509 GCA_045591525.1 Acutalibacteraceae bacterium | reverse complement strand
CCAAAAAAGTAACACATAAAAAATCGACTGGTGCCAAAAAGGTGACATTTTTGGAGGAAAAAAAATGGAAAGCGGAAGTGTACCAGTCGAAGTAAGAATCAATGCAATAATTGATTATGAAGTAAGAAAAGTGAGTAAAAGAGAAATAGCACGAAGGTATGGAGTCGGAGAATCCACAGTTAGAGGATGGATGCATACCAGAAATTATTTCGTGAACAAATGTCTAGAAATTGCTAAAATAGCTTCAGAAGGAAAATTGAATTATTTTCTTGGTGAGGAAGCAATGGAAGAAAAAGAAGAAAATCCAAAGGAACTTATAAAACAGATAAAATATTTGAAGCAGAAAGTTGCATATTATGAAGCCCTCGCAGAAGAATGTGGACTTAAGATTAATGAAGTATCAAAAAAAAACGATACAATGCAATCAGACAAGCAGCAGAACAAAAAGGAGGAAAACTAACAGTTTACTGCAGAATTGCAAACATCAATCGTAAAAATTACTACGATTTTCTGAAACAAACTGAAAAACCAGAAGACGAAGAAATCCTTAGATTCATAAAAGAAAAACAAATCAGCCGCAATTATGGAATTGGATATAGACCGATGACAGATTTAGTAAGGCAAAAGTTCAAAATAAACATAAGCGGAAAGAAAGTTCTTAAGCTTATGAAAGAAAATGCTCTGCTTTCAACAGTGCGAAGGAAGCGTTTTACACCAGAAGAATATAACAGAATGAGGAAAAACAAGGAAGAAGTCCCTGAAAATCTTCTAAAACGCAATTTTTTCGCCCTAGAAAGTGATAAAAAGTATGTTTCAGACCTTACATATCTTTTTGGAAAGGAATGTGTGAAGTATTTGAGTTTGATAGAGGATTTGTTCAATGCAGAAATTGTAGCGTGGAAAATTTCAGATCATCCTGATGAACAACTATGCGAAGAAACTTTAGATTTGTTAGCAGCAGAAAGAAATCTAGAAGGTGCAATTTTTCACACAGACCAGGGTTCAACTTATCTTTCACCAAGATTTAAGGAAAAGATAAAAGAAGTTGGAATGATACAGAGTTGTTCTGCAAGAGGAATTTGTTGGGACAATGCAGCGATGGAAAGTGCAAACGGAATATTAAAAACTGAATGCCTTTACAACAAATTTGGAAAATCAAAGTTCAAAAACAGACAAATTCCTATTGATGATGTTGTGGCAGAAATTGGACCTTTCATTGAATATTACAATAATGAAAGACCTAAAAAATCCCTTGGAGGTTTATCACCGGTGCAATTTAGGGAACAGAATCCAAAAGGAACTTATCTGATGGTCATAAAAGATTGACAGAAATCAGAATATTTGAAATCATTAAATCTGTAACATTTTTGGCACAGATAAAATTATTCTGTTACAAAAATGTCTACAGTTCAATGAATATGCTGTGTTACAGCTAAAATTAAAATAAAAAGTGTCACTAATTTGACACCAGTGACTTTTTTAACTGTCACCTTTTTTGGGTGCATATCA
>JAZNTA010000204.1:0-1893 GCA_045591525.1 Acutalibacteraceae bacterium | reverse complement strand
TGCTTTCGCAATGGATAAAAAAACTCTCGTTCCTAAGAACGAGAGTTTTTTGTCATTCGTGTCCGAAAAAGAACTGGGTGAAAACCGAGGATTTTTACAAATTATTGAATTTCAAAATTTAAATAATAACCCCCAACCGATATAAATAAAGTACGATTAAATTTTGAACTTATTTTTGCAGTGCCGTCTTTTCCATCTATAACCACAGCATAACTTTGTCCTACAAACCTCCCCCAAGAAGTGACTTTGTAGGTGCCTTCATAGGTTTTCCCATTCGTTCTATCGCTTATAGTAAGTTTACCGTCTTTTGCTGTACAGGTGAGTTCTATTTCTTTAGAAAATGCAAAAAGATTACTGTCATCATCAGAAAAATCATATCCGGTTTTATGTGCTACCACAGAAAACGGCTCTGCTTTTTGTGCCATAGATAACACCCAAGTGTGTGTTTCAATAGCAGGCCTTGCAAAAACAGCATAAAGAATTATACATAATACAACTAATATTGGAATAAAAATATATTTTTTAATTTTCAAGACAATTCACCGCCTTTAGTATATTATAGCATAAAAGCTCCGACAAATCAATGCGAAGCATTGTATATCATCAATTCCGTAGGAATTGCATATCATCAAAACTTTAGTTTTGTATATCATCATTGCGAAAGGTTTCTGATACACGCTAAAGCGTGATGAGATACAAAGGCGGTGCGCCGCCTTTTGATGATATTCACGCTGACGCGTGATGATATACCATTGCTTTCGCAATGGATAAAAAAATACACACTCAAACGAGTGTGTATTTTTTGGTGCACCTGAGCATTCTATAATCGAACCGTTTACCTCTTTTAGAGTGACGGTTTTGCTTGCTTCCTTATAATTAAATGTTATGACCAATTTGTCGTCGTAAAGATATACGGCGTTTACAAAAATGTCAATCAGTCTCTGTTTGTGTTCCTTCGTTTCTAAGCTCATGTTCTGAATATGCCTGAGCCATAATACTAAGCCCTCTTTCGTGATGGTGGGCTTCTTCATTTCTTCCTTGATGAGTTTTAATTTAATCTCATCTCTAGTCTGCTCCAACTCAATCATTCTTTGTTTTGTGGTTGAAGTTATAATTCCTTCTTCTATTGCTCTAAGTAGATTGTTCAGTGCGTTCTCTGTTTCACTAAGCCGTTGCTTAAGTAGTTGTATTGCTGGATTTTCTTTCTTTGCGTTTCTAAACACAATACTTGCAATATCCTCAATTACATTATCATCAATCATCATCTCATGAGTGTGCTTAACAACAATGTCTTCAATCCATTCTTTTTTAACCGTCTTTTTATCACAAGTGTGTTTGTACTTTGCGTTGTTGCATTTGTAATATCGGTGAACTGTACCGTTTCGTGCGGTTCCGCTTTCACCGGTCATATATACACCGCATTTACCGCAAAACAGCTTTGTTGTCAGTAAGTAATCATCTTCGGCTTTATGTCTTGCTGTTGCTCTCTTATTCTTCGCACGCTCACGCTGCACCTTGTCAAATAACGCTTGGGGGACTATCCTCGGTATACCGTCTTTATTAACAATATCTCGGAACTTGTATTCACCGATATACCTTCGGTTTTTCAGCATATCCGTTACGATATTAATGGTTATTTTCGTTCCGTGAGAAGTGGTAACACCTTTTGCATTTAACATTTCCACAACCTCTTTTATTGTTTTACCATCCGCGTATGCTTGGAAAGCAGCAAACACATAGGGTGCTTTAACAGGATCCACCTCAAACATTTGGTCCTTGTTAATAACATAGCCGATAGGGACTGTACCGCCATTAAATTTACATTTTAGCGCATTCTCGGTCATACCTCGTGTAACTTTTTCGGAAAGTTCAACCGAATAGTATTCTGCATAA
>JAZNTA010000203.1:0-2292 GCA_045591525.1 Acutalibacteraceae bacterium | reverse complement strand
ATATACGGTCATACCGAAAAGCATTGCGAGTGAATATAAAAATGAAACGCCCGAGCCCATTGCAACAAGGGTGTCCATATTGGGAGATTTATTCTTAATGCCCTTAAGTCCGCTTATAAAGAAGCGTTTATTGATTATCATAACTGTAAGAGCAAGAAGCATCTGAAGGATTCCGAGGCCAATGGGATTTCCATCGAAGAATGAAGGAACGGGAAAGGAAAACATCATATGACCCATGGAGAAGTACATAAGAACAAGAAGAACTGCCACAGAAAGAAGAAGGCTTCTCTTAAGCGATTTTTCCTCTTTATTTGCGGTGTCGCCGCTGTTCTTTTCCAAAGAAGCTCTTGTCGGTTCTTCTCCTTTTACCGATGCACCGTAACCTGCATCTGTTACGGCTTTTATTATATCCTTTTCAGAAGCTGTTCCTTCAACTGACATAGATGAAGTCAGAAGGCTTACTGCACAGGAGGTGACACCGGGCACCTTATTTACTGCTTTTTCAACTCTTGCACTGCAGGCGGCGCAGGTCATACCGGTAACATTATACTGTCCCATAATATCCTCCTTTTCTTATCTTTTATCATCAGGGTTAGCATTAACTAACTAATAGTCATTATAACATCCAAAAAAAATAAAGTCAACTCCGGCAGAGCACAAAATCATAACCACCAGTTGAACTGGTGGTTTGCACAGGCCCTATAAGGGCCGCCTGCTGGCTCGCCGACTAAAAGTCGGCACAGAGGTTGACATCGCATTACTATTTCAAGCAGCCGCTCTCGTGCGGCTGTTTATTTTTGCTTATTTATTCTTGTTACCCGTAAACGGGTCTATGTACTCTTTGAGTGATATTTGGTCATTTGCAAAATGTTCTTCTAATTGATTTTTTATATACTTTTCTATCACTTTCTTGTTTCGACCGACTGTATCTACATAGTATCCTCTACACCAAAAGTGTCTATTTCCATACTTGTATTTTAAATTCGCATGTCGGTCGAAAATCATTAATGTACTTTTACCCTTGAGATATCCCATAAATTGTGCTACACTTAAATAAGGTGGTATCGACACTAAAAGGTGTATATGATCCTTGCAAGCTTCTGCCTCTATTATTTCTACACCTTTTTGCCCACACAATTCTCTTATTATTTCGCCAATATCTTTTTTCAGTTTTCCGTATATTTCTTGTCTCCTGTATTTAGGTGCAAACACTATATGATACTGACACCTGTATGTTGAGTGTGATAATGTTTTTATTTCGTTGTTACCATCTTTTTTGAACATGTTTTTAACCTCCTTGTATTTTAGTAATGCGGCTGTCAAACCATTTCTATTATACTTGGAGGTTAATCTTTTTTCTACGTTTTTGTGGCTTGCCATTGCTCGCCACGTTTTGTTTTTACTAAAGCTTTTTTATTCCCCCGGTTGAACCGGGGGTTGTGTCTTTGCTGAAGACCAAATCAGAGCCAAATGCAGATTTCCCTGCATTCGGCTCTGGCTGTTAAAGTTTAATATACTCTGAAAGTTTTTGAGCAGCCTCTGCTCTGGTTATTTTTCCAAAGTCTGAGATAATAGTTTCCAAGGTAAACTTCAGCACTTTAAAAAAGCTCATTATATCTGATTTTTCAGAGTTTTTGAAGAGTGCGGCTCCAAATTCCAGTGTTGTTACTTCGTCTTTACTGTCGGTAATTTCACCCTTACCGGTGATTTTATTAATTGCTTCTGAAAGATCAGCTTTTGTAAGAGCTTTGTCAGGACTGAAAGTTGTCTCGCTTGTGCCTCTCATAATACCGTTTAAATACATATGTTCAACAGCTTTGTAATAAGGCGATCTTATGCTGACATCTGTATAAGGGAATCTTGCGTCGGGAAGAGCTTCAAGAATTCTGTCTGCAATGTATCTGTGACCCTCCACAGTCGGATGATTTGTTTCAAAAAGTGTACCGTTTGTGTCAACATAGATATAACCGAACTTTTCTGCAGCCTCAATCATAGGCTTGTTTGCAGTACTTATAATAAGCTTTGCAATTCCGTGTTTGATGTATGCAGTTTTGCTCTCTGCAAGGTCTTCTTCAAGTCTTGCACTTGTATCATACATACCGATAACAAGAAGTGTTACATCGGGATTAAGGTCGTAAATATCCTGAATCATATAATCCCAGTTTTTAAGATATGTTGTAAAGCTATACTTAACAGCCTCAGGAACAACTTCAAGAAGTTCGGGCAATGCGTTTGTTATGTCAGCAATTTCAACCATCTTGTCGATAACGTTGTCTTCGAGCGATGCCTTTT
>JAZNTA010000202.1:0-100444 GCA_045591525.1 Acutalibacteraceae bacterium | reverse complement strand
ACTTCTTTCTTCGGTTATGAAGATTCTCATTCTTGCCGAAGAAGGCATGGTGGTTGTGCTTCTTCCATTTGCTATGGCATGGTGCACAGACATTATGGCTCAGCAGTTTGGTATTCATTTTGGTAAGCATAAGCTTTGCCCGAAAATCAGCCCTAAAAAATCTGTTGAGGGTGCCGTTGGCGGTGTAGTCGGGGCAATTCTCCTTAACTTGTTGCTTCTTTTCGTTTTCAAGAAGTTCTTCTTCGAGGGGGAATCAATTCTCTCTTACATAACTGTTGCAATATTGAGCGTTGTTCTCTCGGTTATCAGTATGTTCGGCGACCTTGCCGCTTCCACAATTAAACGTAATTTCGGAATTAAAGACTTCGGCAAGCTTCTTCCCGGTCACGGTGGTATTATGGACCGTTTTGACAGTGCGTTGTTTGTAATGCCTGTTCTTTATTCCGCAATATATTTCATTAATGCTTTTTAATTTATTTGATTATGAAAACTATTAATTTATTAGGTTCAACAGGTTCAATAGGTATTCAGACATTAGATGTTGCAAGGGCCCACGGTTATAAAATCGAGGCTCTTGCCGCATTTTCTGACGTTGACGGTATTGAAAAACAAATTCGTGAATTTAAACCCCAATATGCCGCTCTTGTGGATGAAAAAGCCGCAAAAGACTTGAAAATAAGGGTTGCAGATATGGATGTAACTGTTTTAAGCGGTATGGATGGCGTTTGCTTCTGCGGTGCAGAGGCAAAGGGAGATATTACTCTTAACTCCGTTGTTGGTATGGCAGGTCTTAAACCTACTCTTGACGCAGTTAATGCAGGTAAAACAATTGCACTTGCTAATAAAGAAACGCTTGTTGCAGGTGGTCACCTTGTAACAGAAGCGGCAAGAAAGAATAATGTTTCAATTTTGCCCGTTGATAGTGAGCATTCTGCGATTTTTCAATGCCTTTTAGGTGCACCGTCAAATAAAGCACTTAAAAGAATTATCCTTACTGCATCGGGTGGTCCTTTCTTTGGCAAAACTAAAGAAGAACTTCAAAATGTTACTTTGGCAGATGCTTTGAAGCATCCAAGCTGGAGTATGGGGCAAAAAATTACAATTGATAGTGCAACAATGTTTAATAAAGGTCTTGAGCTTATTGAAGCGGTATGGCTTTTTGATGTAAGCCCGGATATGATTGATATTGTTGTTCACAGAGAAAGCATTGTTCATTCTCTTATTGAATATGATGATAACTCTGTTATTGCTCAGTTAGGTCATCCTGATATGAGATTACCCATTCAGTTTGCAATAACCTATCCTGAACGTTATGAATCACCTGAAAAGCAGCTTGATTTGTGGGAGGTTGGAACCCTTTCTTTCTATAAGCCGGATTACGAAAACTTCCCTTGTATGAATATTTGCCGAGATGCAATTACAAAAGGCGGACTTTACCCCGCCGCAGTAAACTGTGCAAATGAAGAAGCAAATCTTCTTTTCAGACAGGGTAAAGTATCATTTTTGCAGATTCCCGAGCTTATTTCTCAGGCATCTGAATATACTCTCAAAAAGCAGGATTTTACCTTGCAGGATGTTTTTGATACTGATGCTTTAATGAGAGAAAAGGTAAGAGAATTAGCAAAAGTTTAATTTGTTTTTTATTTCATTTTAAGAGGTGTTAACCATAGAAAATTTTGATATTGGCGCACTCTGGAGCAGTGTATGGCCGTTTTTACTTGCGATTTTTCTTTTTGGCGTAATTATTGCCATTCACGAATTCGGTCATTTTTCATTTGCTAAGCTTTTTGATGTTCAGATAAACGAGTTTTCTCTCGGTATGGGTCCAAAGATTTTGAAAAAGAAAAAAGGCGAAACAACCTATGCCTTGCGCCTTTTACCCATTGGTGGCTTTGTAAGTATGGAAGGTGAGGATGAGGATAGCGAAAATCCTCGAGCATTTAATAATAAACCTGCATGGCAAAGATTTATTATTGTTGCCGCGGGCGCAATACTTAATCTTATTTTAGGTGTTGTGGTTGTTGGTATCTGCCTTTCATGCGGTGACCTTGTAGGCACTCGTCAGATTCACAGCTTTATGGAAAATTCCGTAAGTGATAAAAGTGGTCTTAAAGCAGGGGATGAAATTATTAAAATCAACAACACCAATGTTTATTCATCTCAGGGTGTTTCTTTTAATATGGTTCGTGATACCGATAATAAGCTTGATATTACTGTTGTTCGTAATGGTGAAAAGGTGCTCGTTAAAGATGTTGAATTCAAACAGTTTGAGTTTGAGGGCAGGATGTATGTTCAACAGGATTTCTATATTGTAGGTGAAGAGCCGAATCCCTTGAATGTTCTTAAAAATGCCGTTCTTGACTCCGCATCAATTGTTCAGATGGTTCGTTTAAGCCTTGTTGATATGGTAACAGGCAAATACGGAATGAAGGATGTTTCAGGCCCCATCGGTACAATTTCCGCTATTGCAGAATCTACTGCTGAGCCCGAAGAGTTTAAAGATAAAATTCTTACAGCTCTTAATTTTCTTTCAATGATAACAATTAATGTGGGTATGTTTAACCTTCTTCCCTTACCTGCACTTGATGGTGGCAGATTGTTCTTTATACTTATTGAAATGATAAGAAGAAAGCCAATTCCTGCTAAAAAAGAGGGCATAGTTCACACAGTGGGACTTATACTACTTCTCATATTAATGGCAGTGATTTCAGTTAATGATGTTATTAAACAATTTTAAATTTAGGTGATTTAAAATGAACAGAAGAAATTCAAGACAAGTTAAAGTTGGTAATATTAAAATAGGTGGCGATGCACCTATTGCTATTCAGTCAATGCTCAATGCACCTGCAAGTGATTTTGATGGGAATTTAAAGCAGCTTAAGGCTCTTGAAGAAGCAGGTTGTGAAATTGTTCGTATGGCAGTTCCTGATATGGAGGCTGTTAAGGTGCTCGGTAAACTTAAAGAGCATAGCAAAATTCCTCTTGTTGCCGATATTCATTTTGATTATAAGCTTGCCCTTGAATCACTTAATGCAGGGGTTGATAAAATAAGAATTAATCCCGGCAACATCGGCTCTGCAGAAAAGGTTTTTGCAGTTGCAGATGCTTGTCAGCTCAAAAATGTTCCAATAAGAATTGGTGTTAACTCAGGTTCAGTTGAAAAAGATTTGTTGGAAAAATTCGGCGGTGCAACACCCGAAGCTATGGTTGAAAGTGCATTCCGTCATGTTAAGCTTTTAGAGGATTGCGATTTTTACAACACAGTTATTTCAATTAAATCCTCTGACGTTGGTAATATGGTTCAGGCTTATTCTCTTGTTGCCAATAGATGCGATTATCCCTTGCATCTTGGAGTTACCGAAGCAGGAACAGAGAGAAGTTCTCTTATTAAATCCTCAATCGGCATCGGTTCGCTTCTGCTTAAAGGCATCGGTGATACAATCAGAGTTTCCATTACAGATGACCCGGTTAAAGAAATTTACGCTGCAAAAGATATTCTTAAAGCGGTTAATGTAAGAGTTGAAACACCTCAGATAGTTTCTTGTCCCACTTGCGGACGAACAAAAATAGACCTTGTTTCCCTTGCAAATCAAGTGGAAAATGCGGTCAGAGGTATTAAAAAGCCTATTAAAATTGCTGTTATGGGTTGCGTTGTTAACGGACCCGGTGAGGCTAAAGAAGCCGATATCGGTATAGCAGGAGGGGACGGTTGCGCCGTACTCTTTAAAAAAGGCGAAATTCTTAGAAAGGTTTCAGAAGAAAATGTTCTCAAAGAGCTTCTTGAGGAAATTGATAAAATATGATGAATAATTTTTTGGAAATATTCGGTGAATATATTGCTACTGAAAAGTATCGTCAAATGCTGAATAATACAAATTTCACCGATTTAGAAATAAATAGAGATACCATGACAATGAAAGCTCTTTTACATATTGATGCTTTTCAAAATATTATGTGTCTTAAAGCAGTTGCAAATGAAATAAAAACTGCTTTGCGATTTAAAGTTGTTGAGTTTGAATATATTTTACCCCCTGAGGCATTGACTGAAAGTTGTTTCCCTATGCTTTTAAAGGTTATGAGGGTAAATGTTCCTCAGACAAATGGTTTTCTTGACAATATTGACACAACTTTTGTTGATAATATTTTTACAGTTAATTTCCTTAAAAGTGGTAGAGATATATGTGTTAATGCAGGTGCAGATAAATTCCTTCAGGAATATATAAAAACACATTTCAACCGTGAAATAACTGTTGAGTTTATTGGTCAGGATGCAAATGAAGAGGATTTTTTAAAAAAGCAACAAGAGATAGACTCCTCAAATAAAACTCTTCGCCCTCAGGCACAGTATGAAAACTTCCCTGATGTCCCTCTTGATTTTAATACTGTTAAGACAATTATCGGTAATTTTAAATATCAAAAGCCGAAAGCAATGGAAGATGTTACCTACGAAGACGGACAAGTTTTCGTATGGGGCGATATTTTTAAATACGAAAAAAGAGAAACAAAAGACGGTAAGAGATATATTATTGAATTTAACATAACCGATAATACGGGCTCATTCGGCTGCAAGTTCTTTGATACCAAAGAACAGCTTGAATATCTTGATTCTCAGCTTAAGGATGGAGTAACCGTTCTTGTTCGTGGTG
The DNA here is from genome assembly GCA_045591525.1 of Acutalibacteraceae bacterium. Lineage (GTDB taxonomy): Bacteria > Bacillota > Clostridia > Oscillospirales > Acutalibacteraceae > DTU089. Next base: position 95,798 of record JAZNTA010000202.1, on the reverse strand, counting down.
TTCTCGGCTATGATGATTATAAAAAGGATTTTGTGATCCGTCCAAATTGTGTTTCAACAATTCAGAAGGTTGATTTTGTTGATGAAGCAGAAGAAAAAAGGGTTGAGCTTCATCTTCATACCAATATGTCCGCAATGGATGCTATGAGCAGCGCAAAATCCATTGTTAAAAGAGCTATGAAATGGGGACATAAGGCAATTGCTATTACTGACCACGGTTGCGTTCAGGCATTCCCCGAAGCTTGTAATACCGCAAGAGGCAGTGATTTCAAAATCATTTACGGTTGCGAATGCTACCTTGTTAACGATTATAATTCTGACGGCTCAAAGAAAACCACTGAAGAAATAAAGGCGGACAAGTATTACCATTGTATTCTCCTTGTTAAAAATAAGGTTGGTCTTAAAAATCTTTATAAGCTTGTTTCTGCTTCTAATATTGAATATTTTCACAAAAAACCAAGAATGCCCAAAAGCCTAATTGAAGAAAGGCGAGAGGGACTTATTATCGGTAGTGCTTGTGAGGCGGGCGAGCTTTATCGTGCGATTTTAGCAGGGGAAAGTAAAGAAAAACTTCTTGAAATTGCTTCATTTTATGATTATCTTGAAATTCAGCCTACGGGCAACAATGAGTTTATGATAACAAAAAATGATGGGGATTATGAAAATATTAATTCCTATGCAGATATTGAAAATATCAACCGTATGATTATCAGCCTTGGTGATGAATTGGGCAAAAAGACTGTTGCCACAGGTGACGTTCACTTCCTTGATAAGAATGATGCTAAATACAGAGCTATTCTTCAGGCTGGTCAAGGCTTTTCTGATGCTGATAATCAGGCACCTTTGTATCTTAAAACTACAACAGAAATGCTTGAAGATTTGGCTTATTTAGGCGAAGAAACTGCAAAAGAGGTTGTTATTACCAATACCAATTATATTGCAGATATGATTGAACCCGGTATATTGCCCATTCCTGACGGTACTTTCAACCCGGTTATTCCCGGTGCGGAAGAGGATTTAACAAAGCATTGCTGGGATAGAGCAAGGGAATGGTATGGCGACCCTGTTCCCAAGGTTGTTGCAGACCGACTTGAAAAAGAGCTTAAATCCATTATTGAAAACGGATTTGCAGGACTTTATATGATTGCGCGTCTTCTTGTTAAGCACTCAGAAGAATGCGGCTATTATGTAGGTTCGCGAGGTTCAGTTGGTTCATCCTTTGTTGCTATTATGGCAGGTATTTCCGAGGTTAACCCCTTGCAACCCCATTATCGTTGCACAAATTGTAAATATTCCGAATTCTTCTTGCATAATGAGGTAGGTTCAGGCTTTGATTTACCCGAGAAAAATTGCCCCGAATGTGGTACACCTTTATTCCGTGACGGTCACGAAATTCCATTTGAAACCTTCCTCGGTTTCTTTGGTGATAAGTCTCCTGATATTGACCTTAACTTTGCAGGTGAATATCAGAGCCAGTCTCACAGATACACTGAAGAGCTTTTTGGTAAGGCCTACGTTTTCAAAGCGGGTACAATTTCAGGTGTTGCAGAAAAAACTGCTTATGGCTTTGTTAAGAAATATGTTGAAGAACGAGGTCTTAATGTAACAAAAGCCGAAATCGACCGCCTTACCTTAGGTTGCACAGGCGTTAAGAGAACAACAGGTCAGCACCCCGGTGGTATGGTTGTTGTTCCCAATACCTATGAGGTAGAGGACTTTACACCTGTTCAAAGACCTGCTGACGATGCAACAAAAGATATTATTACAACTCACTTTGACTTTAACTCAATGCACGATACATTGTTAAAGCTTGACGAGCTGGGTCATGATGTTCCCACAATTTATAAGCATTTAACAGACTTAACAGGCATTGATGTTCTTGACATTGATATCAGTGACAGAAAGCTTTATGAGCTTTGTACTTCGCCCGAGCCTCTCGGTATTACAGCAGAGGAGCTAGGATGGCCAACAGGTACACTTTCAATTCCCGAAATGGGTACTGATTTCACAAAGGGAATGCTTCTTGAAGCTAAACCTCAGACCTTTGCTGACCTTATTCAGATTGCAGGTCTTTCCCATGGTACTGCTGTGTGGCTCGGTAATGCACAGGATTTAATCCGTGATGGTATATGCACTATTTCCGAGGTTATCGGTACTCGTGACAGTATTATGGTTTATCTTCTCCATAAAGGGCTTGAGCCGAAACAGGCTTTTGATATTATGGAAGATGTGCGTAAGAAAAATAAACAGCTGAAGCCCGAGCAGGAAGCCCTTATGAGAGAACACGACGTACCCGAATGGTACATTGACTCCTGTAAAAAAATTCAGTATATGTTCCCTAAGGCACACGCAGCGGCATATATTATTGCATCTCTTCGTCTTGCTTGGTTCAAGGTTTATAAGCCTCTTGAATATTATTGTGCTTACCTTACCGTTCGTGGCGGTGATGTTGATGCAGAGTCAATGTCAAAGGGCAAAGAAGCAGTTAAAACCCTTCTTCAAATGATAAGAAATAAGGGGAAAGAGGCTTCCAATGCTGAAAAAGATAAAGAAACAATTATGATGATTGTTTATGAAGCAATGGTTCGTGGTATAGAATTTTTACCTATTGATATTTATAAATCCACTGCTCATTCTTATGAGCCTGAAGATGGTAAAATCAGAATGCCGTTCTCAGCTCTCGGTGGTGTTGGTGATGCTGCTGCCGAGCAGTTGGCAAAAGCAAAGGACGATGGTGGTCCTGCGTTTTCTTCAATTGAGGATTTTGAAGTTCGTTCAGGGGCAGGCAGGTCAACTGTCGCAGTTCTTAAAGCTTGCGGTGCTTTCGGTGATTTACCTGATAGCGACCAGATATCTTTGTTTGAGTTTTAATGCTTTAAATAGGAGAATAAAACTATGAAAAAATCAAAAATTATTAAAACAGGCTTAGGTGTTGCCATTTTAGCAGGTGTTGGTGTCAGTATGGTACGTGCTGCAACAACATATAAAGCTAAACCAATTGAAAATGCAAATAACGGTGCGGATGAAGAGGTAGATGTCGAGAGATTTACAAAAAATCTTTCCGATGCAATCAAAATTCCCACAATTGCAAATAGAGATGAGAGTCTTGTTGATTGGGCTCCGTTTGATGAGTTTCATGCTTTCTTGGAGAAATCATATCCTCTTATGCACGAAAAGCTTGAAAAGCAGATAATTTCAACACGTAGCCTTATGTATCATTGGAAGAGCGAGCACCCTGAAAAAGAGCCTATTGCTCTTCTCGCCCATCAGGATGTTGTTCCTGTTACTCCCGGAACTGAGGAAGATTGGAAATATCCTGCATATAGCGGAGAAGTTGCAGAAGGCTTCCTTTGGGGCAGGGGTGCAATTGATATGAAAAATCACCTTATTGCCGTTTGTGAAGCAGTTGAAACACTTCTTGAAGAAGGATATGTTCCCGAAAGAGATGTTTACCTTTGCTTTGGTCATAATGAAGAAGTTATGGCAGAGGGAGAAATCTGTGGTGCTGATTGTATGATGCGTTGGTTCAAAGAACGTGGTATCAGACTTGACAGTGTCCTTGACGAGGGTGGTGCAATCCTTGAAGCAAAGGTAGATAAGGTTATTGACGGCCATCTTGCAGGTGTTGGTATTGCAGAAAAAGGTCATGTTGACTTTGAGATTTCTGTAAATGCTAAAGGCGGTCACTCTTCACAGCCACCCAAGCACAGTGCATTGGGCGAGCTTTCAAAAATTGTTTGTAAATTAGAAAACAATCAGTTCAAAGCAGAGCTTACTCCTCAGCTTTATTCACTTTTCAATGAAATCGGAAAAAATACTACATACCCTGTAAGATGTGTTATGTCAAATCTTCCCGTTCTTAAACCTCTTATTACAAAGATTTGCTCTGAGATTCCTCCCGTTGCTTCTATGATGAGAACAACAACTGCGGTTACTATGGCAAACGGTAGCCCTGCACCCAATGTTTTACCTCAAAAGGCAACAGTAAATGTGAATTTCCGCATTATGCCCGGTCAGACGATTGAGGATGTTGAAAAGCATATAAGAAAATATGCAGGTCCTAAAGCAGAAGTAAAGCTTGTCAGCGGAAAAAATCCCTCAAAGATTTCTCCTACAGATTCAAGAGCATTTAATGCTATAAGAGCAATCTGTAAAGAAATGGACCCCAAGGCAATTGTTGCACCATATCTTGTTATGGGTGGTACCGATGCCCGAAATTATGAAGATGTTTGCGATAATATTTATCGTTATTCACCATTCCTTATGGATACTGCTCTTCTTCTTACAACCCATGGAACAAACGAGAGAATTCCTATTAGTTCTCTTAAAGATGGTGTAGTTTTCTTTAAGAAATATATTAAAGCACTCACAAATGATTAATAGCGGAAAAATTAAAATTTAGCTATGGAGATTTTTTATGGACATTACCTTGGTTTTCAGAAAAATTAAATGGATGCTCAGAAGAAGTAAAACAATGTTTTTTACTAAAGCACCGAAACGCAAGTTTTTCTATGCTTATTTTTATAAGTTCTTTAAAGTAAAACCTAATACAATATTAGTTGAGTCCTTCCACGGTTCAAATATTTCCGATTCAAGCCTTGCGCTGGTCAGGGAGATTATTAAATCTTACCCTAATAAATATAAAATTTATTACGGAACAATTGATAAAGAAAGACATCAGAAATTTATCGAGGATATCGGTCTTGATGTGGAACTTATTGATGTTGAGACATTTAAGTACACTAAAATTCTTGCAACAAGTGAATACCTTATAAATAACAGTTCGTTCCCGGTTTATTTCATAAAACGAGATGAGCAGAAGTATATTCAGACCTGGCATGGCACACCCTTGAAAACACTTGGTAAGGATATGCGTTTGGGCATTGAGTCAATGTATAATGTTCAGCATAATTTTTTGCAGGCTGATTATATTACTTTTCCCAACGATTTTACACGGGATGTTATGATGGAATGCTATAACCTTAATCCTCTTTACACAGGAAAGGTTGTAATGGCGGGTTATCCGAGAAATGAAATATTTTTTAATAGACAAAGTGGTGTAGATTTAAAGAAAAAATTAGGCCTTGAAGGTAAGACTGTTTATGGTTATATGCCTACATGGAGAGGAAAAAGCAACGCCGATATCAGTACTGAGGTTTATGAAAAAAATGTTGCTAATATTTTCAAAAAGCTTGATAAAAAGCTTAATGATAACCAGATTTTCTTTGTTAATTTCCACCCTATATTAAAGAATTCAATTTCTTTAGATAATTATAAGCATATAAAACCATTTCCGCAGGGCGTTGATAATTATTCCTTCCTCAATTGTTGTGATGCTTTAATTACAGACTATTCATCAGTTTTCTTTGATTTTTCATTAACGAAAAAACCAATTATATTGTTTATGTATGATTATGATGAATATATGTATGACCGCGGAATGTATATGGATGTTGCGACTCTGCCCTTTACAAAGATTTATGATGTGGATGAATTTGCGCATACTCTTGCAACAGAAAGTTTTATGACTGATTCTTATGAGGGTACTGAATATTTTAAAACTTTCTTTAAATATGATTCACCTGACATAAGTAAAAAACTTCTCAAGCTTTTGTTTGAGGGGGATAAAGGTGACCTTATAGTTACGGATTATTCAGAAAATACAAAGAAGCCCCTAAAAGTTCTTTATCCTCAGGCTTTAAGAACCTTTGCTGACCTTAATACAGTTTCTAAAGTTGCAGATGATAACACTGTTGTTTATTTTGAACGCAGATGGTTTAAAAAAGCTGTTGGTCCTACTCTTCACGATAATTTTAATAACGATTTTAAATACGTTATTGTTACTAAAACAACTCCAAGAACTTATCTTGAGGAAGTGCTTTGCAAATTTGGTATAAAAAGTGCATTGAGAAATGTACAGTTGCGCGAAGTAAAGCGAACTTTCCCTAATTTGAATGTTGACCCTAACTTTATAACGGCTTATTCAGCTTTTGACAAGGATTGTAATGTTGATATTTCAGATTTTAAATATGTTCAGGTTGAATCTGTTGAAAAGCAAGGGAAAGATTTAAAGGTATCTTTTAATAATACAGAATATGAACTGCTAAATATAGCATTGCTTAATAAACAAACCATAACAAATATTTTAGATATTCCTGAAAACAATAAAAACTCTGATTCTGTTGTTATACCCTTACAAGAGCTTATTGAAAAATATGAAGTGTATTATAAAGAAAAAAGAAAAGTTGGTATTGTTGCTCGTTCAAAAACAACAGGTAAAAAATGTGTTCTTCTTATATCAAAAGCTATTAAATCGTCTGATATGGCTGAAAAGTATGAAACACCGATTTTAGAAGAATATAAAGTTGTTGCAGATTATTATAAGGATAATTTCAAAAAACTTTTTGCAACTGATAATCAAAGAGCTAAAGAGGTTTCGGAGCTATATAACTTAACTGTTACTGATGTTAAAATTGCAGTTTTACCTTATTATTTCGAAGATGCTCTGACACTTTGTTTCTCATCCGAAGATGAATATCTTGAACTTTCTTATGACTATGGTTACATTAAATCTGTTAAAACGCGTAGAAATAAATGTAGAATTACAGCAACATTCCCTATAGATTCCTCTGCAAAAATTACAGATGTTGTTTTAAAATATCGTTCCAAGGTTGAAGATATAACAATCCCTGTTAAATTTAAAACTAAGGTTATAAATAATAAGGTTTTATTGACAATAAATATTGAGTTTACAGAGGATATGCCTTTAAAGCCTATTTATTGGGACATAAGAGCTGTTGTTGAAAAATACGGTACTAAACAACTTATTAAGCTTGAGTATAAGAAAAGAATTTTTCTTAAATATAAGTTAATTGCTTTAAATTGTATTTGCAGAATTAATAATAAAAATCTTATTTTCCCATATTTAACAAAAGCGGGGACTCTGTGCTTTTGCTATAAAGAGGCAGGAGAGTATGACACTAATTTAATAAAATTAAAAGAAGTGTTTGTTTATCTTGTTTACTATTTCTTCGGAAGTATATGGAGAAGAAAGAAAATTTGGCTTGTTTATGAGAAATTTTCAAATTATTCTCAGGATAACGGCTATTATTTCTTTAAGTACTGTATGGAAAACTTAACACCTGCTCAAAAAAAGAATATCTATTATGTTATAGATAAACGCTCACCTGATTACAAAAATGTAAAAAAATACGATAAAAATGTAATTCAGTTTATGAGTATGAAGCATATGATGTATTGCTCCGCCATGAAGATTTGTGTGGCATCAGATTCGAAGCCGCATCTTTATAAATGGCGTTCCACACCCAGCTTTATTGTTAATGCTATCGGCAGAAAGCCGATTCTGTTTCTGCAGCATGGTGTTACCGCTTTGAAAAAGGTTCACACTCTTTTTGGCAAAATGGGTTCTTCACCAATGACCTATTTTGTTACAACAGGCAAGGTGGAACAGGAAATTGCTGTTAATGAACTTTTATATACAGAAGAAACTGCTCCAATCACAGGATTTGCAAGATGGGACGCTTTGAAAAACAAAGAAGATAAAAACGATAGGTTCATTCTTGTTATGCCAACCTGGCGTTCCTGGCTCGAAGATGTTTCTGATGAAGAGTTTATGCAAAGCGATTACTATAACCGCTATACTTCACTTCTCAAAAGCCCTGAACTTTCACGAATTCTTAAAGAGGGAAAAACTCGTGTTGTTTTCTATATTCACCCCAAATTTGCAGGTTATATTGAAAACTTCAAGGATATGGTAAGCGATAATATTTCTTATATTCCTTTTGGTGAGGAGCCTCTCAATGAATTGATGATGAAGTGCTCAATGCTAATTACAGACTATTCAAGTGTTTGCTGGGATGTATATTATCTTGACAAGCCGGTTCTTTTCTATCAATTTGACTATGATAAGTATTCCGTTGCACACGGTTCTTATATTAATATGGAAACAAGTCTTTTTGGTAATCGTTCCACAGAGGAAAAGGATTTGCTTAAAGATATTGAGCATTTTGTGAATAATGGTTTTGTTGAAAATGAAAAAGACAGATTAGATGCACCAAAATATTTTGAATACCGAGATAGTAATAATAGTAAACGTATTTATGAATTTTTGAAAAAAAACAACCATTAAATTAAATACCCCGCACAAAAATCTGAAGGTTTTTGTGTGGGGTATAACTTTTAAAATGATTTTAAATTTTTTTCATATTCGGTGAAGAAATTTTGAAGAATTTCTTCATCTTTTTTGTTACCTCTAAGGCAGATTGAAACGCTTAAATCTCCGTTTATACTTAAAGCTGTCATAACTGCACAAGGCTTATTCTTTGCCGCGCCTGCAACAAATGCAGAGAATGGCTTATTATTTGCAAGAGAGAAAGCGGTTGTATCAATTTTGCCTACGTTACTTACTGAAAGAGTAGGATTGCGATAAAAAAGCTTAACTATGGGCTCAGCTTGTAAATAAATCATAGATTTATAAGCAAAATTCAGAAGCGGTATGCCGTGAAGACCCATAAATTCATCAGCTTTCAATTCTTTTGTTTTTTTGCTGACTATCGAAATTGTTTCCTTTAAATCATTTCCCATTCTATCAACTGCACAATGACTGAAAGAAACGTGATTAGTATAGCCGATGGTTGACAGGTCTTTTATATGTCGCCTTAAATCCGTTGCACAGGAAACGCTTATACTCTCCTCACTATTGAAGCCTGCAACCTTTTTCAATGAATCAATATATGATGCAACAAGCAAATCGTTGACCGTTCCGCCTTGAGATTTTGTGTAAGCAACCGCTTTATCAAAATATTCCTTTTCAATTTTTCTGCTAACAATCACAACACCTTTTTCAATATTATCGTTTTCAAAGGGAAAACGGTGGTTGTCACGAGGGGAAATGTTGGCAAGTTGCTTCTTTGCTTTCTTTCTGAAAGCGGGTTCCATATCTTTATAAACTTCTGCATAGTTTCTCGAGCCAACAGAGAAGCAAAGAGGGGAGTTACCCTTTAATGTGTAATCGGAATAAGCTTTGCAAAAATCACTCCAGAAAGCCTTAAAACCGCCACCATCCATACACATGTGGTTCCATATAAAAAATATGTAGGTTTTGCCCTGGTGATAGAAAAGACCGATGTTAAACTGAATATTGCTTTTAAGGGAGATTTGTCGGGAGAAAAACTCTTTTTTAGCCTTTTCTAAGTCCTCAACCTCTTTTGCAAAAACAAATTCATTTATATTATAATCTGCAACACGCCAATACGGAGTGATAGGGTTCATTATAACCTGAGAATGCAAGAAGGGTGCACTTTCAAGAGCGCAGACCGCAACATTTTTGAAAGCTTCTTCATCAACTAAAAAATCATAATCGACCTCAAAACGTGCCAGTCTGTCCATATATTTTCTGCACATAAGATTGATTTTGTCATACATTTCGCATGGAAAGGTCTTTTTTAGTAACTGAGGATTTTTTTCTTTAAAAGCAATTAAATCTTTAATAACATTTTCATCAGTTAACCCTTTTCTTTTAAGAGAAAGGGCTTCTGTTTTATAGTCTAACTTCATAATTAGCCCTCAACGTGATTGAAGAAGAAATCTCTCTTCTCATCAGTATCAATAACTTTAATAGGTTTAACCTGATTAAGATTTGCGCCTCTTTTTCTTAATATCTCGCGGTAGTCATCATAAGTACCTTTTTTGAGGAATCTAACTTCGGGATGACCTAAAGCACCGCTTTTAATAAGAGGTTCAACGGAAACATTACCCTTGCAGAGCTTTTCTTCAAAGAGTGCATTATAAGTTGCTTTTTTCTCATCAGAAATATCTTCTGCAAGCTCAAGGAAAAGCTTGTAATGTCCGGGTGAGGTGCTTCTGTCTGCGTAAATGCTGTAACCGATATATAAATCACCTGATTCTTCGGACATATTTGCAACAATTTCGTCAAATGCCATTGAGCTTACCTTTTCACCGCTGATGTTTGCAATCTGATTAAGGCGATAGCAGAAGGTGATTTTAGGTGACTGATTATAATAACCTGTAACCTTAACAACATCTTCAATTCTGTAACGATAAAAACCGCTCATATTAGTGAGGATAATCTCATATTCCTTGCCAACTTCAAGGTCTTTGATTGTAAGAAGATTATCATAACCCTCTTGGTCAATAGGTCTGAATTCATAGAAGCCGTTCTGAGGGAGTAAAACATATTCGTATGAATTGAATTCAATAGGAACTGCCATAAATGCTTCTGTTGCTGTGTAACCGAGATAGTGCATGGGAATATCTTCACCAAGATATCTTCTTAATTTCTTTTGATAGAAGCTAAGAGAGCCTGTTCCCATACCATACATCCAACCAACATTGGGCCAGATACGAGGAATAATAGGGGATTCATCAAAGCCTTTGCTGAATTCTCTTCTTAATTCTTCAGCTCTTTTGGGATTGGGTTTGAGCTTTTTATTATATTTCTGTCTGATTTCTTCGGGAACATTAACCTTGTCATTGATAATCCCTTTTTCAATATCATCGCAAAGCATTTCCCAGTTTTCTTCCATATAAAAAAACATTGATTCAAGAGTTGTGATGAAAATTGTGCCAATATAACTTACCTTTTTACTGGGAAGGGCAAAACGCAACTTCATATAATGCATATCCATATCAACATTTGGTTCAGGAAAAAGCACTTCCTTAGGTGATGTTGTAAAGAAAGGAACAAGAGGACGGAGATTTAAAAGGGGGATTGAAGAAAGGCAGCTTATTGTACCGCCTTTTACTTTTCTTCTACCTGTTTCTGCAGTCAAAAGCCCTTTTTGTGGAGGCAATATTTTGCCTTTTTCCAAAAACCATTTTACTGCACAGCCTACGGGAGCAGAAAAGCCAAAGCATTGAGCAACCCATTCTGCCCAAAATGAGAGGGGCACAAGCTTCTGCTTACCCGTGCTGCCTGAGCTTTCTGTAAAACGTCTTACAGGAAAGTTTGTTATAAGTCCTCGTTTCCCCTCGGCCATTTGCCACACATATTCATCGTAATCTGCATAAGTAGAAAGTGGAACTATTTTTTGATAATCTTCAACAGATTTAACATCATTAAAATTGTTCTTTTTTCCGTAAACTGTGGATTTATTAATTCTCATAAGACGCATAATAGTTTTCTTCTGCAATTTCCAAGCACGTCTTGAATAAATTGCAAGCTTGGTATGTTCGCAAACACCCAAAAAACCGCCAAATGTTGCTAAAACATAACCTTTTATATCAATCATTTTATCACCCTGCAAACCGTACGGTACAGGATTCCCTGTACCATTTTTATGATTATATAAAATATACTATATAAATTGCAAATTGTAAATGGTAAAAACGATTTTACAAATGTTGAATACATTAAAAAAATATGATATAATCATATCATAAATATTCGGGAGTGATTCTGTGAAGAAAAATATTACAAGAATTATATCAGTATTCCTTATATCAATAATGTTTTTACAAAATGCTTTTGCAGAAGATAAAGAAACAAAGAAAGATTATGCTGCAGAAACAATCGGTAGAGTACCGAAGCAATTTCAAAGAATGGTTAACGGTAACTGGGCAATAGCAAGTGGCGAGTTTTCGGAAGACGGTTATTATCATTTTAATACCCAAGATGGAAAAGTGAAGATTGATAAATATAGTATCTATGGCAAAAAGCAATATACAACTGAATATGATTATAAATATGCAGGAAAAGATAATTTCGGTTTTAATTATCGTTTTAATAACAACTTACTCAGACATACAAGTAGTGATGGCTCAGCTTATGTTACATCTCACACATTAAGGAGCTTAGTTTTATTAAATATTAACCTTTCAAGTAAAAGCGTTTTAACAAAAATCGGTTCGGATGGCGAGATTTTATGGCAACATAAATTAAACAGAAAAGATGGAGATATGTTTTCGACAGTTGCGGAAACACCGGATGGTAATGTTGTAGTCTCATGTTCAACATTCAGAAAATTTTTCGGAGAAATGGCTAATAGCGAATATACATCTTCTTTAATATTGCTTGATTCGAGTGGAGAAAAACTACATAATAAAAAATTTGAAGATGGCATTATGTGGTTTTCTGATATTGTTTGTGTGGGTGACAATGGATTTTTTGCTATTGCAAAAGATTTTGCTGAAGAGCTTGAAAATACTAAAACATATTTGTGTGCACTTGATTATGAGTTTAATATTCTTTGGCAATATGAAATTAATGATAACATCTATACTTGGAACGGTGATGATGCTTTAGAAAATGGTTATCCTGTTATAGCGAAAAAAGCTAAAGATACAGCCCTCTATCAGACAAAAGAAAATACTGTTATGCGAATAGATTTTGATAAAAATGTTTTATTAAAGCACACATTTAAAACTAAAAACGAAAACGAGTATGTGGGTAATATATGGTTTTTAGACAATGGAGAATGTATTGTTGAATATGGTGCAATTAATCAAAATGGTTCCTCATCTGAAGATTCAAGATATGTTCGTTACTCCAAAGGCTTCAGAAATCTTGGGGAAATTCAATTGACAGGTTATAGTCTTTATGATGTTTTAGAAACTAAAAATGAAAGAATTTTCTGTTGTTGGAACGCTCTTTCCTATTATGAAGGCGGAGGCGTTGATGACAGAGAATGTGTATATACTGCCTTTGATAAAGATTGGAATTTACTCTGGCAAAAGGGAACAAAAGAAGATACCACTTTTTAATGAAAAATTAAACCCTTGGTGCAGTTTGTCACTGCATCAAGGGTTTTGTGATAGGTTTTATTATTTCATAAGTCCGTTTGCTACGCACCAATCATGGAATGATTTGAGGGAGCGAAGTCTTGCGCCGTCAAGGTGATGCGAACCTCTTGTGTACCAGTTGAAGTCCTTGATACCCTGAAGTCTGATAAGCTCTTTTGCACTTGCACAGAAGCCGTTATCAATTGCATTATCAAGAAGAATAATTTCATTGTAGCGTTGTTCAGCGAGTGGCATATTACCGCTTATAAATGCTTCGTGGAATCTCTGGAAAAATGCACCACCGCAGGAGGTAGGAGTTGCCATAACACCTCTCGCACCTGCAACATAAGAATCGAAGAGATATGGCATATTAGCCTGAATGATTGTTGAATCACCTTTGTTATCAATCTTGGATTGAATACCCTCCATTGTGCAGGTTGTGTCCTTAATACCCCAGATGAGACCATCTTTTGTAAGCTCACCGTAAGCCTTACCGCTCATTTTGTGAGGCTGGAAGCCTGGGAATTCATAAAGGAAAACAGGAACTGTAGCAGTTGAAGCAAGGTCTCTTATGTATTCAACGAGCTTGTCGTCATCATCGCCCATACCCTTTGTTGTAAGGACAATTCCATCAACACCGGTCTGCTCCATTTTCTTGATTTCTTCAAAGTTTTCTTCTTTGGTTGCTTCAATGTTTGCAGTTGCAACAACTGTTGTGTTGCCTTTGTGTTTAACTGTGAGTGTTGCAAGCTTAAGTCTTTCTTCAAGGGTAAGCTCTTTCATTTCAGAACTACCGCAAACTGCAAAAAGGTGTTCAACACCCTGTGAAACCTGCCAATCAGCATATTCTTCATATGTATCATAGTCAATTGTTCTGTCCTCAAAGAAAGGAGTGAGCATAAGTGAATAGATACCGTCTTTTGTTTCTCTTGTAAGCTTTGCCATTATAAACGACTTCTTTCTGTAATGATATTTTTACGAATTTATAATTATTATATAAAGATTTTAAGGGCTGTACCTAAGCACAACCCTTTAAAACTATATTAATTACTGAACGTTTTTCTTAAGAGTAGCAAGCTCTTCTGCAAGTACAGTTGGAATCTTGTCACCGAATTTAGCGTAGAATTCTTCAATACCTTTAGCATCTTCCTGCCAGAGTTCTTTTTCAACTTCAAGGATGCTTTCGAGAGATTCGAGAGAAACTTCACCCTCAAGACCTTCAATGTTGATGTCTTTTGCGTAGGGGATGTAACCGATTTCTGTGTCCTTAGCATCTACCTTGCCTTCGCAACGGTTGATAATCCATTCAAGAACTCTGAGGTTATCACCAAAGCCGGGCCACATAAAGTTGCCTTCATCGTCTTTTCTGAACCAGTTAACGTTGAAGATTTTAGGAGCTTTGTCGGGGTCAAGAGTCTTACCAATATCAATCCAATGCTGCCAGTAATCTGCCATATTGTAACCGCAGAAGGGAAGCATAGCCATGGGGTCACGACGAACAACACCAACTGCACCTGCAGCTGCAGCAGTTGTTTCGGAAGCCATAATTGAACCAACGAATACACCGTGGTTCCAGTCACGTGACTGGTAAACAAGGGGAGCAAGCTTTGCACGTCTGCCACCGAATACGATAGCTGAAATCGGAACACCGTTGGGGTTCTCAAATTCGGGGCTGAGGCAAGGACAGTTAACAGCAGGAGCTGTGAAACGGCTATTGGGATGAGCACCTTTTTCTTCGCTTTCCTGACCGTTCCATGGGTTGCCTTTCCATTCAACTGCATTTGCAGGAGGATTCTTGTCAAGTCCTTCCCACCAAACTGTATTATCGTCAAGGTTATGAGCAACGTTTGTAAAGATCGTGCCCTTCTTTGTTGAAGCAAGAGCATTGGGGTTGGATTTTACGTTAGTACCGGGAGCAACGCCAAAGAAACCGTTTTCGGGGTTGATAGCGTAAAGTCTTCCGTCGGGACCTTTACGAATCCAGGAAATATCGTCACCAACGCACCATACTTTATAGCCTTTTTCTTTGTAAAGCTCCGGAGGAATAAGCATAGCGAGGTTAGTTTTACCGCAAGCTGAGGGGAAAGCTGCACAAATGTATTTAACTTCGCCCTGAGGATTTTCAATACCGAGGATAAGCATGTGTTCTGCCTGCCAGCCTTCTTTCCAGCCCTGATAAGATGCGATACGAAGAGCGAAACATTTTTTACCGAGAAGAACGTTTCCGCCGTAACCGGAGTTAACGGAGATAATTGTATTATCCTGAGGGAACTGACAGATATATCTCTTTTCTTCGTCAATATCGCAACGGCAGTGAAGACCGCGAACCCAATCATTGCTGTCGCCAAGTACTTCAAGAACATCTTTACCAACTCTTGTCATAATAACCATGTTAAGAACAACATAGATAGAGTCAGTAAGCTCAATACCAACCTTTGCAAAGGGTGAACCAACGGGACCCATTGAGTAGGGGATTACGTACATTGTTCTGCCTTTGTAGCTGTCACGAGCAATATCATAAAGCATTTCGTATGCTTCAGAGGGTTCCATCCAGTTATTTGTAGGGCCTGCTTCCTCTTTTGTTGCTGCACAGATGAATGTTCTGCCTTCAACACGGGCAACGTCGTTAACTGCAGTTCTGTGAAGATAGCAGTCGGGAAGAAGTTCCTGATTAAGCTTGATGAGCTCGCCTGTTGAGCAAGCAGTTGCTCTGAGCTCCTCAATCTGTTCTTTAGAGCCGTCAATCCAAACAATTTTGTCAGGCTTTACGAGATCAACTTTTTCGTCGATCCAAGCAAGGACGCTCTTGTTGTTTGTTAATGCTGACATATTACGAGACCTCCTGTAAATTAGTCCAAAATTACCTATTTTGTCATCTTAAATATCATACTACATTTTGCACATTATTTCAACATAAAATACTAAATATTCTTTATAAATCAAATTTTTTATGTTTTAACCAATGATTTACTAATTTATTATATGTTTTTTTATACAAAAAACTCCTCGAATGAACGAGGAGTAAATAATTTGATTAATCGATATATTTTTCAACAAAGTTGAATACAGAAGTCCAATATAAATCCGGATGAACAAGGTGTGCTTCTGCATGCTCAGCATCGGGAATCGAAACCTTTTCTTTTTCGCAAGCTGCAGCATTGTAGTTTAAATCAAGCATTCTGTAAGGAACAAATAAATCCTTTTCACCATGTAAGAAAATTGTTGGTGTTTTTGATTTCTTTAACTGTTCAACGCAGGATGCCTTTTTGAAATCAAAGCCTGAAACAATATTTGTAACAGCCTGTGCTGCATAAAGAACAGGGAAAGCAGGGACGTGGTAGGTCTGCTTCATTTCATTTTTGAATTCGTCCCAAACAGAAGAATAACCGCAGTCAGCAACAGCACATTTAACATTGAAGGGCAAATCCTCACCCGTAGTCATCATAACAGTAGCCGCCCCCATAGAAACGCCGTGAAGAACAATTTGAGGATTGTTATAAGTTTTTGATATGTACTGAATCCAGTCAATAATATCAAGTCTGTCAAGCCAACCCATGGTGATTGAGCGATGTTCGCTTATATCGTGACCGCGTAAACAGGGGAGAAGAACATTATAACCTCTTTTGTGATAGTGAAGAGCATAACTGCCCATTCCCTTCGGAGAGCTTGTATATCCGTGAATGCAGATAAGCCACTTATCGCTTTCTTCATCAGCTTTAACAGTAAGTGCGTGAATAGGCTCATTTTTGCGGTTTTTTATAACAATATGGTCATATTCTTTTGAATCAACCCAGGCATCGCCTTCAGCTCTTAAAATTTCTTTAGGAATAGTTCTATCGGTAGGATTATTCTTTTCTTCAATATTTTTTTTAAAATCGCTTACCTTTTTAGATGCTCTTGTAAGCACAAAGGTGTTCATAGCAAGACCCGATCCAAAGAAAACGGCACCTGCACCCAATAATACTTTAGCAGACTTTTTCATTTATTTCACAACCTTTCGGCAATTTTTTATATTATACTACATATTACTCAAAAAATAAATATAATTTTTTGTTGTTTTATATATTACATTCTGTTATAATTACAGCAAATAAATTTTCTTGGAGTAATTAATATGTCAAAAGACTTAATGTTCAGAACATCCGCTTTCGGCGGTTTTAAAAAAGACGAGGTTATGGATTTTATTGAAAAGGTTTTAACCGAAAAGAGTGCTCTTGAAAGACAGCTTGCTGCTAATTCTGCTCAAGTCAGCCAATTAAACGGGCAAATAGCTTCTTTGCAAAGTGAGCTTGCAGATATGGGAAAGCTTCGTTCTGATATTGCAGAACTTTCTGCAAAGATTAATGATTACGAGATTGCAATTGCCGATAAAGATACATTAGTTAAAGAACTTACCGAAAGGCTTTCTGAGGCTCAGTCAAAAGCGGTTGATGAAAGTGAAGTTGCAGAATTAAAAACGGAGAATGATAAACTTCGCAACGAACTTGACAAAAAACGTGATATCGAGCGTCAGGTTGGTGCAGCAATGCTTGATGCAAGAGTTCATTCAGAGGAGCTTGTTGAACAGGCTAAGGAAAGGGCAAATTCTGTTACAAAGGCTGTTTATGCTGCTATTGGTGATACCGCAGTTAAAATTGATGACCTTTCTGCAGGTATCGGTGAAATTGCCCGTAATTTTACAAAATCAGTTGAAGAGGTTGAACTTCGCATTAAAGCCTTGACCGGAGATATGAGTAAAACTGCTCAGGCTCTCATTTCTGAAAATGTATTAACTGAAGATATAAAAATTGAAACAGTTGAATCTGCAACAGAATATGATTTTTCTGCTCCCGCTGTTGAGGAGGAGATTTCATTTGACAGCAAAATCGGTGATGAGGATTATTGATGAGCGAATATTATTTGAACACCGAGAATATTAATGAATGGGTGGAAAATCTCGTTGCAGGTGACAGGGTGCTTTTATCCGGAACTGTATATACCGCGCGAGATGCTGCCCACAAGAGAATAAAAGAGCTTATTTCAAAAAATGAGCCTTTACCTTTTGAACTCCAAAATTCTGTTGTTTACTTTGCAGGACCAACACCTGCAAAAGATGGTTTTGCAATTGGCAGTATCGGCCCCACAACTTCTTCCAGAATGGACTGTTTTTCTCCATTAATGCTTTCAATGGGTCAAAAGGCGATGATTGGCAAGGGTAACAGAAGCGATGAGGTTATCAAGGCAATGAAAAAAAATGGTGCAGTTTATTTTGCTGCCATTGGTGGCGCAGGTGCTCTATATTCAAAATGCGTTAAAGAATGTAGGGTTATAGCATTTGAAGATTTAGGTTGTGAATCCGTAAAAGAATTAAAAATCAAAGATTTTCCGTTATTAGTGGCGATAGATTATAAAGGCAACAGTTTGTATAAGTGAATCGTGTGGTACAGGAAATCCTGTACCTTACGGTGTGTTTTTAGTGCTTTTAATGTAAGGCATGGGCTTGCCCATACCATGAATAACTTTTCGGGTGGTTTCTTGAAAAAATCCTATGATTATTTCAAGACGTTGAAAATATTATCGGAATCGGTTTCTGTAATTTGTGAAAAAATACTTTTAAAACAAGATTATTCTTCATACAGAATTCAGTTCTTTGCAGAAAAATCAGAACTTTTAAATAACCTTCAGAATGAATTTATTACTCCGCTTGAACGGGGTGATATTTTCTTGTTGGAAGAAAGTATTGCCGAAGAATTAAACTCGGTTTTTACTTTGCGTGATTATTCAGAGTTAGTTAATTATAAAAATTTTGAAGAACTGAAAAGTATTGAAAAAGCTTTAAAAAATCAGAATGTAATTTTTTCTCAGTTAAGCAATTTTAAAAGCAATTTAAAACTCTTTGAGCAATGCTCCGAAGAAATTAAAAGGCTTAATTCTGATAAAAAGAATATTGAGAAGCATATTATTGAAGCTCTCAAATGTAAAAGTGAGCAACCTCTTATTAAATATGCAGTTTATTCTGCTTTTCTCGATTTGAACGGGAAAATTTGTAAGATGATATTAGAAATTGAAAGAATTTTAATAAATAACAGTTAGGTGAATTATGGATTTTTATGCATTAAGAAGAAAGTTAATTGAAAAAGAATTTTCAAGAATGAATGATATGCAGAAAAGTGCCGTTTTTAATGTGAACGGTGCGGTTCTTATTTTAGCAGGTGCGGGTAGCGGTAAAACTACTGTTCTCGTTAACAGAATCGCATATCTTATCAAATATGGTAATGCCTATCATTCAGATTTTTCATACAGAGTGCCAACAGAAGAGGATACCGCAATTCTCCGTAATTACATAGAAAATGGCGGTACTCTTCCTGACAGAGTACAAGCTCTTTTAAGTGTGGATGCGCCTCAACCCTGGCAGATTCTTGCAATCACTTTCACTAATAAAGCTGCAAATGAGCTTAAAAGCCGTCTTGAAGCAATGCTTGGGGAAAAGGGGAATGATGTCTGGGCAAGTACTTTCCACTCTTGTTGTGTGCGTATTCTTCGCCGTGACAGTGAAAGAATTGGCTTTTCAAAGCATTTCACTATTTATGATACTGATGACTCAAAGCGCGTTATGAAAGAGGTTCTTCGCATTCTTGATATTGATGAGAAGCGTTTGCCTGTTAAATATGTTCTTAATGAAATCGGCAGAGCAAAGGATTCATTAATGGCTCCTGCAGATTATACCGCAAGTGCAGGGTATGACACAAATAAGAAGCTTATCGGACAAGCCTTTGAGAAATATGAAGAAATGCTCAAAAAAGCGGATGCAATGGACTTTGATGATATTATTGTCAATACAGTTAAGCTTTTGAAAGAAAATCCCGATGTTCTTGAATATTATCAACGCCGTTTCAGATATGTTATGGTGGACGAGTATCAGGATACTAACCACGCTCAGTATATTCTCACATCTCTACTTGCTAATGGCTACAGAAATATTTGTGTTGTTGGTGATGATGACCAGAGTATTTATAAATTCCGCGGTGCTACAATTGAAAACATACTTTCTTTTGAAAATCAATATGAAGATACTGCGGTAATACGCCTTGAACAGAATTATCGTTCCACATCAGTTATTCTTGATGCAGCAAATGCAGTTATTAAAAATAATAAAGGAAGAAAAGGCAAAACCCTCTGGACTGAAAAAGAGGGCGGAGATAAGATTAAAGTTAAAATTCTTACTGATGAGCGTGATGAAGGACGCTTTGTTGCAGATGAAATTCTCAATGCAGTTGCTCTCGGCAGAAAGTTCTCCGATTTTGCCATACTTTACAGAACCAATGCTCAGTCAAGCAGTATTGAACGTGCTCTCGTTTATAATGCAGTGCCATATAAAGTTATTGGTGGTCATCGTTTCTATGACCGTAAAGAAGTTAAAGATATTCTCGCTTATCTTTCTGTTATTGCAAATCCGTCCGACACAGTTCGTTTAAGAAGAATTATCAATGAACCAAAAAGGGGAATTGGCGAAACAACAATTAATAATGCTGCTTCAATTGCAGACGGCTTGGGAACAACATTCTACAATGTTATTTCAAACGCGAATGATTATCCTATGCTTTCCCGTGCGGCAGGTAAATTGCTTGATTTTACTGCTCTTATCAATTCTCTTGCTCTTTCTCTTGAAGAGAAATCCATTCAGGATTTCTTTGATGATGTTATAACAAAAACAGGGTATTATGCTTCCCTTGATTTAGATAAGGAAACCGCAGAAGAACGAAAGGCAAACGTAATGGAGGTTCTTGCAAACCTTGTTCGTTATATGGAAGATAACGAGGGTGGCACTCTCACAGGCTTCCTTGAAGAAGTTGCACTTATGACCGACCTCGATAATTACAATACTGAAGCAGAATCAACCGTTATGATGACTCTTCACTCTGCAAAAGGTCTTGAATTTCCCGTGGTATTTATCGTTGGTATGGAAGAAGGGCTTTTCCCGGGAAATCAGGTTATGTATGACCCAACAGAACTTGAAGAGGAACGTAGACTTTGTTATGTTGGTATTACCCGTGCAAAAGAGAAACTTTATATTACAAATGCCCGTTCAAGAATGCTATTTGGTAATACAAGCTTTACAAGACCATCACGCTTCCTTGCAGAAATACCCGAGGAACTTACTGACTTTGAGCGTAACGCGCCCCAACAGACCTTCTATGGCGGTTATTCGGGGGCTTCCTATGGTAGCTCTTCATACAGTGGCGGAACAAAGACGTTTTCCCGGGAAAACTCTTATTCAAAGCCATCTTCTGTTGCACCCAAAAACAAAGCAAGCGGCTTTGCAAACGGCGGTTTCAGCTCTGTTCCTAAAAAGAGTGCAAGTGATAGCGTAACCCTTGATTTTAAAGTTGGGGATTCAGTTGAACACAAAACCTTTGGTAAGGGTATGATCGTCAGCGCAAAATCAATGGGTGGGGATATGCTTCTTGAAATTGCTTTTGATACCTGCGGAACCAAAAAAGTTATGGCAAAAATGGCGAAGCTGACAAAATGCTGAATTACATTCAGCATTTTGTAAGTTGAAAGTGGCAAATGGAAAGTGGTAAGTTTCGGGGCAAAGCCGATTATAAATAGTAAATGGATTCAAGACATCTGTTGTCCTGAATCCATTTTTTGTTATTTGATTAGTTATTAAAATAGCCGTGCGCAGCACCCTTAACTTGCCACTTGCAACTTCCAGCTTGCCACTTGTATCAGTATTCCGAAAACGGTGATGCAATTCGTGATAATCTGAAATTTACCGTTTCTCTTGAACGGTTGTATCTGTATATACTGAAAATAAGACCGATACCAACATAAAGGCAGAGTGTGCTTGTTCCACCTGCACTGAAGAAAGGAAACGTTATGCCGATAACCGGTAATACCATAAGCACCATACCTGCATTAATTGCGACCTGAGCGGCAATCATTGATGCAATACCGTAACAAGCAAGCTGAGCAGAAAAGTCCCTTGCTTCTTTACCTGTTTTAATCATTTTTAAACAAATAAAGAACAGTAATAAAAGAGCAATAAGACAACCGAAGAAACCGGTTTCTTCACCAATGGCGGTAAGAATAAAATCATTTTCTCTTTCGGGAACAAGACCTGCCTGAGTGTATGTTCCTTTAAGATAACCCTGACCGAAGAAGCCACCCGAGCCGAGCGCGTTAAGACCTAATCTTTGCTGAAAGCTTTCGTCTGAAAATTCTTCGGGACGGAAAAGAGCTAAAAATCTGTTACGCTGATAATCGTCAAAAATATACATCCATATAAGAGGGGATGCAGCAATACCTAAAATACCACCTGCACCGAAAAAGCCTATATGAAGCCCTGCAAAGAAAAGCATCGCAATCGTCATAAAAATGAAAACGAGAGCTGAACCCATATCACCTGTAAGAACAACAAGTCCTATAGGAATAACTGCGTGTATACCTAATAAAAGAATTGATTTAAAGGAATTTATATTATCTTTGCAGAGTTCAAGGTGCATTGAATAAGTTATGACATAGCCTATTTTAACAAGCTCGGAGGATTGAAAGTAAATGGAACCGAACTTAAGCCAGCATTTAGAGTCAGGGCGTTCATCGGGAGCAGCACCAAATATAAGGGTTATAACCATCAGACCCACACAAAACAGACCAATAATGGGCCATATTTTCATTATCAGTTCATAGTCAATTGCTGAAATTATCAGTGTTAAAACAATACCTGCAACTGCGGCAATAATCATAACTATTGCATCTCGGTGGATTATTTCACCCTCGCCTAAACGCCATCTTGTTGCACTATGAACCATCATAACTCCGAAAATCGAAGCCGCAGCAATAAGCATAAGAAGAATTTTATCGGTTTCAGCGATAAATCTTCTTGTTAAGGAAAAATATTTTTTCAAGTCCTGCACCTCTTGATTTTATCTTTCATTATTGATATATTATACATATAATAAATCTTATTTTCAAGTGTTTACTAATGGTATTTATATTTTGAGGTATTTATGGTTGAAGTATTTTCTTGTTCGCCAAATGAAACTGAGCTTTTCGGTGAAAAATTAGGTGAGGTTTTAAAAGGTGGCGAGGTCGTTGCCTATTTTGGTGGTCTTGGAATGGGTAAAACCCGTTTTACTGCAGGTCTTGCAAGAGGAATGGGTATTAATGCTGATGTTTCAAGTCCAACCTTTGCCCTTGTTCACGAATATGACGGTGAAATCCCACTCTGTCATTTTGATATGTATAGAATAAATACCTTTGAGGATTTATGCACAACGGGTTTTTTTGATTATCTTGATAACGGATGTGTTCTCGCAGTTGAATGGAGCGAGAATATTGAAAATGCTTTGCCCGAAGAAAAGCTTATTAAGATTGAGTTTTCTCGTGGTGAAAATGATGAAAGCAGAATTTTAAGAATGAGTGGTGAAGGTGTTTATGAAAATTCTTGGCGTTGACAGTACTGCAACTGCCGCTTCTGCTGCAGTTTATGCTGATGGAAAACTTTTAGCTGTTGATTTTTCAAATACAGGTCTTACTCATAGTCAGACTCTTTTGCCAATGATTGATAACGTTCTTAAAACAGCCCGTGTTTCTGTTAATGATATTGATTACTTTGCGGTTTCAAACGGGCCAGGTTCATTCACAGGGGTTCGTATTGGTGTTTCTGCAGTAAAGGGACTTGCACAACCTCTTAACAAAAATTGTCTTGGACTTTCAACTCTTGAGGTTATTGCTAAGCCTCTTGAAAATACCGGTGTATATGCTGTTGCGGTTATGGATGCCCGTTGTAATCAGGTTTATACTGCACAATTCGATTGCAAAACCGGTTTGGAGAGGAAAACTCCTGATGATGCCATTTCTATTGCTGATTTAACCGAACAACTTAAAGCTGTTGATGGCAGAATAATGCTTATTGGTGATGGTGCTCTTCTTTGTTATAATAAAATGAAAGAAGAGTTACCCAATGTTGAAATTGCACCTTTGAATATCAGATATCAGAGTGCTTCGTCTGTTTGTCTTATTGCTTCGGAAATACTCGAAAATGACGAGAATATGTCGATTTCACCCGATGAGCTTTTACCTTGCTATTTAAGACTTTCTCAAGCGGAAAGAGAATTGAAAAATAAGAATAAATAATATTTTACTTAAAATAAAACCGAAAGGATGTTAAATATGATTGCTATTGCTTCTGATCACGCTGGTTTCCCTCTTAAAGAGGAAATAAAAAAATATCTTACAGATAAAGGTATTGAATTTATAGATTGCGGTACTGATTCTGACGCTTCGGTTGACTATGCCGCATTCGCTCAGAAAGCTTGTTTAAAGGTAACAAGCGGAGAATGTGACAAGGCAGTTCTTTGTTGCGGAACAGGTATCGGCATTTCAATGGCAGCAAACAAGGTTAAGGGTATTCGTGCTGCTTGCTGCTCCGATTATTTCAGTGCAAAGTTCACAAGAGTTCATAACGATGCAAATGCTCTTTGCTTAGGTGCAAGAGTTATCGGTGGCGGTCTTGCTTGCGAGCTTGTTGATGTTTTCCTAAATACTGAATTTGAAGGTGGCAGACATCAACGCAGAGTTGACCAGATTCACGCTATTGAAAATGGCGAAATACTTTAAAATATTAAAAGACCATTCAGCATTTCCTGCCGAATGGTCTTTTTTTGTGCTTTTACGCTTTCAATGCTCTTTCAAGCCAGATTGAAGCGATTTCAATTGCTGCATACATTCCGTTTTTATCAGAACTTTTTTCAATAGCAGCGAGTGGGTTAGCCTCCTGAGTATTAACGAGCTGAACCTTAACCTTGTCAGCAATCTTAACGCCGTGAACCTCATGGGATTCGACAACTGAAAGCATTGTAACATAAGGGTCGTTAATATCACCGTAGTAAATTGTGTTGCCTTTGCGAACAAGGGGTTTGCCCTTGTAGGTTAAAAAGCTTTTATTATCAGCCAAAATAAACACTCCTTAGTGAAGATATGCCTTAAGAAGAGCCTGAAGAAGCTCGTCTCTGTCAATCTTACGAATAAGACTTCTTGCATTGTTGTGAGTTGTGATGTAGGTGGGGTCTTCGGACAAGATATAACCTACAAGCTGACTTGTGGGGTTGTAACCCTTTTCAACCAAAGCGTTATAAACGGTCACAAGAATCTCACGCATCTCTCTTTCATGGTCGTCACTGATTGTGAACTGTATTGTTTTATCTGTCATATAAACACCTCCTATGAACTATAAAACCATTATAGACTAAATAAATTGAAATTACAACAATTATTTGTTAAGAAATTTCAAACTTTAGCTTAAAGGGATATAAAAATCCCTTTTAAGCTCTCATTTCAATTCCGATTGCTTTAAGATTTTCGAGAATTTCATCAATCCAGGCCTGAACCTCATCCATTTCAAGAGTTTTCTCCTTGGAAGAGAAGATAAGGCGGACTGTTATGCTCTTAACACCATCTTTTTCGTAGGTATCAATAACCTTAATGTTGTTAAGCTCGTTAAGACCAAGCTTATTCCAGCATTCAGACATATCAGCGAAGGTAACTCCCTCTTTCATTATAAGAGAAAGGTCATAATAAGTTGACTGCTGAGTTGATGGTTCAATGAATGAAATATTGTCGCCACCGATTGTAATGAAATCATCAACATCAATTTCGATACAAACAGCAACGCCGTTTTTATCAAGCTTCTGTGCATTTGCAGGGTGAAGAGTGTTGATTGCACCAACATTTACACCATCGCAAGAGATGCTTGCTGTATTCTTTGGGTGCTGCCAAGCGTGAACGGGGGCAACTTTTGCAAGAACAGGTGCTTTATGCTTAATTTGTAAGAAAATTTCATTAACCATTGAAACTGCTTTGAAGAACAAATCTTTTTCGGAAACAGTTTTATCAAAGAGAACAATGCCAAGTCTTCTGCGTTCGTTTGCTGTGCCGTCATCTTTAACACCTGCAGCAACGCGACCGATTTCAAAAATGCCGTATTTATCAGCATAATCCTTGTTATCGGAAACTGCAGAAAGGAGAGTGGGAATCATTGAATTACGGATTGTACCGTTGTCGGAGCTTTCGATGTTGAGAACCTTAACATTTTCCTCAACCTCAATTCCCAGCTTTTTATATTTTCTTACATCGCACCAGATATATGAATGAACCTCGTGAAGATTATAGTGCTTAACAAGAATATCCTTCATTTCGTTGCTCTGAGCACGAACAGGGGAGCTCTTAACAGGCTTCAAAGGACTCTTGGTTGTAATGATACTGAAGTTATCATAGCCGTAGATACGAGTGATTTCTTCAATAATATCAGCTTTAATTGTAACATCCTTTGTTGCACGGAATGATGGAACCTTAACCTTGAATTCTTCTCCGTCTTTTTCAACACCGAAACCAAGTGCAGTAAGAGTTTTGAGAATTCTTTCTTCTGAGATGTCAATACCTGTATATTTGTCAACATAAGCCTTATTGAAGCTGATATTGATTTCAGGGTATTTTCTTACATATTCATCAGTAAGCTGAGAGGCAACCCTTGCACCCTCATCAATGCTCTGAAGAAGATATGCAAAACGCTTTGCGGCAGTAACAGTCATTTCAGGGTCAAGCATTTTTTCGTATCTTGCAGAAGCATCTGTACGAAGACCAAGTCTTGAGCTGGATTTTCTTACGCTTACACCGTCAAAGTTAGCGCATTCAAGAACAACTGCGTTTGTGTCACCAACGATTTCGGAATCAAGACCACCCATAATACCTGCAATAGCAACAGGTGTTGAGCCGTTCTGAATAAGAAGAGTATCTGTTGTGATATCTCTTTCAGTATTATCAAGAGTTGTGAATTTACAGTCTGCTTTGGGAGTGTCAACAACAATTTCATCAATCTTGTTAGCATCAAATGCGTGAGTGGGTTGACCCATTTCAAGCATAATATAGTTTGTGAGGTCAGCAAGAAGATTAATTCCTCTCATACCGCAGTAGTAAAGGCGAATCTGCAAGGACATAGGACTTACATTCTTTGTAATATTGTCCATTTTTACGCATGAATATCTGTAAACAAGGTCGCTTCTTCCAACAGTAACCTTAATCTTCTCATCACCATCATAAGCAAGGTCTGAGAGGGGGAGTGGCTTAAGCTCTCTGTCGGTGAGGGCTGCAAATTCTCTTGCGATACCATAATGACCCCAAAGGTCAGGGCGGTTTGTGAGCGATTTGTTATCAACCTCAAAAATAATGTCGTCAATTGGATAAATATCTTTAAGATTTGTACCGTTAGGAGCATCAACATCTATTTCCATAAGACCTGATTTATCATCAGAAAGACCAAGCTCAAAAGCAGAACAGCACATACCCTCGGATTCGTATCCGGCAACAGTTGCTTTTGTGATTTCGCCTGCGGGAACTCTGCCGCCTGCTTTAACGAAGGCGATTTTCATATTCTCGCGAACATTGGGTGCACCGCAAACAACATCATAAATTCTGTCGCCACCGTCAACCTTAAGAAGATGAAGCTTCTTTGAGTTGGGGTGGTTTTCTATTGAAAGAATTTCACCAACAACAACGTCTCTTAAATCTTCACCTTTAACAATAATATCCTCAACCTCTGCAGTTGCAAGAGTGAAAGAGTTAATAAGCTTTTTAATGTCAAGACCTTCGAGGTCAACATATTCTTTAATCCAGTTAATTGAAACAAACATTTATTTGACCTCCTTTTCTGAATCTGTGAAAGTAGCATTTTCAAACTGAGAAAGTGCTTTAAGATTGCAGGAATTGAAAACGCGGATATCTTTAATTCCGTATCTCATCATTGCAAGTCTTGTAAGACCGAGACCGAAAGCAAAGCCTGTGTATTTTTCAGGGTCAAGACCTGCCGCAGTAAGAACATTGGGATGAATCATACCGCAGGGGCAAAGCTCAAGCCAACCTGAATCCTTGCATGAGGGGCAACCGTCACCGCCACAGATAAGGCACTGAATATCAAGCTCAAAACCGGGTTCAACAAAGGGGAAGAAGCCGGGACGAAGTCTTACAGTAATATCTCTCTGGAAAACCTCGGAGAGCATTGTTTTCATAAAGTAAATAAGGTTAGAGATTGAAATATCTTTATCAACCATAACACCTTCCATCTGGAAGAAGGTGTTTTCGTGGCAAGCATCAATCTTTTCGTTTCTGAAGCATCTGCCGGGGAAAATAACACGAATGGGTCTGTCAGCCTCAAGCTCTTTTGTGTATTTGATAAGAATAGCATTCTGTGCTGCAGAAGTATGAGTTTTCAAAAGCTGATTTGTGCTTAAATAATATGTGTCCTGCATATCACGAGCAGGGTGATGCTTGGGAATATTAAGAGCCTCGAAACAATGGTAATCGTCAACGATTTCGTCATAGTCTTCGATTGAGAAGCCCATACCTGCGAAAATATCCTCAACCTCACGCTGAACGAGAGTTATGGGGTGATAAGAGCCTGTATCCTCTGAAATGGGGAAAGTAACGTCATAATCCTCAGCACTGTTAATAAGACGTTCTTCCTCAAGCTTCATAAGCTCGGTTCTTTTTTCGTTAATGGTACTTTCAATGAATTGCTTAACATCATTGATAATCTGACCTGCTTCCTTTTTCTGCTCGTTGGGGATGTTTCGGAGTTCTCCCATAAGAGAAGAAATAGGGCCTTTTTTGCCTAAAAATTCAATTCTCAATTGTTCAAGCTCAGCAGGAACTGTTGCAGCCGCAACCTTTTCGCTGAATTGCTCTTTCAATTGCTGTGCCTTTTGAAGCATTTTTTTCACTCCTATATTTTTATGTTTTTATAAACTTTATTTTGTGGTATGGGCAAGCCCATACCTTACGGTTTTTGTTGCTTTGTGGTATGGGCAAGCCCATACCTTACGGGTTGTGGGGTGCGGTAACTGTAAGGCACTGGCTTGCCTGTGCCAAATGACCAAGTAAAAGTGATGTGAAGCCTTATAATGTTTAGAAGCAAAGCTTACCTGAAACTTGCCACTTGTCACTTTCAACTTGCAACTGTTTTTTGTTTATAAAAAACAAAAAACTCCGTCCCCAAAGGGACGAAGATAATCTCCGCGGTACCACCCTTAATTTTTGCATCAGAGCAAACACTCGTCTGTAATATAACGGTTACACCCGTTGCGACCTACTGAAAAGTTCAACCGCACTGCTCACAAGTGAACTTCAAAGAAAACATCCGTAATATGCTCTCAGCCAAGGCACATCTCTCTTTGACATCAATTAACTTCTACTCTCTTGCTCAACGCATTTACATTATAATACCATAAAAATCAATAAAATCAATAGTTTTTTTCATTTTATTAAAATAAAATACCTGACAGGAAGGGAAACTGTCAGGCATTAAGATTTTATTCACAACAATCAATATATATACTTGAAACCAATACTGATTCTTCATAGTCGCAGCGAGTGCATGTGGAATAATCGTAGGTTTTTCTCAGGCATCTTGGAGCAGTTGCTCTTACTTCATGAGTAATTTTATAAACTTTAGTGGTTTCTAATTTATGGCCTAAAAGAGTGCAGGTAAGACCGTATGTTGAAACGCCTTCAGATTCCTCACCACCGTTAGTGTAAAAAGCAATTATTTTTTCTTTCGTTTCCTCTGAAATGTTTTCGTTTTCAATAATAATTTCAATATGTTCATGGGACTCGGTTTCTGTAGCGTTTGCAGGCATAATGAATATGCAACTCAACATTGCAATAGCAAGAATAAGTGATAATATTTTTTTAGTCTTCATACTTTATCTCCTCCATATTTTTCAGTATATTGATAAGTTCGGCTTCATCCGAATGGGCAACAATATAAAAATTGTTGTTATATTGAAAATAGGCTTGAATTTGGGAAATATCATCCATTTTACAAATATAATAGTCAATTCCGTTAAGCGTGATTTTTTCATTACAAAATTCCATCGTTCTTTTGGATATTTCCGAATTAAGGGTAATAGTTATAAATAAATCAGAATCAATATAAGAAATGTCTATTGTATTTTTCTTCTCAACTTCACCAAGTGAAATATGATTAATTGTATCTTCAATATTTTTTGGATACATTAAATTGATTTTTTCAGTTTTTACAAAGTCTTCAACTGAATTGTAAAGTTGTGCGTCGGTTCCCTTACCGAATGTTTCATTCCCCACATTTGTTTCTTTTCCAAACGGAATGAATTCAAATGTACCAAAGAAATCTTCTAATGTATCAACAACGCCTTTTTCAGAACTGAATGAAACAATGCTGAACAATGCCACAAGAATTGCAATACAAGCAGCAACAAGCCATACCTTCTTCTTATTGAAATATTTTTTTGTTGTTTTTAATTTAACCGCTTCGGGAACGGTTGCTTCTTTCGGATGAAAGATTTTTCTGACCTGTTCTTCAATAAATTCGGAGCTGAGTTCAATATGTTTGTCCTGCAAATGAAGAAGAATTTTAATATAGTTATCAACAGCCTCGGAGTTCATTTTACCCAGGGGCTTTGATATTTCTTCATCTAATAAAAACTCAAAGAAGTTGATTAATTTGAGCTTTTCTTGCAAGGTTAATTCCATAAAAACAGCACCATCCCGAAAAAAATTTTTTCTCCCTTCATTTGTATATGACGGGAGAAATGAAAAAGTCACGCAAAATTTTTAATTTTTTTAAAAAAATTTTTAAAAGAATGTTTTGATAATAATCTGACCAACAAAAGTGAAGCAAAAGAACCCGAGCTTTTCGATTTTGTTTCTTAATCTGTTTAATCTGGAGCTTACACTTGAAACAGCAATACCATATTCTTCTGCAATTTCTGTTTGAGTTTTATTTTCAACAAATTTTTTCATAAAAAGGTCATATTCATTTTTGGTAAGGAGCTTTAAAATTGCTTCAATTGTCATTTTGATATCTGCATCGCTATAGCTGTAAAATTTAGTCATAGTTGAAAAAATTTCATCAACGCTTGTAAAAGAATCTTCAATAGAAGCAACAATTTCTTCATTTTTCAAGCGTCGGAAATATTCAAGTGATTTTTTCTTCGCAACCGCCAATAACCAGTGGTCAATCAGGTCATCTTCCAATTCATTCATTTTTTTTGAAAAAACCAAAAAGACTTCCTGAGTGATTTCCAGTGAATCCTCATAATTATTTTTGGATATCGCCATACAATAGTGGAAAACTTTATCATAATATAGTTTAGAAATATCTTCCGCTCTTTCTTTCGTTATCATTATAAACACCCTGCAAAATATATTTGTTAATTTATAATAGCATATTTTTTCAGCTTTTGCGACAAAAAAGAAAAAATATTTAAACAATATATAAATTTTTCGTGACTTTTTTGTTTTCGGAGTCATATACAAGTAGGAGCGGTAAGGAGCATTCACTAAACTTTGCATCGATTTTGTTGTTTTTTGTTGCA
Organism: Acutalibacteraceae bacterium; assembly: GCA_045591525.1. Classification (GTDB taxonomy): domain Bacteria; phylum Bacillota; class Clostridia; order Oscillospirales; family Acutalibacteraceae; genus DTU089. The sequence continues at coordinate 64,648 of JAZNTA010000202.1, read as the reverse complement.
AAGAATGTGTTAACCCTTTAAATTTCTTTCACTTTCTCCCAATTGCTTTTTACCGCTTCAGAACAAACCCTGATTTTTATTCCATCTTTCAAGGTAGGGTACTGGCTTACCCGTACCGCAACACAAGAATCCGTAAGGTACGGGCTTACCCATACAGCAGAAAATGAAGACAGGGGACGCTCAAAACCTCATTTTTTTAGTGGTTTTCGAGCCCTCCTATGTCTTATCCCTTGATAATATCATACCACAAATAAAAGGCACACTTCCTTGTGGAGCGTGCCTTTAATCATTTGTTTTTTTGATTAACCCTTAACCTTGCCGCCTTTCATTTTAATAAGCTCTCTGTAGCTTATTAATTCAACGCCGTGGTCTTTAAGGTATTTATGTACGTATGGATCTTTCATAAGCTGGTATTCCCAGACTCTGTCTTTCCATCTGCCTGTGATACCTTTAAGCTCATCTGATTCAACAGATGGATGAACGAAGGTTTCAGTAACTCCGCCTTCGGGAATATCAGTCCATATTTTGAGAATAGTATCGCGATAAACCTCGTAACTAACTCTCATATCATCGTTCCAATCAGGGAAGAGAAGGTAGTCCGGAATAACAACATCATATTTTTTACCCCAGTGCTTTGAGAGAAGGGTAACTGCGGCATAAAGAGGATAAGGTGTGCCGTTGGGGCAGATTCTTTTATCTGCTTTTGTGTAAAGGCGATAAGCATAACCATAGCTACCGCAGATTTTAAGTGCAAGCTTTGAAAGACCCAATCTGCCGGTATAGTGACCATAAAGAGAACCCATATGGTTGTCCACGTGACTGGGTTTCATACCCATTTTATGAGCAAGGTCAATCTGAGCGCGAACCTCTTTTTCAATATCTTCATAAGAAGCATTCTTTTCAACCTGGTCGCTTTCATGCCACATAAAGCCCTCTTCATCAAGAAGAGATTTACCATCAGTTAAAGGCTTCCAACGATATTTGCCCCATTCACTTGTAAGAGTTGTGTGAATACCGATTGCATATTCGGGATGGTCTATTGAGAACTGAACAGCGTGCTCTGCGCCGGGGCAGGGCATCATAATTGTGGAAGATTTCAACCAACCACCAAGGAAAAGCTCTTCAACTGCTTCATTTGCTGCTGTGCACATTCCGTAGTCATCAGCATTAACGATAAGATATTTTGCCATAGTTTCGCCTTCTTAATATGTAAATATGTTAATTTTTCATTTCATACACATTATATTTTAAACATTTTTATAAAAAAATCAATAGAATTTATAAATAAATTGCACAATAATTTTTGTGGAATATAGCAAAAAAATCTTTACAATATAAAAATGTGTGTTAAAATGAAGATAAAAAATATTAGCAGGTGGTTTTATGAGCGATATTAAGCTTGGTGTTCAGTTGTTTACCTTAAGAGATAAGTGCCAAAATGCTGAGGATTTTGAAACAACTCTTAAGTTCCTTCAAAGTATCGGTTGCGATGTTATTCAGATTTCTGCAATCGGTGACATTCATCCTGAAATTGTTGGAGAGCTTGTTGATAAATATAAAATGGATGTTTGTGTAACCCATAAGCCATACGATAGAATGAAAAATGATTTGAATGCTCTTATTCATGAGCATAACCTTATTCATTGTGATAATATCGGCATTGGTGCAATGCCAGGTAATATTCATGAATCCTTTGAGGGTGTAAGCGGTTTTATTCAGAAATGCAACGAAATTGGTGCAAAAATGAAAGAGCAGGGTAAACAGCTTTGCTATCATAACCATGCTTTTGAGTTTGAAGTTTATGATGGCAAAAGAACTTTTGAAAGATTAATTGAAGAAACCTCTGCTGATACACTTCATTTTATTCCTGATACATATTGGATGCAGGTTGGTGGCGTTAATCCTGCAGAATATCTCAAAAAGTTAAAAGGCAGGGTTGAGGTTTGCCATTTTAAAGATATGAGAATTGTTAATAATGCTCAAAGGTTTGCAGAATGCGGGACAGGTAATCTTGATTTAGGAGCTTGTTATCGTGCTTGCAAAGAAATCGGAGTTCAATATATTGTAATTGAGCAGGATTTATGCTATGATATGGATGTTTTTGATTCCGTAAAAATTGGTTTCGAGGGTCTTAAGCGTATTGCTAAAGAGAATGCATAACGGAGGTTTGTTATGAACGCTATATTGAAAAAAATTTTATTTATAGTTGCTTTTATTCTTTTAACACTTTTCTTGCCTGCTATTATATTATTGTTGTTTGTTGATGCTGCTGAAAGTTTTGGCGTTTATGTTATCACATTTGGGGTTGTTATTTTCGGTATTCTGGGCTATATTGTTGCAAGTATTCGCAATATGGAAAAGAAAATTGATGATACAATGGAAGAAATCAAAATGCAAAATGCCGCCATTGCATACAAGCTTACAAATGCTGATGCTGATTTTGTTCAAAATCCCATTCAGCAGACGGTTACAACTCCTGTCGCAGAAAATGTTGTTAATACAATAAATATACCTCTTAACCCTGCAGACCCATTGATTATGCCAACAGAAAAAAAAGCAGAATCTAAAGCTGTTGCTGATGACGGCTTCGATGATTTTAAATAAAATATAAAAATTGAGAGTATTCAGAAATTTGCTTTTCTGAATACTCTTTTTTTAGTTTATGATTAATGTTAAATTGCTCATCGGATATGAACAGCAAGGATGAATAATTCCGTGACTTGAATCGGCAAGCCTTCGGGAATCAATTCCGTTTGGTATATAAACATTACCTTTTATCAATCTTGCTCTGCAAAAGCCACATTCACCTGAACGGCAGGAAGAGGGGGCTTTTATGCCTTCTCGCTCCAAACTTACTAATAAAGTTTCTTCGGTTGCACAAGGAATAGTTGAAACAAGCTCACCATTTTTAATAATTTTGCAAAAATATGTTTTACCGATTTCATCCTTTGGAAAATCCGGTAAGCTTGCAGGATTTACAATCTGTCCGCTTAAACCAAAACGAATATATTTTTTTTCTAATTTTAATTCTGCAATTTGAGGTGTGATTCTATTATAAAGTGCGGTTGAACCGCAAACGAAAATACTGTATTTTGATGCAGGAGCATATTTTTCAATTAGGGTTTTTGTTACAAAACCTCTTTCGCATTTTTCTGCTCTTTCATCGCTGAAAACATAAATAACACGGAATTTATCAGTATTTTCAGATAGTTCCGCAAGACGTTCAGTCATTATGGTTTCATTTTTCTTTCTTGCAGAATACAAAAGTGTTAAGTCAATATCAAGAGTACCATCTGCAATAGCTTCTGCCATTGACAAAAAAGACGAAACACCATTACTGTCACAAATGGCAATAATATTCTTTGAATCTCTTAATTTCTGATAATAAAAATTACCTTGTGGCGCTGATACAACAATTTGCGTTCCTTTTGTCCAAGTATTAAAGATATAGGTAGAAGCAAAACCGTGAGGGATTTTCTTAACTATAATCACATATTCATCATCTATTGAGCGCATTGGTGAAGAGCATATTGTGTATGGTCTTGTTACAACTGCAGAACCAATATTTAATGTAATGCTTAAATACTGACCGGGACGGAAGTAAGCAAGTTTTGCAGTACCGTGAGCGGCATCGGGTTCAAGCACATAGGCGCGAACATCTTTTGCAATTTCTGCAACCTGCTTAACTCTCAGATATTGTGTTGTGGGATGAAGAAAGTTAGCTGCTGAGTTTACTGCAAAATTCGCGTTTATAGGTGTTTCGGGTGCTTCTTCAATAACGCCTTTTCTGTAAGATGGAATGTTTAAAAAATTCCTTATATCTCTGAAAGAGGATTCAACTTTGATTTTATTTTTCATCGGTTTTTTCCTCCTTCTTTTTTTCATTCTCCAAGTCATCAAAAGTTGCAAAAGCTGCATTTCTTCCGGATGCAATAGCGGAGCTCATACCCGAAAGCTGAGCACCCCAACCACCGCAGAAGCGAAGTCCTTTTGTGTCACAATCACTTGCCTCAGTCATAATTCTCGGAATAACACCATCCCAGTCATCACCATAGTAGCCATAAACTGTACCTTGTGGTGTATAAGTATAGCGGGCAAAGGTAACAGGGGTTGCAACTTCCAGTTCTTCGATATTATTGTGAATTATTATCCCTGTTGCACTCTCAAAATTTGCAATAAGGCGTGCAGCAAGCATATCCTTTTCATCAAAATAGTTTTCGGGGTTAATATTTGCCCAGCAGTTGTCGCTGTAAAGAGTTGTTAAACAAAGAATTGTTGTTCCTGCAGGAGAACATCCGGGGTCAGCAATATTCAGGCAAACTGCCGCTTGGGCGTTGTTTGTATCAATATTTTTCATTAACTGAAATTGATTAACTGAATTTGCAGTATCAGTAATGAAATACGAGTGCTCGGTAATTCCTAAATCCTTCGGAGAGCGATTTAAACCTAAATAAACGCAGGCACCGCGCATACCAAAAGAACGGGCATTTGTACGTTTTAATGCACTTGTGGGCACATCTTTTGATTTCATCATCTTTCCGTAAGCAGTAGTGGGTGAACAGTTTGCAATTATGTGATTGCACATAATCTTTTCACCGCTTTTAAGAATAACTCCTGATGCTTGTCCGTCATTAAACAGAATTCTGGAAACATGGGAGTTATAGCGGATTTCACCGCCGTTATCTTCAATTGCACCTGCAAGAGCCATACTCATTTCGTGACTTCTCATTTTTGGTGTAACTGCACCCAGGGTAAGATACATATATATCATAGAAATATAGTGAATAAAGCTTAATCTGTCGCAATCAACACCAAGGTAAAGCCAATATGCAGTTAAAATTTCCTGTGCTTTTTTAGGTACATTTAAAGCATTTAAAACCTTATTTACTGAGTAAGGGGCAGTTCTAATGAAAATGCCATGCTCTTTTAAAATATTTCTTAAAGCAGAAGGGGTTCTTTTGATTTCTGCTTCAGCAAAATAATCACTTGATTTAATAACTTCTTCTGCTAAATTGAAAAGTTTTGTCATTGAAGCCTTGCTGCCGGGAACATATTTCTCCATAGCTTCAATGTAGTTTTCAACCCCAAAAGGCATAATAATATCAATAGAGGAGCCGTCAAAAGACTTTGTAATAAGTCTGTATGCTTCAGGTATTTCAGCCCATTTGATTTTATCACTTATACCAAGATAATCAAAAATCTGACGTACCTCACCAAGCCCTGGGTTTTTTCCGAAACCGCAGAGCTGATGAAGACTTACATCAAATTCAAATCTCCCCCTGATAAAGCTTGAAGCGAAGCCACCCGGGATATTATGGCGTTCAAGTAAAAGGACTTTCTTGCCTTCTTTTGCAGCACAAGCTGCAGCGGTTAAACCGCCGCAACCTGCACCAATAACTATAATATCATAGTTTTTTTCTGACATTTTAATTAATCTCCGAGAGTTTTACAGGTCTGCCTTCGTTAGCTGATTTTTCAGCAGCAAGAGCAATCTTAACTGACTGAAGACCTGCATGGATACCAACAGGTGTTTCCTTATCGTTTACGCAGCAATCAACAAACTGTCTTACCTCTTCTGAGAATGAACCCATATATCTTTCAAGGAAGAAATAGAGAGGTTTTTCGCCTGTGACACCGTTAGCATCTGCAATAACTGCAGTTGAAAGAGTATCGTTTGCAGTTGCAACCATACCTTTTGAGCCAAAAAGCTCAGCTCTCTGGTCATAGCCGTACATTGCCTGACGGGAGTTATCAATAACTGCGAGAGCACCGTTTTCCATTTTCATTGAAATGATCGCTGTATCAAAATCACCATATTCACGAATACCGGGATTGATAAGAGCATCAGCATAAACATAAAGCTCTTCAACATCACTGTTTGTAAGGAAGCAAGCCATATCAAAATCGTGAATTGTCATATCAAGGAAGATACTTGCCGCACAGTAGCCAACAGGTGGTGCCTGAGGGTCGCGAGATGTGATTTTGAGAATCTGAGCATCACCGATTCTGCCTTCGTCATAAGCTTTTCTTACTGCTGCAAAGTTATGGTCGAAACGACGGTTAAAGCCAACCTGGAATTTAACCTCAGGATGAGCCTTGAGCGCATCTGCAATTTCAAGGATTTTGTCAACTGTGTTTGCAAGCGGCTTTTCGCAGAAAACATGCTTACCTGCATTGATTGCTTCAATTGAAATCGGAGCGTGCGTATCAGTTGAAGAGCAAACAAGAACTGCGTCAATTGTTTCATCTTCAATGATTTTCTTGTAATCTGTATAGATTTTTTCAACACCGAAGCCTTCGCAGAATGCTTTGGTTTCGTCATTCATAAAGGGGTCTGCAATTGCAGTTACAACTGCATTTTTAACGTGATATGAAATTGATTCAAGGTGAACCTTGCCGATGCGCCCTGCACCGATAATACCAATATTAAGCATAGTTATTATGTCCTTTCAATTATAATTTATCAAATCAGATAGTGCCATCCCAGGTTGAAACCTCTGTTTTCTTAATTTCATCTTCATCAAACCAACGTGTTGTTACACATTTGCTTTCTGTAAAGAAACGGTAAGCATCTTTGCCGAGGCAGTGAAGGTCGCCAAAGAATGAATCCTTATGACCAGAGAAGGGGAAGAAGCCAATCGGAACGGGAATACCAACGTTAACACCAACCATACCGCCGTGAGTGTGGCGAGCAAATTCTCTTGCATAGTGACCGTTCTGTGTGAAAATAACAGAACCGTTTGCATAGGGGTTAGCGTTCATTACTGCGATACCCTCGTGGAAATCTTTAACTCTCTTAACACAAAGAACAGGTCCGAAAACCTCGTCTCTACCGATTGTCATATCTTCTGTTACATTGTCAAAAATTGTTGGACCAACAAAGTAGCCGTATTTGATTTCTTCGGGAAGTTCAGGATTTCTGCCATCAAGAACAAGTGTTGCACCTTCTTTAACGCCTTTTTCAATGTCAGCAACAACCTCGTCATAATGCTTCTTATATGTAAGCGGTCCAAGCTTAGAAGTTTTATCAATTGATTTACCAACCTTGATATTCATTGCCTGCTTTTTGAGTTCTGCAACAAATTTATCTGCAATTGATTCCTGAACAACACAGCAGGAAAGTGCCATACAACGCTGGCCTGCGCAACCATAAGCAGAGTTGATAATACCTGCAACTGTTCTTTCAATAGGTGTATCTTCGAGAACAAGAGCGTGGTTTTTAGCCTGACAAAGAGCCTGAACTCTTTTACCTGCTTTTGCAGCTCTTTCATAAATAAGCTTACCAACGGGGGTTGAACCAACAAAAGTAATACCCTTAATATCGGGATGGTCAAGAAGTGTGTTAATTTCATTTCTTGAGCAGGTGACAACATTAACTACGCCATCGGGCATTCCTGCTTCTTTATAAAGCTCAGCAATTCTTAATGCAGTTTTAGGAGTAAGAGAAGCAGCTTTAAGAACAATTGTGTTACCACAAGCAACACATGTGGGAACCATCCAACCGAAAGGAATCATAGCAGGGAAGTTAACGGGAACAATACCTGCAAAAACACCCATTGATTCACGATAAAGAGTTGTATCAAAGCCTGAGGAAGCATCCATAAGGCTTTCACCCATCATAAGAGAGGGAACCTGAGTTGCAAGCTCTGTGCCTTCTTTTGCTTTAAGAACGTCGCCTTCAGCTTCGCTCCAAACCTTACCGTTTTCTTCGGCAACAAGAGTTGTAAGCTCTTCCATATTCTTAATGAGAAGGTCGCGTACATTATAGAGAATTTGTGCTCTTTTAATTGCAGGAGTAGCACTCCATCCGGGATAAGCCGCTTTTGCTGCTTCAACTGCTTCAAGTACCTCGTCATTAGTACAGCAAGGTGCATGACCCGTTATCTCGCCTGTGCTGGGGTTATAAAGGTCATACCAAACGTCAGTTTTTGATTCTTTGAACTGACCATTACAAAAATATTTAATTTTTTCAGCCATTTTATTTACCTCTTATAATCCTGCTTTTTCAGCAATATATTTTCTTGCTTTGAGTGCATATTCAAAGGGATTTGCAATAGCAGGATCTTGTTCTGCTTCAACGAGAACATAGCCCTCATAATTGTTTTCTGCAAGAACCTCGAATATAGGTGTAAAATCAATTACACCGTCACCGGGAACGGTGAATGTACCCTTACGAACACCCTGAAGGAAGCTTTCGCCCTTTGCTTTGACATCAGCAATAACATCGGGACGGATGTCTTTAAGATGAACGTGCTTGATACGGTTAATGTATTTTTTGAGAATATACATATAATCTTCGCCGCAATATGCAAGGTGACCAGAGTCGAAGAGAAGATTGAAAAGCTCAGGGTCGGTGTTTTCCATCATTCTGTCAATCTCTGCAGCTGTCTGAACAACTGTACCCATGTGGTGATGGAAAGTGAGTGTAATACCCATATCTTTTGCAACTTTACCTAATTTGTTAAGTCCTGTGCAAAGCATATCCCATTCTTCATCGTTCATAACATATTTATCATCAAAGATAGAGAGGTCTGTACCTTGAATTGAGTGACCCTGTTCGGAAACACCAACAACCTTAGCACCCATTTCTTTAAGGAATGTGATATGCTTAATAAATTCTTTTTCTGTTTCTTCATAAGGCTTTGTCGTAAGGAATGTAGAGAACCATGCATTACAAATCTGCATACCACGAAGGTCAAGAGCCTTTTTGAGAACTGATGTGTCCTTTGGGTATTTGTTACCAACCTCGCAACCTGTAAAGCCTGCAAGAGCCATTTCGGAAATGCACTGTTCGAATGTGTTTTCTGCTCCGAGATCCGGCATATCGTCATTTGTCCACGCGATAGGAGCAATACCGAGTTTTACTTTGTTTTTATCAAGCATCAGAACTTCCTCGCTTTTCTAAGATTTTCGTCTTTATTTTTAAAAGCAGTGTTAACTGCTTCTTTTGATGATGTGGATGCGATACCAACGTGCCACCAAGCACCATAACCATCGGTCATTGACTTGGGAAGAACCTTGATATCAATAAGAGTTGAAACAGATTGTTTCTTTGAATCAATAAGGGCTTCTTCAAGCTCTTCAAGAGTTTTTGCGGTATATGTTTTAACGCCATAGCCTGCAGCACTCATTGCAAAGTCAATAGGAATAAGCTCGCCAAGAAGATTTCCGCTTTCGTCACGCTTACGGAACTCTGTTGCAAGGTTTCCTATACCATTTGACATCTGAAGATTGTTGATACAGCCAAAGCCGGAATTATCAAAGAGGAGAACGTTGATTTTTTTGTTTTCCTGAATTGATGTAACAAGCTCACTGTGAAGCATAAGATAACTACCGTCACCACAAAATGCATAAACCTCTTTATCGGGCTCTGCCATTTTTGAACCGAGAGCACCTGCAATTTCATAACCCATACAGGAATAGCCGTATTCCATATTGTAAGAATTTGGTGCATCCGTTGTCCACATTCTTTGCATACAACCGGGGAGAGAGCCTGCTGCCGCAACTGCAATTGCATTATCATCAATAACTTTTCTGATAAGTGCAAGGGCGGAAGTCTGTGTAACAGTACCACCGATTTTCTCGACAAATTCAGGTATTGTTTCTTCATATCTTGCTTTGATAATGGGCTCGAAATCCTCTGAATATGTATATGCAGAAAGCTTTTCCATTTCTTTTGCCCAGGCTTTTTTAGCATCGGCAATTTCAGTTGTGTAAGCAGTTTTATAATCGCTAATTGCTTTGTCGAGTGCTTCGATACCGAGCTTTGCATCGCAAACTGCTTTAACAGAAGAAAGCTTATAAGCATCAAATCTGTCTGTGTTTATAGTGATAAACTTAGCATCTGCTTTGAAAAGAGATTTTGAAGCAGTTGTGAAATCGGAGAAACGAGTACCGATGCCGAGAACAACATCAGCATCTTTAGCAATTACATTTGCGGAAAGGTTACCTGTAACACCTACGCCACCTAGATTAAGAGCGTGTGAAGAAAGTACTGCAGATTTACCGTTCTGAGTTTCTGCAAAGGGGATGTTATGTTTTTCGCAGAAGGCTTCAATTGTTCTTCCTGCTTCTGAATATCTAACACCGCCACCTGCAATAACAAGAGGTTTCTTTGCAGATTTAAGAATTTCTGCAATATCAGAAATCTCATCCTCTGCGGGTGCAATTCTTGTGATTTTATGTACTCTTTTTGTGAAAAAGTAATCGGGATAGTCATAGCTTTCACCCTCAACATCCTGACAAAGAGCAATACAAACTGCGCCTGTGTTAGCAGTATCAGTTAGAACTCTCATAGCATTGGTCATTGCGCTCATTAACTGCTCAGGGCGAACAATCCTGTCCCAGTATCTGCAAACAGGCTTGTAAGCATCGTTTGTTGTAACAGAAAGCGAATAAGGTTGCTCAAACTGTTGAAGGACAGGGTCCGGCTGGCGGCAAGCAAATGTGTCAGCAGGAAAGAGCAAAAGGGGAATATTGTTAACTGTTGCAGTCGCCGCTGCAGTAATCATATTAGCAGCACCGGGACCAATAGAAGAAGAACAAGCAATAATTTTTCTTCTATTGTTCTGCTTTGCAAAGCTTGCGGCAACATGAGCCATACCTTGCTCATTTTTACCTTGATACACTTTAAGAGAACCGGGGTTTTCATCAAGTGCCTGACCAAGACCGCATACAATTCCGTGACCGAAGACAGTAAAGATACCGTCAACGAACTTTGTTTCCTTTCCATCAAAAGAAACATACTGGTTATCAAGGAATTTTACAAGGGCTTGCCCCATTGTCATAATAGCCATTATATATCACTCCTTAAGGAATAATTTCTGATTTTATTTTGTTAACCATTGATGCTCATCAGAAACAAAACGGGTTGTTTTGTACCAAGGGTCATCGGGAAGATGACGAATCATCCAGATATAACACATTTCATAACCTGGGGCAACAGCTTGCTGATGGTCGTTACCGTCAGTAATATAAACTGCACTGCCCTGAACACTTTTGTAAACATTATCACCAACGAATGCAGCACCAAAGCCTTGGGGTTTATCAAACTGATAATAATAAACCTCAGGCTGAGGATGATGGTGAGGGGGGTAGCTTGACCAACGCCCTGGCTGGTTATACACCTCACCTAAAACCATATTTGAGTATGGTGCATTGTCGGGGTCAAAGACTGTTGACACAATTCTGTAACCTGTTCCGTCCCATTGGTCCTTGCCAAAATGCTGATATAAAATCATATCGGGTGTATAAAAAACAGGAGAGAAAACTATATCGTTATCGGTTTGCTGAATGAGAATTTCAGAAACCTTATTTGCTTTTATTGTTACTTCTGTGCATTTTGGGACGTGCAAGCAATAAGACGCCTTAACAAAAGGATTTTCTCTTACCATATTTTTGATTTCGCCGTCCCAGGTAATATCAACATCACCATAAAGGATTAAAAACGCAGTCTCGCAGTTTTCATCATAAACTGAAAAAGTTTCATTTTCTGCGAATTTTTTGACTTTAATGTCCATAAGCATATCAGAATGCTTGCCGTTCATTTCGCATATTGTTTTTATGCCGTTTCCATTAAAAGATAATTGTTCAAACATATTAATTCACCTTATCATCTGTTAATACACCACTTGAGCTGATTGGTATTGCTTCGCCAAGATAGGTGGGCTCAGGTTTTATGATGCACCATATAAAATCTTTACATCTTGCAAGTGATTCGCGGAAATTGTTGTAGGTTCTTACGGGAAGAGAGAAATTATATTGACCGTCCGCAGCTACGCCATAAGCATCAAGACCTAATTTTCTTGCGTTATAAACTGCTCTGTATAAGTGGTATTTCTGAGTAACAATTACAACCTTTTTAACCTGGAATACTTCTTTTGCCCGGTACATTGATTCATAGGTTGAAAAACCTGCATGGTCCATAAAAACCTCTTCAGCAATAGCACCTTTTTCAATGGCAAAGCTTTTCATAACATTAACTTCGTCATATTCTTCTCTGCCGTGGTCGCCGGTCATGAGAATTCGATTAGTGCAACCCGTATTATATACCTCGACACCTTTGTTAAGCCTTTCTTCAAGTAAATGGGAGGGACCGTCACCCCAGACACCTGCACCAAGAACAAGAACGCAATCAAAATTTTCTTTTGAAGCTTCTTCAACTGTCAGAAAATACCTTGAAGAGAATTCATACATATAAGTGTTAATTAGAATCGGAACCTGGGCAAAAATTAAGGCAAGAAGTAAAAGCAGGCTAATTGCTTTTTTGAACTTCGTTATAAATTCCTTAACCACGGGCAATCACCTCGCCATATTTTTTGATTCTTTAGTTCTTATATGGAGGAAATTTCTATAGTATAAGTACCCGGAGCATCTACACTCCAAGCCATGCACCCTGTACCTTGTTCACCAATGCTGAGCATACCTGCACTTGTGCTTGTATTTCTTACAACATTGCCATTAGAATCCTTGATTTTCATCTGCACAGCAGAAGCTTTTTCCTCGTTTATACCGTCATCGCAACGCTTAACTGTTATATTTATATCAAACAAATATGTATCCTCATTATACCAATAGCCGTCTGATGTATAAGCACTTATGACCTCATATTGCGCACTGAAAGCAGTTACTTTAACAGGGAAGCTCTGAGGGAATACAAATTTTGGTGTTGCCTTCTGAGGCTTTGCTTCTGTGGGCTTAGCTTGAGTAGGCTTAGTATTTGATTCAGTCGGTTTCACCTGAGTGGGCTTGTTTTTTGGTTCGGTAGGCTTAACCGGGGCAGGCTTTTTTTGTGGGGTCTCAGTTTTATCAGTTTTTGTAGTTACCTCAGTGGTCTCTGTTTCTTTAATCTCGGTTGTTGAATGGGTTGTGGTGGTTGAATCTCCGGTAGTTTTTTCTGGCGTTTTTGTAGTTACGATTGTTGTGTTTTCTTTTGTGGTTGTGTTGTTTTCTGAAGTCTTATCATCACCACATGAAGCCAAGGTTAATAGTATTGAAGCAGTTAATAAAGCTGTGCATAATCTTTTAAAGTTCTTTTCCATATCTATATGTCTCCACGTTAGCAAAAAGTTTCATGCTCTGGCAATCATTTCGCCATATTCTTCTTTTTCTTTTCTTATAAATTCTTTAACTGCCTCAACTGAAGGCATATCCTGAGAACAAGCGTGACTTGCAACAAGCATAGCTGCAGAAGCAGAGCCGAATTCAAGGGCATCAATAATTTCCCAACCCTCAAAAAGACCATAAAGGAAAGCGGAAGCATATCCATCTCCGCCACCAAAGGATTTAAGAAGTTTAACAGGGAATGGTTTGATATTATAGCTTTCGCCATCGTTTGTATAAGCAGTTGAACCCTCTTTACCGTGTTTGATAATAACAATTTTTGCGCCCTGAGAATGCCAATAAGCTGCACTTGTTTTATCAGTACCATCAAGACCGATAAGCTTTTCGGTCAAATCAAATTCTTCTCTTGAACCAAGAATAATATCTGCTTTTGATGCAAGTGTTGAATAGTAAATAGCAATTTCATCATTGTTTTTCCAGTTATATGCGCGGTAGTCAATGTCGAATATAACGGGAATATTATTCTTCTTCGCAAGAACTGTTGCTTTAAGTGCTGCTTCTCTTGAAGGGCTTTCGCAAAGAGCAGTACCGGAAATAAGGAGTGCCTTTGTTTTTTTTATGTAATCTTCATCTATGTCTTCAACAGAGAGCTTAAGGTCAGCCGCATCGTTACGATACATAAGAATTGAGCTTTCGGTTTCAGAAAGAATTTCTGTAAAGGTAAGACCAATTTTTTCACCATTTGTGCAACGGGTGATGTGAGAACAATCAATGCCTTCATTCTTAAAGAAATTCTCAACAAATGTCCCTAATTCATCATCGGAAACCTTAGCAAAGAAACCGCATTTTTTTCCGAGTCTTGAAAGACCAACTGCAATATTTGCAGGAGAACCGCCAAGGTATTTCTTGAAAGTTGTGCTTTGAGAAAGAGGGCAGTAATAGTCAGTAGGGTTAAAGTCAACTGCAACACGACCTAAAAGAATTAAATCAAATTCCTTGTTGTTATCAAATTCTATGTATTTCATAAATAAGAACTCCTTATTCTAAAATTTCCATATTACCAACGGTAAAAGCACCAACAGCTATTCCGTTTTCATCAGCTTTGTTAATTAATTCTTTCAATATAACAAGGGATATTTTGCATCATCTTTTTATAACACAAAATCACGCAATAATTCTACAACAATTGCCACCTTAAATCAATGTTTTTTATTATAAAATAATATATAAAATATTTATATAGTTTCAACAAAAGAAAAGTTTATCCCGGTCGTAATATAAAAACACCGACAGCCGCTCAATTTCGTGAACGGCTGTCGGTGTTTGCGTAAGTTATTGGCGTATTAACTTGCCTTTATATTACCACTCTCGTAAAAAAAAAGCAAGAAAAAAACGTTGGTGATAATGCACAAAATTTATAATGAAAAATTATGCAATGGTTTTTGATACCTGTTAATTGCTTTTTAATATATGATATGTTAATATTTTTTTACAATCAAAAGGGCGGTGTTTCAATGGGTTATTTCGCTTTTATTTTAGGAGTAGTTGCTACGATTGTTTTTTTAACAAAAAGAACTGCGAGGGTAACGATTGATGTTGTTGCAATTAAATCTCTTGCAAGTATGGGCTTTATTCTTTCAGGTTTGTTTTTCTTTATTGATAACGATGCTTGTCCTGATTATATGGGGGCATTTACTGTTGGTGGTGCTTGTTTTGGTATGTTGGGAGATATTGTTCTTGATTTGAAATATTCAAGACTCAATGATGCAGACAGGTGTACTAAATTTGGCTTCTGGACTTTTTTAATCGGTCATATTTTCTATAGTGCTGCAATGGTTTCTGTCTATGGAATTGAGTTAATTAATGTTATTTGTGTTGTAATAGGCGTTGTTGCAGGTATAGTCGTGGCTTTGGTTTCAGAAAAGATTATGAAACTTGAATATGGAAAATTTAAAAAAATCACAATCCTTTATACTTCAATACTATGTATGACTTTAGGCTTTGCTGGTGGTTATACTATAACTGAAAGCTACACTTTACATAGCGTTCTTCTTAATATCGGTTTTGCTTTGTTTGTTTTATCTGATGCTTTCCTTGCAAGTCTTTATTTCAGCAAAAATGAAAAAGACAGAACAAACAGAACAGTTATTATTCTTAATCATGCTACATATTATGCCGCGCAGTATATTATTGCACTTTCATTGGCTTTTTACAGAGGTTAATTTATGAAAACGGAAAGACTTTATTATTCAGATAGCTATGTTAAAGAGTTTGAAGCTCTTGTTATTTCTTGTGAAAAAATCGAGAAAGGTTATAAGGTAGTTCTTGATAAAACTGCCTTTTTCCCGGAAGGTGGCGGTCAGAAGGCTGATACTGGCTTTATCGGTGCTGCTAAAGTTACTGATGTTCAGGAATCTGATGAGATAATTTATCATTATGTTGATAAAGAATTGAATGCATCTACTGAATATAATTGTAAAATTGATTGGGAACAAAGATTTCTTCGTATGCAAAGTCATAGCGGTGAGCATATTGTTTCAGGTGTTGTTCATTCATTATTCGGATATGATAATGTTGGTTTTCATATGGAAGAGGATTATGTAACTGTTGATTTCAGCGGTGAATTAACCCGTGAACAACTTGATGAGGTTGAAGAAAAGACTAATAGATACATTTACGATAATATCGAAATTGAATGCTTCTTCCCAAATGAATATGAAATTGAAAATCTTGATTACCGCAGTAAGCTTGACCTAAAAGAAGGTGTTCGTCTTGTAAGAATAGGTGAAGCTGACCTTTGTGCTTGCTGTGCACCTCATGTTAAAAGAACAGGGGAAATAGGTGTTGTTAAAATTCTTGATTTTATGCGTCACAGAGGTGGCGTAAGAATCGTAATGAAATCAGGTTTAAAAGCACTTTTTGATTATAGAGAGAAATATACAAGTGTTTATGATGTTTCTGTTATACTTTCCTCAAAGCAACATGAAATTGCTTCTTTTGTTGATAAAAAGTTAAAAGAAAACGAAAATTTACAACGGAATTTTACAAACTTTAAAATGCAGATTGCAGAAAATGATAAAGAGAATCTTTCATATATTGGCGATACCGCACTTTTTATAACTTCTTTTTATGATTCTGATATGATGAGAGAACTTGCAAACTATGGTATGACTAAGAAAGAGCTATGCGTTATTCTTTCAGGTAACGAAGAAAGCGGTTTTTCTTATGTTGCAGGAAGTCTCAGCTTTGATTTAATGAAGTTTGCCAAGCATTTTAACGCCACCCTTAACGGAAGAGGCGGTGGAAGAGGTACTATGATTCAGGGTAAAGTTAGCGCAACAAAACAAGATATTTTAGACTATTTTAATGGTCTTGAGTTAAATGCAATTTAATTCTTTGGAGTCATTATATTATGGAATTCAACGAGTTTTTTATTAGTTTTAGAAATAAAACAGATGATTTTTTTAAGACTGAATCCCAGTGTTATAATTCAGGCGATAATTCTCAACTTTTGCTTTATAAAAATATTGAAAGAGTTAGTTTTAATGAACTTGTATCACAATATAGTGAGAATAAATTATTTGGTAATGAGATAGAAAATAATGAGTTCTTCTTCTGTGTTGAAAATGGAACTCTACTTTCTTTTGGATACTATTCCTGCGATAATTCTGTAAGAATATCTCTTGATGGAAAAACTGCTCTTCCTCAGTATGAAAAAGAGGCATATACCGATAATGGTGCCACAACTCTATGGCAATTTGAGGTTGACCATACCTTAATTGACTGTGGTATGTGTTATATTTTTCGTGCTTGTGATGGTTCATTTTTTGTTATAGATAGTGCTCACACATATTCTGTCAGGGATTGTGACAGAATTTATGATTTTCTTCGTGAACGTACACCAAAAGGAAAGAAGGTTCGCATTAAAGGTTGGTTTTTAAGCCACGGTCATGAGGACCATATAGCTCAATTTATGAACTATATCCGTTATTATACTCACGATACGATTATAGAGAAGGTCTATCATAATTTTGTTCCCAATGACCACCGGGACGGTACATATTGGACACCGTCAAATCTCAATTATGTAACGGCTTTCTACGATTTAATGAAAAATCATCCTGAAATTCCTGTTTGCAGATTACATACGGGTATGTATTTTTATGCAAATAATATTCGTTTCGATGTTCTTTGCTCTCATGAAGATGTTTTTCCTGAGAGCAACGAGAATTATAATGATTCATCTGTGGTTATTATGGCTCAGGCAGAAAGCACAAAAATGTTATTCCCCGGTGATGCAGGGCTTGAGGAAAGCCGTGTTCTTGAAAATAGATACCCTCTATTTTTGAAATCTGATATAGTTCAGCAGGCTCATCACGGACATCTCGGTACAACACCTGAATTTTATGAGCTTGTTAATGCAGAAATTGCTCTTTTTCCCGTTACCCAAATTAAGTTTGATGAAGAATTACCCAATTATCTTGCAAACAGAAAATCAATAGAAATTGCCAAATATTATTTTATCGCTTCAAATGGTACAGTTGAAATACCTTTGCCTTATAAATCAGGGAATTTTAAGGTGTTTCCTGATGAAACCTTTGAAAGTTTTTCGGGTGTTTATAATCTTTGGGCCTATGAATACTCTAAAGAGAGAAAAGAACAACTATATAAGGAATATCTCGAGCGAGGCGGTAAACTGATTGATGAATATAAGAATGGGTTCTGATTATGCTTTTTGACTATACATTAATTCGTTCAAAACGTAAAAGCGTTGCAATTCAGGTTGATGAAAACTGTAATATTACTGTCAGAGTACCGCTGAAGCTTCCTCAAAAAGAAATTGATAAAATACTTGCTGAAAAGAAAGAATGGCTTGAAAAAACAATAATTTCACAACAAGAAAAGAAAAAAGAAATCAAAGAATACTCTGAGGATGAAATTATGTTTTTGCGAAAAAAAGCTAAGGAAATTATACCGCAAAAAGTGGAACATTATGCAAGTATTATGCAAGTAGAGCCTGCGTCTGTGAAAATTAATTCTGCTAAAAAGCGGTATGGTTCTTGTTCCGGAACAAATAACCTGAATTTTTCGTTGTTTCTTATGGATAAAGATGAGAAATTTATTGATTACGTTGTTGTTCACGAGCTTGCTCATATCAAGCATCATAATCACAGTAAAGATTTTTATAAATTTATTGAACAATTTATGCCCGACTATAAGGAAAGAATGAAGCTTTGAGGTGACTATGAATGGAAAAATCTATTTTACATTATCTTCTTAACGGTATAGTTAAGGGACACGGAAAAATGTCACTAAAATCAAAACAAGCACAGGCTTTGAAGCCTGCAGAAATTGATTTTATTGATGCTCCGAAATCTGATAAATTCACTGTTGGTTTCCATAGAGAAGTTATTTTACCTGATGATATTGAGTGTAAAAAGTATTACATAGCGGGATATGGCGAGAATAATCCTGCAAGGGGCGTTATTGACCCTCAGTATGCCCATGCTGTATGGATTGACGATAATAGTGGCAGAGGCGGTATTTTACTTATTTCTCTTGATGTTGTTGGTCTTCTCAATAAAGATGTTAACAAAATTCGTGAATTATTAAAAGGGTTTTCCGCCCAAACTTGTTGCCGTTATATCGGAGTTATGTCAACCCATAACCATGCAGGTATAGATACTATGGGGATCTGGGGACGTTTACCATTCAGCGGCAAAGATGAAAAGTTTATGAACTTGCTTTTTGAAGCAGTTGTTAAATGTGCTTTTGAAGCTTATGAAAACCGTAAAAATGGTGATTTGTATCTTGGTGAAATTGAAGTACCGGATATGCAGGAGGATATAAGAACACCAATCGTATATTCCAAAACACTTACTCGTTTCCGTTTTGTTTCTGATGACAATTCAAAGGAAATCTGGTTATTGAATTTTGCATCGCATTCAGAATCTCTTCAAGGTTGTAATCACCTTGTAAGTGCTGATTTTCCTTGCTATTTAAGAGAAAAAATAAGGAATACGACTGGCGCAGAAACTTTCTATACAGTTGGTGCAATCGGTGGAATGATTAGTATGGATATTCCGGACGAGAAAATTCTTCGTGATGAACATCGTCTTATTGAATCAACACGGAATATTGGTTATAAGCTTGCTGATTATGCAATTTCTATTGATAACGATATGAAACTTCAACCTCTTGTTAACTTCGCAAGAAAAGAGTTTTATGCAGATGTTGAAAACCCTGTTTTGACAATAGCCTGTGATGTTGGTATTTTAACTGCTGATAAATACACAAGAGAGGATGCACCAAATTATTGGTGCTTGAAATCTGAAATCACTTATTTTGAAATTGGCGGTAAAAAGCTTTTACTTTTACCGGGAGAATTATTCCCTGAGCTTGTTTTCGGTGGTGCTTTAAAAGCCGAGGAGTCCGCAACAGGTAAGGGTCCTGAAATTAATCCGAAACTTCTTTGTGATATAGTTGGTGACAAGAACATTCTTGTTTTTGGACTTGCAAATGATGAATTAGGTTATATTTTACCACCCAATGATTTCATTCTTCACGAAAAATCGCCATATATCGATGATGGCAGAGATAAGTACGATAGAAGACATTATGAGGAAACTAACTCAATGGGACCAAAAACTGCACAGGTTATTGCAGAGACAGTTGAAGAATTAATAAGTGAAATTAATAAATAAATGTTTGCACCCCCTTTGTCAAGAACTTTGACAAAGGGGGTGCATTATTTGTAGTTTTCGCACTCAGCTACTGCTAAACGGTCACATCGCTCGTTTTCGGGGTGCTCATTGTGACCCTTTACCCATTTAAATGTTACCTGATGTTTTTCCAATAATTCTAAAAGCTGACTCCATAAATCAGGGTTTAAAGCAGGTTTTTTATCGGCTTTTCGCCAACCGTTTTTCTTCCATGAAAAAACCCAACCTTGATTGATTGCATCACAAACATATTTAGAATCGGTTGTAACTGTAACAAGGCAAGGCTGATTTAATGCGGATAAAGCTGAGATAACTGCAGTTAACTCCATTCTGTTATTGGTGGTTTCTTTTTCACCACCGCTGATTTCTTTTTCAATTCCGTTGTATCTTAAAATTGCACCCCATCCGCCAGGACCGGGATTACCGCTACAAGCACCATCTGTAAAAATTTCAACTATTTTCATAATAAATCCTTTAACCTTTAATAAAAACATCTTATCACAAATAAATTAATTTTAAAAGTCTTAGTTAATTAATTTTTCAATAATTTACGGATATAATTTTAAAAGGTGGTGTCTATGTATCTTTTTAGCTTGGATTTTTCACAAAATAATTTGTTGAAAGAGCAAATTAATATAAATTCATTGTATCTTTTGCCTGTGGTAAACAAGTTGCTTATTGAACAACAGTTGGTGAATTTTGCTGATTTGTCAATTGAAAAAGCTTATTTAATTAATTGTAAAAACTATATCGATTTTTCTGTATTTAATACCGTTGCAATTAATGAAAATGAATTATTTAAAGAGATTGCTCTGATTTCTGATAATGAAAAATTTATTGCGTTCAGAAATGATGTTTTTTTTGAAACTAATAATTTAAGCTTAAAATCAAATAAAAATGACGAGCTGGTTCTTTTACATGATGAAAATGGGCTTGGCTTTTGTGTTACGGGTTCAGTCTCTAAGTTAAAAAGATTATATAACAAGAATATGTCGTTATCAGATTTTTTTAAATTTCCTGAAAAATTCACTTATTGTTCCGAAGAGGTGCAGAAAGGTTATGTATGTTATCTTAAAAGCATAAAAAATTATAAAGACTTGCTTATTGATATTTTAAACGGAAAAACTCACAGTAAACCGCCTTTTGTTGCAGAAGGTATTTTTACAGCCCATGAAGTACCAAAAGGCGATTTTTCAATTGTACCACCTGTTTATCTGGGCGAATCTGTGCAGATTGAAAGTGGTTCGGTTATAGGACCTAATGTTGTTATATATAACGATACTCTTATTTCTGAAAATACAACAATCAAGAATAGTGTGTTGTTTGAAAAAGTCTTTGTCTCTTCTAATTGTTTTGTTGATGGTACGGTGTGCTGTTATAATGCTTCAATTAAGAGAAATTCTGCCGTTTTTGCGGGCTCGGTTATTGGTGAAAATGCTCTCATAGGAGAAGACATAACCCTCGAAAACAATTCTTTAATAAATAGAAACGTCAATTATGGCAATCCGGATATTTTTAATTTAGAGGGTAAGAAAAAGTTTTCATTAAATAATAAGTTTCAGGGGATTTCACCTGATAAATCAGTATTACTGGGCTCTGCAGTTTCCGTTGTATTCAAAGAACCCAAAATTATAGTTGGGTGTGATTGCTCTTCTAATTCTTTATCTTTAAAGCTTGCATTTATTAGTGGTTTAATAGCTTCGGGAAGTGAATGCATTGATGTAGGTGTCACCTTTAAATCACAAATGTATTTTTTTTCATTGTTTTGTGATTGTGATTATTCTGTGTTCTTCAGTTGTCTTGGGGGAGGTACAAATATTGAGATTTTTGATTCTGAAAACCGACAATTAAGCAAAAGTCAGTGTTGCAATCTTTTTGATTATTGTAATAAAGGTGAGTTTGTTTATAAAAACGCTGATGAGTGCAAAAGTGTCAGACAAATCAAAGGTTTAAGAAAAATGTATATTTGCGAAATTGTTGCATTTTCTGAAGAAAATTTACCGTGTGTTGATGTTGAATGTGAAAACCTCATTCTCTTAAAAACCATTGAAGATATTTTTAAAAGGTGTATTGAAAAGGAGAGGCACGAATCCGCTTTAATTATTTATGTGAATGAAAACGGAACTAATGTAAATATAAAATATAGAGATAAAATTTATCAACAAAAAATATTAAAAAAGCTTGTTCATTTCTTTCAAAACAAAGAAGAGAGATTTAATATTTTTGAAAGCGATTTTTATAAAAAATTATGGAGAAATGACAGCGTTTTTCTTGTTGTTGCGGTTTTGAATATTATAAAAAGCACAGGTAAAGATTTAGCAGAATTGATAAGTGAATTACCGTTATTTTATATAAAATCTCAAAATATAAACTTGAAATTTAATGATAGTGAATTAGCTGAAAAAATAGGTAGAAAGTTTATAATAAGCCATAAAAAAGGTTATTTTAACGTTAGATGCAATAAGGGGTATATAAAGATTAAAAATAATAAAGAAAAAGGTGAAATAAAGATTTTTTCAGCTTCACAAAGTATGGCTGTTTCAAAAGAAATTTGCGACTTTTTTGCAGGGTTATTACAAGGTTTATAAATACTTGACATTATAGTAAATTAATTGTATTATAATATAACATTAAAATAGGTGATATGCCGTCTTGTTTCTGACGGCTCTACATAAATAAAAATATATTTTTAGGAGTTTCTTATGCAAAAAGAAAATAAGAAGAAAAAACAGTCTTCTGAAAATTCTGCGCAGACTAAAAAAACAAATAAAACTAATCAGAAAAATTCAAATAAAAAGCAATCAAGCATGCAGAATAAATCTGCAAAAACTAAGCAGAATTCAAAGAAACCGCCAAATAAAAAGGTTGATAACAGTAACTCAACAAAAAAATCAACTCGTTATTCAAAAGTAACTCCGCCTAAAAGGAATGAACCTATAAAAGTTTCTTTTCTTGGTGGTATTAACGAAGTCGGCAAGAATATGACTTGTTATGAATACGGTAAGTCAATGATAATTGTTGACTGCGGTCTTTCATTCCCTGAATCAGACCAATTGGGTGTTGATTTCGTCATTCCTGATTTTACCTATGTTGAGAGAAATATCAATAAAATTAAGGGGATTATCATCACTCACGGTCATGAAGACCATATCGGTGCTTTAGCGTATCTTTTGAAAAAAGTCAATATACCGGTTTATGCCACTCTTTTAACTGCCGGTCTGATTAATGG
The DNA here is from genome assembly GCA_045591525.1 of Acutalibacteraceae bacterium. Lineage (GTDB taxonomy): Bacteria > Bacillota > Clostridia > Oscillospirales > Acutalibacteraceae > DTU089. Next base: position 41,635 of record JAZNTA010000202.1, on the reverse strand, counting down.
TAAATTAAGTGAACACAAGCTTCAACATGAGGTCAAGATTAACATCGTTGAAGCAGGTGATTTTGTGAAACTCGGCGATTTTGACGTTGAATTTATTAAGGTTAACCATTCTATACCTGATGCTGTTGCGTTGGCAATTAAATGCGAAGAAGGAACTATTGTTCAGACAGGTGACTTTAAAATTGACACTTGTCCAATCGATGGAAGCCGAATTAATCTTAATCGTTTTGCAGAATTAGGTAATGACGGTGTTCTTGCTCTTCTTTCTGATTCAACCAACGCTGAGCAACCGGGTTATTCACAAAGCGAAAGCAAGGTCGGTGAAACATTCCGCAATCTCTTTAATCAAGCCGGTGACAGGCGAATTATAATTGCAACCTTTGCTTCAAATTTACACCGTGTTCAACAAATTATTGATATTTCTGCAAATACTGATAGAAAGGTAGCCCTTTCAGGCAGGAGCCTTGAAAATGTTGTTTCAATTGCTTCAGAGCTCGGATATATAAATATACCTGATGGTACTCTTATCAGTATTGATGAAATCAAAAGATATTCAGATGACAGGCTTGTTATTGTAACAACCGGTAGTCAGGGTGAACCTATGTCCGCTCTTTCAAGAATGGCTCAAGGTGGGCACAGAAAAGTATCTATCAGCTTTAACGATTGCGTTATTATTTCTGCCCGTCCGATTCCTGGTAATGAAAAGACAGTTTATAAGGTTATAAATGACTTGTTAAAGCTTGGTGCACAGGTTATATATGAGAAAATGTATGATGTTCACGTATCAGGTCACGCTTGTCAGGAAGAACTTAAAATAATGCTTTCTCTTGTAAAACCTAAATATTTTATTCCTGTTCACGGAGAACAGAAACATCTTCGTTATCACGCAAAGCTTGCTGAAAGCGTTGGAATTGATTCTAATAATATTATCATTGCAGATAATGGCTATGAGATTTCAGTTTCTGAAAAAAACATCTCAATTTCAGGCACGGTTGCTAACGGTAAGGTTTATGTTGATGGTTATGGCGTTGGTGACGTTGGTGCAAGAGTAATGAAAGAGCGTTTGCATCTCGGTCAGGATGGTATAATCATTATTGCTGCAACAATTGATGGTGCTTCAGGTGAGCTTTTAAGTGGACCTGAGGTTGTATCAAAAGGCTTTGTCTATGTTAAGGAAGCGGAGCTTTTGATGAATGAAGCTGTTAAGGTTTCGATGAGGGTTATTGATAGCTTCCCGCCATATAGCTTCGATATTAATGCGATGAATACAAAATTAAGAGATGAAATATCTCGGCTTATGTATGAAAGAACCAAGCGAAATCCAATGATTTTGCCAATTTTATTAGAGGTTTAAAAATGAAAATTCTTGCATTGTTTTATCAGAACCCGGCAGGGTATTTAACATCACTATTACTTTTGATGTTTTCTGTTGTGAGTTTTGCTATTAACAATAATACCGCTTTAATTTTTCTTGTTGCTTTTGTTTTTGTTTTTTTGTCAAATATTCTTTATTCTGTTTTATCCTTTAAGGCAACGAGAAAGTATATAAAAGAAGTTAATAAATCCCTCTCTCAGGAAAAAATCAATAATGTTGACTCTTTTCCGTTGCCCTGTGCAATGTGCGATAAAAAAGGCAACATTGTTTGGTTTAATAAAGAATTCAGCGAGACTATTTTAACTGATAATCAAAAGGTTTCTATATGTGATTTCTTTGATAATTTTAACTATTATGACTTTTCTGAGCTTAAAACTGTTGATGCTGATTTTAATGGCAGGAAATTTACTGCATTTATCACAAGAATTAAAAGCAAAACAAGTCCTATGCTTTGCTTTTATTTCTTTGATGATACATATGTGAAAGAAACTGTTGCAGAATACAATCATTCAAGGCCTTTTGTTATGTCGATTTTTGTTGATAATATCGATCAACTTTTAAGACAGCTTACAGACAGCAAGTTTGCTCAAGTCTCAAGTGGTATAGAAAGTAAAATTGAAGATTGGCTTAAGGAAGAAAAACTAATTCTCAAAAAAACAGGAAACGGCAATTTCTTTGTAATAGGTGAAAAAAGAAATCTTGACAGACTTTGTGAAGGTAAGTTTTCTGTTTTGAAAGATGTCAGGGAATATAAGCATAACAATAACCTTGTTAATGCAACTCTTTCAATCGGTGTCGGAACTGGTGCTGATTTATCAGAATGTGAAACGAGAGCAAAAAAGGCGCTTGAAATGTCTTTAGGCAGAGGGGGGGACCAAGCAGCAGTTTATACCGAAAACGGCTATGTTTATTATGGGGGTATGTCCAATTTAGCAAATGACAGCTCCCGTGTTTCTCCTCGTCAGACTGCAGCAAATATTTCAACTCTTATCAAGAAATATAAGAAAGTTATTGTTGTTGGTCATAAATTTTCTGACTACGATGCTATAGGCTCTGCAATGGGTGTATATTTCTTTGCTGTTGCAAACGGCTTACAGGCATATGTTGCTGTTGATGAAAAAACAACTCTTGCATCATCGTTAATTGATTTATCAGTAAAAAACGGCTTTAATTATTTTATTTCTTTAACGGATGCACTTGAAAAATGTGATAATGATACCGTTTTGTTTGTTGTTGATACTCATAGATTGTTTTTGCTTGATGAACCTGAGCTTTACAAGAAAGCTAAAGCGAAGGTTGTTATAGACCATCACAGACGTTCTGATGATTTTATAAATGATGCTGATATTTTTTATCATCATCCGTCACCATCATCCACTTGTGAAATGGTTGCAGAGTTGATTGAATATTCAACAATTCAGGAAAGCTTGCCGTCAATTGTTTCAACGGCACTTCTTTCGGGCATTGTGCTTGATACTAAGGATTTTGTTTTAAGAACATCAAGCAGAACATTTGAAGCAGCTGCGTTTTTGAAAGAGCATAAAGCAGATAGCGTTGCAGTGAAAAAACTGTTTTCTGTCAGCACGGGAAGCATTAATCTGAAGAATGAAATTCTTAACAATGCAGAGATTTATCAGCATTGTATGATTTCTTATACAGAGAGCAACAGTTCGGATATAAGGATTGTTACTGCTAAAGCCGCTGATGAAATGTTAAATGTTGAAAATGTCAAAGCTTCTTTTGTATTATCATATATTAATAAAAATATTGTTCAGATTTCTGCACGTTCATTTGGTGAGGAAAATGTGCAACTGATAATGGAAAATCTTGGTGGTGGTGGCCACAGTACAATGGCTGCGGCTCAGATAAAAAACGCAGATATTAAAACTGCAAAAAGTTTGCTTTTAAAAGCAATTGATAATTATTATTTAGCTAAATAAACTTTCAACGGAGGTACAAATTAATGGAAGTTATCTTAAAAAGTGATGTTAAAGGTCTCGGCAAAAAAAGCGAAAAGGTAAATGTTTCTGATGGCTATGCAAGAAATTTTCTTTTCCCCAGAGGTCTTGCTGCTGAAGCTAACGCACAAACTCTTTCAGAAATGAAAAACAAACAATCGTCTGAACAGTTTAAGGCAGAAGAAGAACTTAAAGCCGCTAAAGAAAGTGCTGAAAAGATCAACAATAAAACTGTTGTTCTTAAGGCTAAGGGCGGAGCAAACGGCAAGCTTTTTGGTTCTGTAACAGCAAAAGAAATTTCAGTTGTTGTTTCAAATCAATTTAAAGTTACGGTTGATAAAAGAAAAATCTCTGTTGACGATATCAAAGCTTTTGGAACATATAATGCTCAGGTTAGGCTTCATCCCAAGGTTACGGCATCCTTTAAAGTACAGGTAGTGGAAGAATAACAAGGGTTTCGGTTAGCTGAAACACTTTAAGAGAGGTTAAAATATGGCTTCAAAAAATAAATTGCCAACTTTTGATGGTGTTGATTTACCCTATAGCCTTGAAACCGAACAGGCTGTAATTGGGTCAATACTTATAAATCCTGAATGTGTAACTGTTGTGTTTTCACATGTTAAACCGGATTATTTTTATATCGAACAGCATCGGGCAATAATGGATGCAATAATGATTCTTGATACATTAGGTTCAAGAATTGATGCTTTAACTGTCCTTGACAAATTGAGCACTAACCCTAATTTTGATGTAGAGGGTAGTAAAAATTATCTTTTTCAGATTGCACAGATGGTTCCGAGTGCTGCCAATGTTGAGAACTATTGTAAAATTGTTCGTGAAAAATATTTCTTGCGTTCATTAATTAAAATTTCACAGGAAACAATTGATTCTGCAGTAGATGGTGGTGCAGAAGCAGAAAAAATTCTGGATTCTGCTGAACAGAAGATATATGACATCAGAAAGGGTAGGGCTGCCGGTTCTCTTCAAAAGTTGAGTGAAGTAATATCAGCAGAGGTTTATCCCAATCTTGTAAAAATATCATCGGACAATGCAGAAGAATTTAAGGGTATCCCAACAGGTTTTTCAAAGCTTGACGAAATTACTTCCGGTCTTAATCGTTCTGACTTGGTACTTATAGGTGCTCGTCCTGCTATGGGTAAAACAAGCTTTGCTCTTAATATCGCACGAAATGTTGGTATGACCGGCAAAAAGGTTATCTTTTTTTCATTAGAAATGTCAAATGAACAGCTTGCAGCTCGTGTTCTTTCAACAGAAGCTCGCGTTGAAAGCAATAAGCTGCGTTCAGGTAATATTTCAAATGATGAATGGATGCGACTTGCTGAAGCAACTGACAGGTTAACAAGATGCAATTTGTATTTTGATGACACATCAACTATAACAGTTCCTGATATTAAATCTAAAATTAAGAGAACTAAAGATGTTGACTGTATAATCATTGACTATTTAGGTCTGATGCAGTCTGCAACAAAAAAAGAAAATCGTGTTCAGGAAATTACTGAAATCACTCGTGGACTTAAAATGCTCGCTAAAGATTTAAAAATTCCGGTTGTTTGTTGTGCTCAGCTTTCCCGTGGCCCTGAGAAAAACGGTAAATCTTCAAACCGCCCGATGCTTTCTGATTTGCGTGATTCAGGTTCAATTGAGCAGGATGCTGATATTGTAATGATGCTTTATCGTGAAGGTTATTATAAAAACAGTGCTCAGAATGCTGATGAAATTGATATGACTCAGGCTGATGTTGATGTTGCTAAAAATCGTCACGGTCCGACAGACAGAATAAAACTTCATTGGGATGGTCAGTTTACTTTGTTCTCTACTTTGGAGTATAGAGATGAATAATTTTACGCGAATTGTAAAAGAATCGGTTATTAAAACTATAAATGATTATAAAATGCTTGAAAACACAAAAGAAATCGTTGTTGGGTTTTCAGGCGGTGCAGATTCAGTTTGTTTGTTGCACGTTCTTAAATCATTTGAAGGCATATTTGGGTATTCTTTAAAAGCTGTTCATATTAATCACGGAATACGTGGTGAGGAAGCAAATTCTGACGAGCTTTTTGCTGAAGAATTTTGCAAAAAAAATTATATTCCTTTTGAAAGCTTTAGATTTGATTGCGTTCATGAGGCAAAAAAATCCAAACAAACAATTGAAGAGTGTGGCAGAAGGCTTCGTTATGAAACTTTCAGTAAGGTATGCGGAGAATATTCCAAGATTGCTACGGCACATAATGCAAATGATAATGCCGAAACAATGATATTTAATATTGTAAGAGGAACTTCGGTTAAAGGTTTATGCGGTATTCCGTTTACGAGAGATAATATAATCAGACCGTTATTAAATTGTTCTCGTAAGGACATTGAAGCTTACTGTGATGAAAATCAATTAGGCTATGTTGTTGATAGCACCAATGAAAATGTAGAATATACCCGAAATAAAATCAGACATTTAATTTTGCCGGTTTTAGAAGAGATTAATCCAAAATATGTTTCATCATTTAATTCGTTAAGCTGTAATGCAAAAGAGGTTTCGGACTTTATTTCTGATAATACCGAAAAGTTGTTATCAGCTTCAAAAATTGGTGATTTCACTTACAACAGAAGTATTCTTTTAAAATCAGACAAAACTATAGTTTCTCAATTGCTTTATTCTGAATTTTTGAAATATAGTGGTTTAGCTTTAGATAATAAAAAAATTAAAAGCTTATATAGTTTACTGCACGCCGGCGGCAGATTACAGCTTTACGGTGCTTTTTTTGCTGAGGTAAAAAAAGATTTTTTGCGGTTTTATGAAAATGAAAAAGATTTTACAAGTGAAATTATTGACATTTCAGCATTTCCGTTTGTTTCAGAATTTGGTGATTATCATATAACCTTGGAAAAAAATACCGAAAGTTCAAAAATTATTAACCAAATTGATAGCAGTAATGTGATAGACTGTAATATGCTTTCCGGTAAACTGATTTTAAGAACGAGAAAATCCGGTGATAGTTTTACTTTTCCCAAACGTAATGTTTCTAAAACTCTGAAAAAGTTATTTACAGAGGAGAATATACCAATTGAAATCAGAAATAAACTTCCTGTAATTTGTGACGATGAAGGTGTAGTTTGGGTTATGGGCTTCGGTGTAACAAAAAGGTGTCTTGCATCAAAGTATTCTGATAATATTATTTTGGTTAGGGGAAAAAATAATGATAGGTAAAAATATGCTTGATGATATTGAAAAAGTTCTCCTGTCTAAAGAAGAGCTAAAAGATATAGTTGACAAAATGGGTAAGCAAATCAGTGAAGATTACAAAGACAAGGATTTGTTACTTGTCAGTGTTCTTAAAGGTTCGGTTATTTTTATGGCTGACCTTATGAGAGCAATTACAATACCTTGTAATATTGATTTTATGGCTGTTTCAAGTTATGGTTCAGGCACAAAATCATCCGGTGTTGTAAAAATTATCAAAGACCTTGACAAAAGTATTGAGGGTAAGGACCTTCTTATTGTTGAAGATATTCTTGATAGCGGTAACACCCTTTATTATCTCAGAGAAATCCTCTCTGCAAGAAACCCTAATAGTATTAAAATCTGCACTCTTGTTGATAAACCGGAAAGAAGAGAAGCAGATATAAAGGCCGATTATATCGGTGGTTCTGTTCCCAATGAGTTTATCGTTGGTTATGGTCTTGATTATAACGAATATTACAGAAACTTACCTTTTATAGGCATATTAAAGGAAGCTGTGTATAAAGATTAAGAGGTGACTTATTATTAAAAACGCTGACAAAATCAAGGCAATACTGCCTTATATTATTATTCCGCTTATCCCGTTGTTTCTTCTTTATTTTATGAACTCGGGCGGAGCCAAAAAAACTGATTTAGAATATTATCAGGTTATTGAGCTCTTTGATAAAGGTGAGGTAACAAAATATAATCTTAATATCGGTTCCGGTGCTTTAACTTATGAGTTGAAGGATGGCACAACTGCAAAGTATTCAGTTCCGAATGTTTCTTTGTTCATTGAAGATATTCATGATAGTGTTGTTGAGTATAACAGAGAAAACCCTAAAACACCCATTAAATACAACTATGTATCAGGTGCTTCCGGTTCAATTGCTTTACAACTTTTGCCCGGAATCTTCGGAATAATTCTGGTTATTGTTATCGGTTATTTCTTTATGAAGAGAATGAACAATTCAATTTCAACTGAAAATAATCGTGCTATGAATTTTGGTAAAGCAAGAGTCAAATTCGGTAAGGATGAAAAAAGAAAAACTACATTTAAGCAGGTTGCCGGTGCTGATGAGGAAAAAGAAGAACTTCAAGAAATTGTTGAATTTTTAAGAGATCCTCAGAAATTCACCGAGCTTGGTGCAAGAATTCCTAAAGGCGTTCTTCTTGTCGGCCCTCCCGGTACAGGTAAAACCTTGCTTGCAAGAGCAGTTGCAGGTGAAGCTGATGTACCTTTCTTTTCAATTTCCGGTTCTGATTTTGTTGAAATGTATGTTGGTGTTGGTGCTTCTCGTGTTCGTGACCTTTTTGACCAGGCTAAAAAAAGTGCACCCTCTATAATCTTTATAGATGAAATTGATGCTGTTGGTCGTCATCGTGGTGCAGGTATGGGTGGTGGACACGATGAACGTGAGCAGACCCTGAACCAGTTGCTTGTTGAGATGGATGGCTTCGGAAATAACGAGGGAATCATTATTATTGCGGCAACTAACCGCCCTGATATTCTTGACCCTGCACTTTTAAGACCCGGGCGTTTTGACCGCCAGGTAACTGTTGGAAGACCTGATTTGAAGGGAAGGGAAGAAATTCTTAAGGTGCACGCGAAAAATAAACCGCTTGCTCCTGATGTTGATTTGAAGAGTGTTGCTCATGCAACAATCGGTTTTGTTGGTGCAGATCTTGAAAACCTTATGAATGAAGCGGCCCTTCTTGCAGCGAAGCGTAACAAGAAAGCTATAACAATGACTGAAATTGATGAAGCAACTGTAAAAGTTGAAGTTGGTGCAGAGAAGAAATCACGTAAATATACTGAAAAAGATAAGAAGATTACTGCTTATCATGAAGCAGGTCATGCTGTTTCTGCTTATTATCTTGAAAATTGCGAACCTGTATATGAGATTTCTATTATCCCTCGCGGTATGGCAGGTGGTTACACTCTCTATAGACCAGATGAAGATTCTTCACATATGCTTAAATCTGCAATGCTTGACAGAATTGTTACCGCAATGGGTGGTAGGGTAGCAGAGCAGATAACATTTGGTGATATATCAACAGGTGCATCTCAAGATATATCGCATTCTTCTGAAATTGCACGATCAATGGTAACAAAATATGGTATGAGTGAAAAACTTGGTCCTGTTCTTTATGGTAAAGATACAGACGAAGTATTCTTGGGTATGGACTATTCACATTCCAAAAATTATTCAGAAACCTATGCAACTACCATTGATGATGAGATTAAGCGCATAATGACAGAGTGTTATGCTAAGTGTGAAAACATCCTTACTGAGCATAACGATAAGCTTACTCTTATTGCAGAAACTCTTGTTAAAGACGAGAAAATCTCAGGCGAACTTTTTCTCAAACTTATGGATGAAAATTATAATCCTGATGAAGAAGTTCTTGAAAATGCAGCTGAAGAAGCAACTGAAGAAGCTATTGAAGAAATTGCTGAAGTTACTGAAAATGCTTCCAAAGAGTTTGAAAGCGAAGAATAAATTTAATCCCCCGAAAACTTCACTAAAAGTTTTCGGGGGATTAATGTTTTACTCAAAATATTTATATATTTCCGAGTAATTATTTATGTAGTAGTTGCAAAACTTTTTTATTTCTTCCGGGTTGGCTTTTTCAGAAACATCATTGATACCTACAATGTTATACCCGGCTTTATTTGCGGTTTCTATTGCATAAAGTGCGTCTTCAAAAACAAAGGTGTTTTCTTTTGCTGTACCTAAATGCTTCAATGCAACATCATATATAATGGGTGTATCTTTTCCTGCACCAACACTCCCACAGGTGAAGATTTCTGAAAAATATTCACGTATTCCGTTTCTTTCAAGGGCTTTTTCGACAAGGTGTTTATCAGTTGCAGTAGCAATACACATCTTCACATTCTTTGATTTTAAGAATTTAAGAAAATCTTCAACACCCTCCTTTTTTATGACCTCGTTAAAGTAAAAACCTTGAACTAATGAGTTAACTTCATTAACGATATCCATAACAGTAGCAGATGGATCAATATTCTTAATATAATATTCTGCCGCCTGAACCATACTCATTTTTACAAACTCATCTTCTATACCTTCGGGAGCTTCGATTCCTTTGTTTTTCAAAAAAAGTAAACCAATATCGCTCCAAATGTGCATTGAGTCAAGAATCGTACCGTCTAAATCAAAAATTGCACCTTTTATATTTCTAATATCATTGTTCATTATTTTCACCTTGCGTTTCCCAAATAATTAATAGTTTTCCTTTTTCAACAGAGATAGTTGACTTTTGGTTATTAAATTTATTGCTCATTCCTAATGGAAAGTTTGTTGAAAGACTTCCATCTTCTAATTCATAATATAACCCATTAATATTTACGTTTTTGCAATCCTCAAGAGCAAATATTGAAATATTACCTTTGTATTCTTTAGAAAAAGTGATTTTGGTGTTTTTTATTACAGAAAAGCTCTCTTTATTGCCGAAAAATACAGCGCTACCATCATTTTCAGCAATATAAGAAGCTGTTTGGATATTTGCAAAGGTATGGTCTAATCTGCCACCGATTCCTCCAAAAACACGGAAATTTTCGTAACCCTTTTTAAATCCCAATTTCACTGCCAACATAGTGTCGGTATCATCTTTTTCAACGGGATGAATAATTGTGTTGCAATTGGTGGGTGTATAACCCAAAGAATCAAAATCACCAATGATATAATCAGGTTCAATATTAAATTTTTGAGCATTTATTATGCCTAAATCTGCCGCAATAACGATATCATTTTCGTTAATCTGAAAATCAAAAGTATCAATGGGCATGGCACCGAAAATATAGCAAAAAATTTAAATCACCACCATATTAAAATTTATTTAAAAAAACACCGTCAAAATGACGGTGTTTTTTTATCAGAATATTCCATATGTGATAAATGACATAATTAGCCCTGCAATAAAAACACCTAAAGCAATTATGGGTAAGCATTTTTTCATTCTCAAATCCATAAGTGCTGCAATGAGGGCACCTGTCCAACCGCCTGTGCCCGGAAGGGGAATGGCAACAAATGCGAGCAATCCCCACTCCTGATACTTAACTATAGTATCTTTTTTCTTTTCAGAACGTGCTTCAAGCTTGTCCACAATTTTACCGAAGAACTTATATTTTCTCATCCATTTGAAGATTTTCCTTATAAATAGAAGAATGAACGGAATCGGAAGCATATTTCCAATATAACAAATTAAAAATGCTTGTAAAAAAGGCAATTCAAGTAATCTTGCAGCAATCATACCGCCACGTAATTCAAGTATTGGACAGAGTGATATTAAGAATGCAAGCAGCTGTGGGGGAAAATCATTCTGAAAAAAGTCTACGATTGTTGTTACAATATTTTCTACCATTTTATACCTCGCTGATGTAGTTATTACTTAATAAAAATTCACGTGCATCGGTGAGAATTATTTTATCATTTTCAAATTTAAGGTTCTTTAATGCATTTTCGTAAGTCAGCCAAACATAATCTTCAATTTCTTCAACTTGAATTTTAGTTTGTGTGTCTTTTGTAGATGCAACATAAATCTGAACAGTTTTTTGAATGCGGTTTTGTATAGAGTATTGTGATTTACTGACAAAACCGGGGATTAAATCAATATGCAAGCCGGTTTCTTCCAAAACCTCGCGTTTTGCAGTTTCTTCTAATGTTTCACCTGCTTCAACATGACCCTTAGGAAAGCTCCAATTAGAACTGCGGCGGTTTCTTATAAGAAGGTATCTGTAATCTTCATTGATTTTTCTGTAAACAACAGCGCCACATGAACGTTCGTAATAACATTCAATAGTATAAGGGCGACCTTCCGTATAAAATTTGACTAATTCATCGATCTCCCAATTAATGTATCGTTTTGATTTGGGTGATGCAATAAGCTTTTGCTCACCATTGTCACGAAACTTCAAAATTGCAACAACTCTGCCGTCAAAATGTCTGACCGGATTATCAATCCCTAAAATTAAAACACCGCTAATAGGGGATGACACCTTAAAATTCCCCATAGGTTTACCATGGTTGAGTTTATATGTGTTTCCGTTGGGCAGAGGTGAACCGACAGGGTCGGTAATGCAAACTCTAACTAATTTGCCTAACATAATGTTAACCTCTCGAAAAATAGAAAAATCTAAAATACATTATAACTGTTTTATTATCTACTTTCAATATAAAAAGGATCATTATAAATAGAAAAAAATATAATTATTTTACATAAATTGGTACAATTTGTATAGTTTGGTTAATATTTTTATAGCGTTTTGTTGAATATTTGTTTGGTTTGTGTTAGTATAAAAGAAGGAGATGAGGTCATGAAAAAACATATTTGTATTTTATTGGTACTTGTTTTGTTAGTTTCGAATTTGGCGGTTGTTTCTTCTGCATATTACACTCGGTTCCTTGAAATAAAAGATTTTATATGCGTTTATGATAAATTTGGTGAAGAGAATCTCCCTGAACTTTTTGTTGACACTCAATCATATTATTACAGTTTTTCGAAAGGTAAACCGATTTATTCTGCGTATTCACTTTTAGATGATTGTCAAAAGAAATTTTATAGCAACTTTGTTAATGCCGAGCCCGGAACCTTGAGCATCACAATTAACTTTGATTATGGTGAATTTCTTTCAGAAAACTTTAATGAAGATTATTTATCCGAGATTATGTATGCTGTTATCCGAGATCATCCGGAGCTTTTCTATTTCAATGGTTTTGGCGTTACAGGTGGCTACTATTATAATGACGGTACCAGCATTGCTGTTTTGCAATGCTCTATTTCGCTGAAATCTACATGTACATATACTGAAGAAGTTTTACCCGAGTATTGCGCAGCATTGGAAGAAGCTGTTAAAAATATTGATATTGATTTATCAAATCGTTATAACTTTGTAAAAACACTGCATGATTACCTTTGTAATAATGCTTATTACCCTGATTTGAACAGTTCAGATTATGTTGGTAATGCTCATGATGCTTATGGTGCCTTGGTTGAAGGCAGAACTGTTTGTGAAGGCTATTCGGAAGCCTTTAAATTAGTTTGTGATTACTATAAAATACCTTGCGTTTGTTTGACAGGTGATGGTGTTACAAGTGACGGTAGTGGACCTCATATGTGGAATGCTGTTCAAATGGATGACGGTAATTGGTATTTTCTTGATATTACATGGGATGATCAGGGTAGTATAATTTATTATGATTTTTTCTTAAGTGGCACAAATACCGTGTGTTCAAAAGGATTTGGTGGTAATGCATTCAATATCAGCCATGTTTCGGATGGTTCTCCGTATTTACCTGTTCTTTCATATGCAACAGACAAATACACCCAATCTGACCATAACACCGCCTTTAAAGCAACATATAATTCTTTAGTAAAAGATGAAGGTAAATATTTAGTCCGTTCATTCTTTGATGCTGATGATAGTTATGTTTTCTACAATGGGATTTATGTTAATACAAATAATCTTACTACAAACAATACTTTCACAGTCCCGAGCGGTGAAAACGGAGCTGACGAAAACTGGACCTTAGTTTTGTTAGGTGATTGTAACGGTGATGGAGAATGTAACACATTAGATTATTCAGCCACCGTTAACAAATCTTTGTTAGATGAGTCGGCTTCAAATGCATATAATATGGCTTCAGATATTGATTGTGATGGTTACATTGATGCGATTGATGTGTCTATGGTTTATCTATTAGTTAACGGATTGATAACAGAAATTGATATAGAATAAAAACAAGCGGGATGGCGATTGCCATCCTGCTTGTTACTTCTTTTATTATAATTTGCTGAAAAATTCTTTGATTTCAGAAGCTTTACCGCAGGTCATCGGACCTTCGGGACATTTATGAACATAACAGCTTGGTCCATAGAATTTGAAGATTGTTTCATCAGCTTCACGAAGCTTTTTAAGCATATCAATTGCGAAATCTCTGATTTCCCATTGAGCTCTGTTACAAGAACGAAGCTTCATAAATAAAAGTAACTCACGTGCATTGATTGTTGTAACAATATCAAGAGTGTTACCGCTTAATTGAATATATGCAAGTGTTTCTTCATCAACGCCAAGTGCTTTTAATTCCTCATAAACAGCAACAGTTTTAATAAAAGCCAGACAGTATCTTTCTTTTAACTCTTCGTTTACCGCAATGGTTTCGGGGAGAATATGACGTGTTCTATCAGTTAAAGAAAGCTGAGGAATACCAATAGAATGCATTCTGTGACGAGCAAAATGAGTCAGGCATGAAAGTGATACATTATTGATTCTGAATGTAAATGTTGCTGCTTCAAGAGGTCGTTGACGCTTTGAATTAATAACCTTTTCAATAATAGAACTGCATTCGTTTTTATCACTAATGATTTCTTCAATCTGTGCTGTAGGGAGGTTGCAACCTTCAATAAGTGCCGCTCTTGCAACTGCTTTAGAGGCATCAGGAGTGTAGCTTAAAAGCTCAACGGCAGGTTCTTCTTTAATAAGCTCTTTATTTGGTTTATATGAGTATGTAGGAATATCCTGAACAGTGGGACGTCTGCCTTCAAAATCGGTAAAGATACCGGGTGTCATTGAACGAGCCTGCTCTAAAAGCGATTCACCTAAAGTTTTAAGTTCTTTATACTGTGAACCTCTGCCGTAAATCATCGCATAAAGCATATTGATTAATTCACGGGCATTAAGTGTGCAGTAAAAGTTACTGTAAAGTGAATAGGGAAGAAGAAAACGAGCATCTTCCTTGGGAATTCCTGCATCAATGAATGCTTGGTATTCACCATATAAATAATCCATATGTTCAATGTATTTGTTCTGAACATTTTTTGATTCGAAATGAGGTGTGTAGTAACCTAATTTTGCAAAGTCAACATATCTTCTTGATTTAACAGTAAAAGAAGCAAGTCTGAATACAATAACAAACTGCTCAACAAGAACAGAAACATTCTGGAAAGCAAGATTGAAAACTGTGTGCTCAACAGTTGATGTATGACCTGAACGAGTCACTTTTGAAATCAAAGAAGCGTTCTTTTCTGCATCCTTTGAAAGCTCTAAAATCTCAAGAGCAGTACCGGGTTGGGTAGAGATTCTGCCCGATGCCGCAGGCACTTTTTCTCCTGTATCTGTCATACCAATGATGATGGCTTTTGAATTAGTGTTAAATTCGTCATTCATTTTGGAACCTCCACTATATTTCGCATAATTGTAAATATTTTAACACAATATGTTCGTAATTTCAATAATTTAGCAAAAAAACAAGTGAACTAAAAAAATATGTGAAAATTAATGATTTTCTACTAGATTTATCGTTCTTTTATCTTGAAAAAAATAGCCTGTTATGATAATATTAATACAATTATGGGTGAATATTGCCTTTTTGCATTTTTTTACTTCAGAAAAGGAGGAAAACTTATGGCAATTATAAAAAAACAAGCTTACTTTAACTCCTCAACAGGTGTCAATAAAATCCGTACTTTAATCTGGCAGGATGATGAAATTGTTCCTGTTGCAGTTTTTCAGATTGCTCACGGTGTTGCTGAGCATATCGGCAGATATGACGATTTTGCACGTTTCCTTGCAGCCAATGGTTTTGTTGTTTGCGGTAATGACCATATCGGTCATGGTTTATCTGTTGATGATGAAGATGATTTAGGCTTTACTGCAGAAAAAGAAGGTTACAGACGTTTCGTTGACGATATGCACATTCTTTATTCAATTATGCATAAGCGTTATCCTGACTTGCCATATATTCTTTTTGGTCACAGTATGGGTTCTCTTTGTGCAAGGGTTTATGCAAGTTCTTTCGGTGCTGAGCTTTCAGGACTTATTCTCTGCGGTACCGCCCAGGTTCCTGCAGGTCTTGATTTTGCGATTAATACGCTTGACCAATTAGTTGAAAAATTTGGTCCCAGAACCGTTAACCATACCGTTGCAGGTCTTCTTAATAAATTTTCTTCCATTCAGATAAAGGACAGAGCTTCCGACCTTGATTGGTTAAGCGTTAATAGAGAAAATGTCAAAGCTTATGCTGAAGACAGACTTTGTGGCTTTGAGCTTTCTCTTGCAGGCGTCAGAGACCTTGCCTCAATCGGAATTTTAGCTTGCGATGAAATGTGGCCCGCAACTGTTCCTACAGATTTACCCATAATGATTATTTCAGGTGCTAAGGACCCCGTTGGTTCTAATGGCAAAGGCCCTATAGCTTGTTCGGATTCTTTAATCGAAGCAGGTCACGAACCTACTGTTATTATCTATCCCGGTGTAAGACATGAAATTCTTAACGAGGATTGCAAAGAAAAAGTTTATAATGATATTTTAGGTTGGACACAATCTATTCTTCAAGGTGAATGTATTGCAAAATAATGTTTTTGTTTCAAAAGAAGATTTAGATATTCAAAAAGACTTTTCGGAAAAAGTTCATTCAATATTAAGTGCTCGTTTTCCTGATGATAACCCTAAAGCGTTTATTCATACTTACGGTTGTCAGGGAAATGTTGCTGATAGTGAGCATATCAAGGGTATGCTTGTTGAAATGGGCTATGAGCTTTGCGAAAAAGTTGACAATGCAGATTTAATTCTTTATAACACTTGTGCCATCCGTGAACACGCTGAAGACAGGGTTTTCGGAAATGTTGGTGCATTGAAAAAGTTAAAATCGGAAAAACCACATTTAATTATTGCTCTTTGCGGTTGTATGATGCAGCAATCCCATATAGCAGAAAAAATTAAAAAGAGTTATCCTTTTGTTTCTCTTGTTTTTGGAACTCACGTGGTTCACAAACTTCCCGAGTTGCTTTCCAAAACACTTACGGGCGGTAAAAGAGTTTTCTGTATTGATGAAAGTGATGGGGTTATTGCAGAAGGACTTCCATATTCCCGTGATAGTGGCGAAAACGCATGGATTTCAATTATGTATGGCTGTAACAACTTCTGTTCATACTGCATCGTTCCGCATGTTAGAGGCAGAGAGAGAAGCAGAAATCCCGAAGTTATTTTAAATGAAGCAAAACAACTCATAGGGGAAGGTTATAAAAAAATAACTCTTTTGGGCCAGAATGTTAATTCCTATGGCAAAGGCTGCGATTTTAATATGAATTTCGCAGAGCTTATCAGAAGAATTGATGCGATTGAAGGGGATTTTACTTTTGATTTTATGACCTCCCACCCAAGAGATTGCAGTTTTGAGTTGATTGATGTTTTAAGTGAAAGTAAGCATTTCTGCGGTCATCTTCATTTACCTGTTCAATCGGGTAATAACAGAGTTCTAAAAGAAATGAACCGACATTACACCCGTGAGCATTATCTTGAACTTGTAAATTACGCTAAAAAGAAAATCCCGGATGTTGATTTAACTACAGATATTATAGTAGGTTTCCCCGGTGAAACTTATGAAGAATTTCTTGATACAGTGTCGCTTGTTAGAGAAGTGAAATATGGTTCGATGTTTACTTTTATTTATTCAGCGAGAAAAGGCACGCCTGCAGCTGAAATGCCAGACCCATTCTCAAAGGAAGAAAAGACAAAATGGTTTATGGAGCTTTTGAAGGTTCAGGAAGAAATTGCAGGTAAAAAACAGTAAAATGGTAGAAGAGGGGAAACCCTTTAATAAAATTTATTTTTAAGGAGTACACACAAAATGACAGTTATTGAACTTACAAGACAGCTCGGTGCTGCAATTCAGCAGGACGAACGCTACGCAGCTTATGAAGAGGCAAGAAAAGCTAATGAAGCAGATGAAGCTCTCAATGGTCTTATCGGCAAAATTAACCTTGTTCAGATGAATTATCAGAACGAAGCTGCAAAAGGCGAAGAAGCAAATGCTGAAACAATGGAAGGTTTTGCAAAAGAATTTGAACAGCTTTATCGTGAAATTATGCTTAATGGTAATATGGTGAAATTTGAAGCTGCTAAAACTGCAGTTGACGATATGATGAATGAGATTATGGGAATTCTTGCATGCTGTGTTGACGGACAAGACCCTGCAACCTGCACACCCCATCAGGAGCATAGCTGTGACGGTTCTTGCAGCACCTGTGGTGGTTGCCACTAATTATATCATAATAACTAATTTGTACTGAGGTAGGAAATGGCTAAATTATCTCCTATGATGGAGCAATACTTTGAGATAAAAAAGAATTATGAGGACACTTTGTTGTTCTTCAGATTAGGTGACTTTTACGAAATGTTTTTCGATGATGCAAAGGTCGCCTCAAAAGAGCTTGAGCTTGTTCTCACAGGGAGAGATTGCGGTCAGGAGGAACGTGCACCAATGTGTGGCGTTCCCTTCCACAGTGCTGATTCCTACATTGCAAAGCTTGTCAGCAGAGGCTATAAGGTTGCGATTTGCGAACAGGTTGAAGACCCTGCAACAGCAAAAGGTATTGTTAAGCGTGATGTTGTTAGAATTGTTACTCCCGGTACTGTTATCGAAAGTAATATGCTTGATGAAAGCAAGAATAACTATCTTGCATCAGTCTTTGTTTCCGATAAGGATTGCGGACTTGCTTTTATTGATGTTTCAACAGGCGAGGTTCACCTTGATGCTTTTACTGATGCAGATGCTACTGTAAGAATTATCAATCAGCTTGGTTGCTATTCACCGAGTGAGGTTATCATTAATAAATATGGCGCATCAGTTAAGTCTATAGTTGCTTTTATAAAAGATAGATTATCTGTTGATTATCAGTTGGTTTCTGAATCTCAGTATGATGAAAGTGAGCTTTTAAAGTTAATCGGTTCTCATATTTCTGATGAGGAAGGATTATCTCAGTTTAATTCCAATAAGAGTCTTTTGTATGCTTTTGGTACGGCTCTTACATATCTTAAAGGCGTTCAGAAAAATGAACTCCAGAACATCAAAGATGTTGATTTTTATAATGAAGACAGCTTTTTAACTCTTGATATAACTGCAAGAAGAAATCTTGAACTTACAGAAACTCAGATCAGAAGAGAGAAAAAAGGTAGTCTTCTTTGGGTGCTTGACCATACAAAAACTGCTATGGGTAAGCGACTTATAAGAAATTGGGTTGAACAACCCTTAATAAATTATTCTTCAATTATTTTGAGGCAGAATGCTGTTGAAGAATTGACATGTGACACTATTTTACTTGATTCTTTAATGTCATATCTTTCTGATATGTTTGATATTGAAAGAATTATGACAAGAGTTGTTTATGGTACTGCTAATGCTAAAGAGTTAAAAACATTAAGCCGGACCATTGACCAACTTTATAACATTAAATCTTCATTAAGTGGTGTTCATTCAAAAATGCTTGCTGGTATCTATGAAGATATTGACTTGCTTGAAGATGTTAATTGGTTAATTAAAAATGCTATAACCGATGAGCCGCCCCTTTCAGTTCGTGAGGGTGGTATGATAAGAAAAGGTTATAATGAAGAGCTTGATACTCTCCACGATATAGTTGAAAACGGCAAAGGCTATCTTACTGCCGTTGAACAGTCTGAACAGGAAAAAACAGGTATCAAAAAACTTAAAATTGGCTATAACCGAGTATTCGGATACTATATTGAGGTGACAAATTCCTTTAAGGAGCTTGTACCGGACCATTATATAAGAAAACAGACACTTTCCAATTGTGAAAGATATATAACCCAGGAGCTTAAGGAGCTTGAATCAAAGGTTCTCGGGGCTCAGGAGAGAATTGTTCGTCTTGAATATGAGCTTTTTTCTGCAATTCGTCAGAATGTTGCTGACCAGCTTGAAAGAGTAAGAAAAACTGCAAGAGCAGTTGCAAATCTTGATGGCTTATGTTCTTTGGCATTTACTGCAGTTAATAATAACTACACAAGACCTATTGTTGATAATTCTGATGAAATTATCATTAAAGATGGCAGACATCCCGTTGTTGAGCTAATGCTTGGCGGTGCGCCATTTGTTCCTAATGATACCCATTTGGATTGCCGTGATAACAGAACGGCTATTATAACAGGACCTAATATGGCAGGTAAATCAACCTATATGCGGCAGGTTGCTATCATTACTCTTATGGCACAGATTGGTAGCTTTGTACCGGCAAGCAGTGCAAAAATCGGTATTGTTGACCGAATATTTACCCGTGTGGGTGCTTCCGATGACCTTTCTGCTGGTCAGTCAACCTTTATGCTTGAGATGACAGAGGTTGCTGATATTCTTAAATATGCAACTGCTAAAAGTCTTATAGTTTTTGATGAAATCGGTAGAGGTACTTCTACCTATGATGGTATGAGTATTGCAAGAGCAGTTCTTGAATACACCGCTGATAAAAAGAAAATTGGTGCAAAAACCTTGTTTGCAACCCATTATCACGAATTAACAGAGCTTGAAAATACTGTTGATGGTGTTAAAAACTACAATACATCTGTTAAAAAACGCGGTGATGATATAACCTTCCTTCGCAGAATTGTTAAAGGCGCTGCTGATGGCAGTTATGGTGTTGAGGTTGCAAAGCTTGCAGGCGTACCCAAAGCAGTTGTTGAAAATGCAAAGAAAATTCTTGCAACACTTGAAACGCAGGAAAAGGTCAGTGTTGTAAAAGAGATTAAAAAAGATGAAGAACCTGATGATACGCTTCAGCTTTCATTTTCTTCAGGTGAAAAAGAGCAGATTATTGAAAAGCTTAAAAATATTGATGTTAATATATTGACTCCAATTGAAGCTATGACAGTTCTTTTCGATTTACAGAAAAGTACAGAAAGCTTATAATTATAACTAATTGTGAAAGGAGGGTTAATAATGCCTCGTATAAATATTTTACCTAAAAATATAGCTGATTTAATTGCAGCGGGCGAGGTTGTTGAACGCCCTTCCTCCGTGATTAAAGAATTTGTTGAAAATTCTATTGATGCAGGTGCTACCAATATAACCGTTGAAATTAAAAACGGCGGAAAAACTTATGTTCGTGTCACTGATAACGGTTGTGGCATTGATAGAGAAGATGTAAAAAAGGCATTTATAAGTCACGCTACAAGTAAAATTGCAAATATTGAAGACCTTGATGCAATTTCAACTCTCGGTTTCAGGGGTGAAGCATTGGCTTCTGTTTGTGCCGTTTCAAGAGTTGAACTTTTGACTGCAACTCCCTATTCTGATTTCGGAACCCGTTATGTAATTGAAGGTGGCGAAGAGCTTCTTATTGATGATGCAGGTTGTCCTGTTGGTACAACAATTATCGTCAGAGATTTATTTTATAACATTCCCGCTCGAATGAAATTTTTAAAAAAGGATGTTCAGGAGGGAAACTATATTGCAACTCTTATGGAAAGAATTGCAGTATCAAATCCAAATATTTCTTTTAAATTTATTCGCGATGGAAAGCTACAGTTTTCAACTCCCGGAGATGATGATTTAAAATCAGCAATTTATGCTGTATTCGGTAAAGAGTTTACTGAAAATCTTATTCCTGTTCATAATGAACAAAATGGAATTTCTGTAAAAGGTTTTGTTATTAAGCCAACCTCATGCCGTAGCAGTCGTTCTATGCAGATTTTCTTTGTTAATAAAAGATTTGTTAAAAGTGTTGTTTTCTTAAGTGCATTAGAGGCTGCATATAAGAATTCGATTATGGTTGGAAAATATCCCGCCTGTGTTCTTTTTGTGGATATGCCTTATGAATCAGTTGATGTTAATGTTCATCCCGCTAAAACAGTGGTAAGATTTTTTGAAGAAAAAAAAGTTTTCGACTGTGTTTATTACGGTACATTGTCAGCACTTCAAGGAGATATAACTCGCGTTCAGGCTAAATTTTCTGAAGCAAAAGTTTTCTCAAAGCCTGCCGACAAGGGTGAGCAATTGAAAATAACTGAAATTGAACAACCTAAAAAGACTTTTGAAATTAAAGAGTTTGGTAAAGCTGTAACTGGCAGTGAAACTGTTGTTCATTCACCCGAAAAAGAAGAACCGAAGCAACTTGATTTCTTAAAGGATGAATATATAAAACCATCGGTTTCTAAAATTGTTATTGAAGAAAAAAAGGTTGAAAAAATTGAGCCTTTAGTTGAAGAAATCAAGCCTCAGTTTAATTTGAAAATAAATATAGAAACTTCAACAATAAATAAGCAAGACCCTATTATTGTTGAGGAAAAAACGGAAGAAACTGAAAAAATCGAAGAAGTAGCTGTAGTTGAAACTGTTGAAAAACCGGTTAAAGAGCTTTCGTTAAACTATAAATTTGTTGGTGAAGCGTTTAACACTTACTTGATTGCAGAGCTTGACGGCAAACTTATTTTAATTGACAAGCATGCTGCTCACGAAAGAATACTTTTTGAAAAATTCAAAAAAGAGGGCTGTGGACAATCCCAGATAATGCTTCAACCAATTACTGTTACACTTTCACCTGATGAATATAATGCTGTTCTTGAAAATCAACAGATTTTAACAGATGCAGGTTATGATATTTCTGATTTTGGTGACAGATGTGTTAAGGTCAGTGCATGTCCACCTGAACTTATTGATTGCAATATAGTTGATATTGTTACTGAAGTTGCCGGTTATCTTGCAAATAATGTAAAAACATTAATGCCCGAAAAGCTTGATTGGATATATCATTCAATGGCTTGCAGAGCTGCAGTTAAAGCAGGTAATTTTACATCTTCATATGAAGCTGAAAAGTTTGTTGAAAATCTTTTAAAGCGTGAAGATATAAGATATTGCCCTCACGGCAGACCCGTTATGATTGAAATGACAAAAAAAGAACTTGAAAAGCAATTTAAGAGGATTGTGTAATTTTGAAGAAAAAAGCAATAGTTGTTGTTGGTGCAACTGCATCGGGTAAAACTGCATTAGGTGTCCATATTGCAAAGAAATTCAACGGTGAAGTAATTTCAGCCGATTCTATGCAGATTTATAAAGGTATGGATATTGCAACTGCCAAGCCCACAACTGAAGAAATGGATGGTGTAAAACACCATTTAATAGATTTTGTCGATGTTAAAAATAAGTATAGTGTTTCAAATTATTGTGATGACGCAAATATTGTTTTTGATAAAATTATTAAAATGAATAAAATACCGGTTATTGTTGGTGGTACAGGGCTTTATATTGATTCTTTTTTATCAAATACAAAGTTTTTGAAATCTGCCTCTTCCGATGCTGTGAGACAAGAATTACTTCTTGAAGTTGAAAAAAGCGGTATCGATAGTTTATATGAACAACTTAAAGCGATTGACGCTGACGCTGCAGAAAACATACACCCTAATAATTTGGTAAGAGTGGTAAGAGCTCTTGAAATATATAAAACAACCGGAAAAACTCTTACCGAGCAAAACAAGTTATCACATTCAGTTGAATCTGATATTGATCCTTTATATATCGGCATAAACTATAGCGACAGAGATAACTTATATAACAGAATCAATTTGCGAGTTGATTTAATGTTAGAAGCAGGTCTTTTGGAAGAAGCAAAAGCGTTTTTCTCGCTTAATCCGTCTAAGACTGCTTTCAATGCAATTGGATATAAAGAATTAAAACCGTTTCTTGATGGCGATTTGTCTTTTGATGTTTGTGTTGAAAATTTAAAAAGAGAGACAAGACGCTACGCAAAAAGGCAGATTACATGGTTTAAAAGAAACAAGAATATAAATTGGGTATTTGCTGACAAGCTTTCCAAAGAAGAACTTTATGAAAAAGTTGACAAAATGATAATTGAATTTTTAGGTGGTGATATGATTGAAGAATAAAACAGTTAAACGAATTGGAATGTCAGTTGCGATTGTTTTGGGGATTAGTTTTTTTTCATCATATCTTATTTACCATCTCGTAAATCGTTCTAACACAGAGATTAAAACAGAGTTTGCATTAAAAGAAACAGTTTATAAAACTATTGATGCGGAATGTTTTGTTGTTCGCGATGAAGAGTTTATTAAGAATGATTCAGTAGGTACATCAGTTTCGTTTGTTAATGACGGTGAGCGTGTAGCCAGAGGCGATACAGTTTCTGTTATTTTCAATTCTTCACAAGATGCGGCTGCGTATCTTAAAGCTGAGGAGTTAAAAAAGAGTATTGAACATTATGAAGAATTGTCGGGACAGGCAAACTTTCAGCCACTTAATATTAATTCTTTAACTAAAAAAATAAATAATGAGTTGTTTGATTATCTCGATTCAGTCGAAACCCGAAATTTTTTAAAAGCAACATCTTCGGTTGAACTTTTAAGGGATTCTGTTACCGGAAAGCAAATTGCAACAGGTAAAACTCTTGATTTACAAGATAAATTAGCTGAACTAAATGATGAATTAGCTTCATTAAACAGCAATAATCTTGAATTTACCGAAATTAAAACAGAAAACGCAGGCTATTTTATTAGCGGTTCAGATGGATACGAAAATACTCTGAAATTTGATGATATTGGCAATTTAACTGTTAAAGATGTAAAAAAAGCAATTAAATCTAAACCACAGAAAATTGATTCTGAAGTAGTTGGCAGAACAGTTTCATCTTTTAAATGGTTTATTGTTTGTGTAGTTGACACTGAAAAAACAGTTGATATAACAAATGATAGAAAAATATATTTAAATTTTCCCGAATCAGGCATAGAAAAGTTATCTGTTAAGGTTCACAAAATCGGTGAACGCAAAGATAATGAAACGGTTGTCATTTTCAGCTGTGATGAAATGAACGAAAATTTATCTGATTTCAGAATAGAAAAAATTGAGATAATAACTGATGAATATTCAGGATTTAAAATTTCTAATTCTGCTATAAGAACTGTAGAAGGTGTTCAAGGCGTTTATATTGTCCGTGGTAATTTGATGGGATTCAGAAAGATCAAAATTGTTTATACAACGGATGATTATTCAATAGTTGTTAATCCTGAAAATAGTTCAGGCTTCATAAAGCTTTATGATAAAGTAATAACGGAAGGGGTTGATTTGTATGATAACAAGCTCATTTGATGAATCACATTTTTCTGTTATTTGTGAAAACATTAAAAGAATTAAAAATGAAATTGCTGAAGCCACAATTAAAAGTAATCGTTCTGTTGATAATGTACGACTTATGGCAGTTACAAAAACTGTTTGTGTTGAGTATATAAACTATGCAATCAATAACTGTGGTATTGATTTGATTGGTGAGAACAAAGTTCAAGAATATCTTTCCAAAAAAGATTTATTAGATTTAGAGAATGTAGAAAAGCATCTGATAGGTCATCTTCAGACCAATAAGGTTAAAAAGATTGTTGGCGAGGTTGATATGATTCAATCCGTTGATAGTTTGAGGGTTGCTCAATGTGTCTCAAGTGAAGCAAAGAAACTTGATATTACCGCAAATATATTGTTAGAGATTAATATTGGTGACGAAGATAGTAAAACCGGATTTGATAAGGTTGAGTTTGAGGAATCTTTAAATCAAATCTCGGCGTTATCTAATATTAAGGTCAAAGGTCTTATGACTATTCCGCCGATTTGTGAAAGCACATTAGAGCTTGAAAAATATTTTGACAGAATGAATAATTATTACAATGAAATCAAAGAGGGGAATTATCCTAATTTCGATTTTGAAATTTTGTCTATGGGTATGTCAGGTGATTATAAAGAGGCCATTCTTCACGGTTCAAATTTAGTTAGAGTTGGCTCTGCGATTTTCGGAGCAAGAATATATAAATAAAATTCAATTACGGAGGTTTTTGTTATGTCATTTATGGATTATTGGAAAAAATTTACTAACACCGAGGATGAAGATGATTTTGAAGAGGTGGTACAGGATGATGCTCCTGAGGCTTTTGAAGCAAAACCCTTTTCTAATGTATCTTCCTATGATGATTACGAGCGGGAAGCACCTCGTGTTTCTTCCAGAACAAGAAGAAATACTTCAAGTGACCCCAGCAGAGTTGTTGATGTAAGAACAACAGCAATGCTTCAGGTTGTTCTTGTTAAACCCGATAAATTCGAAGATGCTCGCGCAATTGCTGATCACCTTAATGATAAAAGAACTGTTGTACTTAACCTTGAAGCTGCAAGTAAGGATGTTTCCAGAAGACTTGTTGACCTTCTTAATGGTGTTGCTTATGCAAATGGCGGACAACTTAAAAAGGTATCAACTAACACATACATCATTACACCTTATAACGTTAATGTTTCAGGTGACCTTATTGATGAATTGGAAAATACAGGTGTATTTTTCTAAAGATAACAAAAGTGGGGGATACTATTATGATGACACCATCAGAACTTAGAGAATATGAATTTAAAGGTGCAGGCAGAAATGCATATAAATCCGATGATGTTGATAATTTCTTCGGAGAAGTTGCTGTTGCTTATGAAAAAATTTACAGAGAAAATGCAGAACTTATAAAAAGAGTTGGTTTGCTTGCAGACAGACTCGAGCAGTTTAAAAAGGATGAAGAACAAATAAAACAAGCTGTAATCGGTGCTCAAAAAGCAGCTGATATCATTGTAAAAGAAGCTGAAACATCTGTTGAAGATTCTAAAGCGGAAGCAGAAGCAATTCTTGCCGCAGCCCAAGGTGAAGCTGATATAATAAAAGCTGATGCTGAAAAACAAGCAATTGCTGATTCAGACTTACTCCTTTCTATAGCAAGAGATAAAGCAGAGGCAATTATTAATAAAGCTAAAGAAGAAGCTCATGGTATTCTTATTGAAGCAAATGACTCTGCTAAAGATACTGTAGGTGCTGCTACCAGAACGATTACCAGCGAATCTCTTCACTATGAAATGCTTAAAAAGGAAGTTTCGGATTTCAGAGCATCAATTCTTGCACAATATAAAGCCCATATTGAGTTAATTTCAAAGCTTCCTGAGCTTGCAGTTGAAGAGGCTGAAAAACAAGTTGAAATACCGGAAGAGGCAGTTGATGAAACAATTGTTGATGAAATCAATTCTGTTGACCCTGAAAATGATATTATTGAATTTGTTGAAGCAGATGAAGAGGTTGAAGAAACTTTTGATTTTAATGAGGAGCTTTCAACAGAGGAAGAGGTTGTAAAAACAACATTACCTTATGACTTTTTTGAAGAAGACTCATCTTTGGAGTTTGTTGAAGAACCTGATGAGATTTTTGAAGAAAATAACATTATCGATGAAATCTCTTCCGATACATTTGCAGTCCCACTTGAAGAAAGCTTATCAAGTGAAGAGTCTGTTGAAACAATTGCTGATGCTTCAGTTGAAGAAAGTGAAGAATCAGTTGAATCAGAAGCAGAAGATATCCCGATTTCACAGGGATTCTCAATAAATCCCTTAAATGTTTCGGATGATCTTGATGTTTTTTCAAATTCAGATAATACACCCAAATCACTATTCGATTCTTTTCAGACTATTGATGATGAAAATGATGAAGAATTTGAAGAAGAGCCAAAAAAGAAAAGAGGCTTTTTCCGCAGAAAAAAATAAGATAAGGTTGAATTTTGTATGTCAGTGTTTTTTGCCGTGTTGTTATGCTTTGGTTTGATAGGTGCAGATCAATTGATTAAAGCATTTGTTATTGAGTACCTGAAACCAATTCAATATGTTGATATAATAGAAGGTGTATTGCGTTTTCGTTATGTTGAAAATACAGGTGCAATTTTCGGTTCTTTTGCAACCCACACGGTATTTCTTACTGTTTTTTCTATAATTCTGTTAGGTATTACAATATTTTTCCTGATTAAAAATAAGAATCAGAATAAACTTGTTAAAATCTGCCTTTTATTTATGATTTCCGGCGGTATCGGCAATATAATTGATAGAATTCGTCTTCATTATGTTGTTGATTACATTGAGCCGTTATTTATTAATTTTGCTGTATTCAATTTTGCCGATTGTCTTATAACTGTTGGTGCATTTTTATTAATCTTTTATCTTATTTTTGATTTGGTTAAAGATAGCAAGAAGAGTAAAAATTCTGTTGCGGAAGGAAAAAAAGATGATTCAGGAGAATGAGTATATCATTGATGATGAAATTGTCGGTTTCAGGTTAGATAAAGCTATAACTGTTTTATGTGAGGATTTATCTCGTAATGCTGCTCAACAACTTATTGATGACGAGAATATACTTGTGAACGGTGCAGTTTCTAATAAGAAATATTCTGTTAAAAGAAATGATGTTGTAACTGTAATTTTACCGGAACCAAAAGAACTTTCGCTTGAAGCTGAGGCAATTCCGCTGGATATAGTTTATGAAGATGAGTATTTGCTTGTTGTTAATAAACCTAAAGGTATGGTTGTTCATCCGGCAGCTGGAAATTTTAACGGAACTCTTGTGAATGCTTTATTATACCATTGTGGTGATTCGCTTTCGGGAATTAATGGCGTAATCAGACCCGGTATTGTTCATCGAATTGATAAGGATACCAGTGGATTGCTTATTGTTGCGAAGAATGATATAGCTCATAAGGGTCTTGCAAAGCAAATAAAAGACCATAGCTTTACAAGGGAGTATAAAACTGTCGTAGTTGGAAATGTTAAAGATGATGAAGGCACAATTGATGCACCAATCGGAAGACATCCGAAAGATAGAAAAAAACAAGCCGTAACTGACAAAAATTCAAGAAATGCGGTTTCTCATTTTGAAGTTATAGAGCGTTTTAATGGATTTACTTTTCTTAAAGTACGTCTTGAAACAGGCAGAACTCACCAGATAAGAGTTCATATGGCTTATAGAGGAACACCGGTTGCTGGTGATATTATTTATGGTAATCCAAAGAAAACCTATGGATTACAAGGTCAATGCTTACACGCTGCAACTATTGGTTTTATCCATCCCATAACTAAAGAATATCTTGAATTTACCTCGGATTTACCGGATTATTTTACCGATTTTATTAGGAGAATATCATAATGCAGGGTTTATACAGTAAATGGTTGTTGGTTTCTGATATTGATGGTACTTTGAACACAAAAAAATTTAAACTTCCGGAAAATAACAAAATTGCAATAAATGATTTTGTAAATAATGGTGGCAATTTCACTTTGTGTTCGGGCAGAAATTTGCAGTCACTTTCCATTCATTATAATAAACTTGGTATTGGTACGCCTGCAATATTCCTGAATGGTGCCGGTATTTATGATTTCAGAAATAAAAAAATGATTTATCAGAATTTTATTTCTTCCGAAGGAGAAAAAATTATTTTAGATGTTTTGAAAAATAATAAGTTGGCTCAATTAACGGTTTTCACTACTGATAAAATACTTCTTGTAACAACAAAGTGTATTTATGGTCGGGTTATTTCCAAAATGGATAAATTAGACTGTGAGCTATTTAAAAAAATATCGGATTTACCTCGAGGTATCTGGGGAAAAGTTTCATTTTTCGGTCCCAAAGGCTTAATCAATAAATTAAAAGATGTTTTTTCAAATGATGATAATTCAAAGTATTTTGAATGCTTCAAAACATCTCCTTTTACCTTGGAAGTTGTAAATAAAGGCGTTAATAAAGGTAATGCTGTTATAAAGTTGGCAGAATTTTTAAATATCCCGGAATCTAATACAGCAGCTATTGGTGATTATTACAATGATGTGGAAATGCTTAAAAGGGTGGCTCATCCCGTTTGTTGCGGTCAGGCACCTGATGACATTAAAGCTATTTCAGAGTATGTTGCTTGTCATTGTAATGATGGTGCAGTTGCTGATTTTATAGATTACATACAAACAAAATATATTAAATAATGGAGGCATTATTATGGACGCAAATTCTAAAAAAGAATTAGCTAAAATTGCTTGTAATGTTCGAATGGGCATTATTGAGGGGACTTTCAATGCTAAATCAGGTCATCCCGGTGGCTCACTTTCAATTGCTGAGATTTTAACTTATCTCTATTTTAAAGAAATGAATGTTGATGCTACAGAACCTATGAAAGCAGACAGAGACAGATTTGTTCTTTCTAAAGGTCATGCAGCACCTGCTCTTTATTCTGTTATGGCACAGAAAGGTTATTTCCCCATTGAAGAGCTTAAGACTCTTCGTAAGGTTGATTCGCGTCTTCAGGGTCACCCCAGCATGAATTACCTTCCCGGAATTGATATTAGTTCAGGTTCACTCGGTCAGGGTATTTCTGCTGCTTGCGGTATGGCTCTCGGTGCAAAGCTTAAAGGTGATGCTTTTAGAGTTTATACAATTCTTGGTGACGGTGAAATTGAAGAAGGTCAGGTTTGGGAGGCAGCAATGTATGCTGCAGCAAAAAACCTCGATAACCTAGTTGCAATTGTTGATAATAATAATCTTCAGATTGATGGTTCAGTTGAAGAGGTTAACTCGCCTTATCCTATACCTGAAAAATTTGCAGCGTTTGGCTGGAATGTTATTGAAATTGATGCTCATAATTTTGATGAAATCGAAGCAGCACTTGAAAATGCAAAAGCAACTAAGGGTAGACCCACAGCAATCGTTGCAAAATCAGTTAAAGGTAAAGGTGTTTCCTTTATGGAAAATCAGGTTAACTGGCATGGTTCAGCACCTAATGCAGAACAGTATGAAACAGCTTTAGCAGAACTCAAAGCAGTTCTCGCAGGTTTGGAGGGTTAAGTTATGGCAGAAGTAATTAAAACAGCAACTCGTGATGCTTATGGCAAAGCTCTTGTTGAGCTTGGTGAAAAAAATCCTGATGTTCTTGTTCTTGATGCTGACCTTGCAGCCGCAACAAAAACAGGTGCATTTAAAAAAGCTTTTCCCGAAAGATTTTTTGATACAGGTATTGCAGAAGGTAATATGATGGGCGTTGCAGCAGGTCTCGCAACAACAGGATACACTGTTTTTGCATCTTCATTTGCAATGTTTTCAGCGGGTAGAGCCTTTGAACAGGTGAGAAATACAATTGCATACCCTCATCTTAACGTTAAAATCGGTGCTACTCACGCCGGTATCTCAGTTGGTGAAGATGGTGCAAGCCATCAGTGCTGCGAAGATATCGCTCTTATGCGTTCAATTCCCGGTATGGTAATTCTTAATCCGGCTGATGATATTGAAGCAAGGGCAGCTGTTCTTGCCGCTGCTGAACATGATGGCCCCGTTTATATGCGTTTCGGCAGACTTGCTGTTCCGAGAATTTTTGATGAAGATTATAAATTTGAAATCGGAAAAGCAGTTACTCTTAAAGATGGTAGTGATGTAACAATTATTGCAACAGGTCTTATGGTTAATGAAGCTATTGAAGCGGCTAAAACACTTGAAGCAGAAGGTGTTTCTGTTGAACTTATCAATATGCATACAATTAAACCACTTGACAAAGAAGCGGTAATCAAAGCTGCAAAGAAAACTGGTTGCATTGTTACTGCCGAAGAGCATAATATTATTGGCGGTCTTGGTGATGCAGTTTGTGATGCAGTTTGTGAAGAATATCCTGTTCCAGTTGTTAAACTTGGTGTTGAGGACACCTTCGGCAAATCAGGTCCTGCTGTAGAACTTCTTCATATTTTTGGTCTTGATGCTGAAAATATCGTTAAAAAAGCAAAACTTGCTATCTCAAAAAAATAATTATACTAATTTTACTATATAAATAATTAAAATCTTTGGATTTTTATTGAAAATATAAAATTGTTGTGGTATAATGTGTGATATACTAAAATACGATAGGTAGGAAGATTTTATGGCTAATTGTCCTAAATGCGGTTACAAGCTCAGAATGATTGATATTAAGGCTGAATGCCCTAAATGCGGTGTCAACCTTATGTATTATAATCATCAGGAAAGACTTGCAGAAGATGCAGATAAGGCTGAAGAAGAGCATATCAGAATGCAACCAAAGATAGACAGAATTAAATTTGCCTTCATTGGTACAAAGCTTTCAATAGTTCGTCTTATTTCATTATTCATTCCCATTGGTATGATGTTTTTACCTTTGGCTCATATAACAGTTAATGCACCCTTTAAGAGTATTGATACCAATATTTCCGTTCTTAATGTTGTTATGGATGTTATTATGGAAATGGATTTTGGTATTATATTTGATATGATTGGCGGTTCTGATTTAACAAGAGTTGCATTTATAACTTACCTTCTTTCAATGTTGTTCCTTCTTGTTGCTGCAGTATTTGCTATATTGAATATTCCATTTGATGCAGTTTCATGTTCGCCTAAAGGCTTCAAAAGAAATGTAACTCTTTCTGCTTGTGGTATCGGATTTACTGTTTTAAGCATTATCTCATTCTTAGTTTTCAACAGTCAGCTCACTTCAACATTCGGTGCAATTTATTCTGGTAATCTCAGCTTTGGTTCATTCCTTGTTATTTTAGGCTTTATTGCAATTATTGTTATCAATATTCTTATTAAAAAACAGAATGTTCCCGTTAAATATAAAGACCTTTCTGAATATGTTGAAAGAATGGAAAGAAGAAGAGCGGAGATTGCTGAAATGGAAGAAAAAGCAACTCTTGCAAGAGAACAGTATAAAGCTGAAGCTTCTGCTTCCAAATAATAATTCAATAAAATAGAAAAGTAGTAGCAAATTTGTGTTTGCTACTACTTCTTTTTTATTATATTAATACCCGCAATGCCGGATGCGATAATAGTAACCTGCTCTTAGCAGGTGGGTGTCCTCTCCGCGTTTTCACGCTCCCTTCGTCCGAGTGAAACCTCAGGAGGTCTGCAATCCGCCGCAGAAGCCCGGACTCCCTTTTATTTGACATAGGGTTAGTATTAGTCGCATTTCTCGTACACCGCAGGCATACATATAGTTTATTTAATTTTTGATAAATTATTCCTCGTCAAATTCGAAATAATCTGCAAGACGCTCTTCAAAAATTGAACCAATTTCGTTGAATAATTCTTCGTCTTCGATAGGCTCGAGGTATGTTTCACCGTCCTCATCTTCAACAACAGAGAGAATGATTAACTCGCCATCATCATCAAGAATTTCTTCTGCTTCGTTATAGATAGGAAGAAGGGCGATATATCTGCCATCGTCTGTTTCTATTCTGTCAAGCTCTTCAAATGTGTGTTCAACACCTTCTTCATCGACAACAGAAACAATATTGTTACCAAAGTTTTCTTCATAATTATCTGTCATAATAATTCACCTGATACCTTTCAGCTTATAAAATAAATATAAAGTAATTTTAATATCTTTTCTCATACAAGTCAACAGTTAATTATTCGGAAATAGAAACTTTCCAAGTAAACTCTCTGCTTTCAAAAGGAGCTAATGACATAATACCTCTCTTCTGAGAAAAATCAGATTTTTTATCATAGTTATCATTTACACCCCACCAGGGCTCAAGGCAAACATAAGGTGCGTTTGGCTTTGCCCATATACCTAAGAAAGGTGAGTCAAAATCAAAGCTTATAACTCTATTATGATTATTGCTTTTGATTTTTATATTTTTAGATTTGAAATTACTCAAAATAAGAGCGTCATCATTAAAAATATTAGGTGTTAAGGTTACTTTGTTTCCGTCCATTTCAACAGGGAAGGTTTCTTCAATTAAAATAGATTCGTGGTCTATTCTTTCAGTAACAAGCTTTGTGTCATCGGAAAATTCAAGGTAATCTCCGATTTCGCAATTAAATCCTGGATGGGCTCCGAAAGAATAAAACATTTTTTCATCATTGTTGTTTGTAATCTTATGAGTAACCTTTAAACCATTTTCAGTGAGCTGAAAGATTACCTTAAGCTCAAAAAGATATGGATATGCTTCAATTGATTTTTCATCATCAGTTTGAATAAAGGTTAATGAAGTTGCGTTACTTTCAACCAGTTTAAACGGTTTCTTTCTTACAATGCCATGCTTTTCCATTGAGTATTCTTTGCTGTTTAAGGTGTATTTATCATTAAGAAGTCTACCAATTATAGGGAAAAGAATAGGAGATTGACCGTACCAGATACTTTCATCGCCATACCAGATATATTCAATTCCTGTCTTTTTAGATTTAAGGGAGTTTAATTCCGCTCCCATTTCCTTTACAGCTAAAGAAAAGTTTTGATTTTCTGCTTTATATATCATTATTAAACCACCCTTTATAACAAAGGCATCACACAAGCTAGTGTAATGCCTTTTTAGTTTATTTAATTATATAATAAGTGTAATAAACTGTCAATCTAATTCAGTTTATTAGGCAGCTTTTTTCTTTGAAAGTACAATGTTTACAACAATACCGAGAATAAGAGCACAAGCAATTGCTGTAAGTGTAACTTTACCGATTGCCATAGCCATACCACCTATACCGGTAATAAGAATAACAGAGGTAGTGAAAAGGTTTGCGTTGTCTTCTAAATTAACCTTCTGAATCATCTTAAGACCGCTAACAGCAATAAAGCCGTAAAGAGTAATACAAACACCACCCATTACACAACCGGGTATAGAATCAAGGAAAGCAACAAAAGGTGATACGAATGATATGAGAATTGCCATAATGGCTGTGCATGTAATTGTTGCAACAGAAGCGTTCTTTGTAATAGCAACGCAGCCAACAGATTCACCATAAGTTGTATTGGGACAACCGCCAAAAATAGCACCAACAGCTGAACCAACGCCATCGCCAAGGAGTGTCCTAGAAAGACCGGGATCTTCAAGAAGGTCTTTTTCAATGATGGAAGAAAGGTTTTTATGGTCTGCAATATGCTCTGCAAAAACAACGAATGCAACCGGAACATAGGCTACAGCTACAGTAGCAACATAAGAGGCATCAAGCTCTTTAATTGCAGGAATTGCGTTTAAGATGGTGAACTGAGGAACTTGTAAAAATGTGTTTACACCTACTCCATTTGCGACAAGTGACTGGAAAGGAGCAAGGTCAAGAGCAATAAGTGCATCATTACCTGTTGCAATACCGATAACTGTAAAAATACCTGCAACAACATAGCCTGCTAATATACCTATAATAAAGGGGATAAGTTTAGCCATTTTTTTGCCATAAGTTGAACAGATAATAACTACAAATAATGTAACCAACGCACATATTAATGAAATCCAAATATTTGTTGTCATAACAAATGAACCGTTAGCATCCTGCGGACCATAACTGAAAACATCTTTGATTGCAGCACCTGCAAGAGAAAGACCAATAAGAGCAACAGTAGGTCCGATAACAACCGGTGGCATTAATTTGTTAATCCACTTAACACCTGCAATTTTTATAATAATTGCAAGAACTACATAAACAAGGCCTGCGAACAATGCACCAAGAACTATTCCGAGAAATCCCATAGCAGAACTTATGGCACCTGCAAAAGCAGCAAGCATTGAACTGATAAATGCAAAAGAAGAGCCGAGAAATACAGGGCTTTTGAATTTAGTAAAAAGCTGATAAACAATTGTACCAACACCTGCACCAAAAAGAGCAGCAGATGCAGTCATACCATTACCAACAATCGCAGGAACTGCAATTGTTGCAGCCATAATTGCAAGCAATTGCTGAATAGCAAAAATGATAAGTTGTCCGAATTTTGGTTTGTCATCAACGTTGTAAATAAGTTTCATATTTACCCCCACTTTAAATTATTTATTACAGCCTGACAGGCTAATAACCAATGAATTAAATTTGATAAAGATTTACGCAAGTGCAGTTGTCATATTCAGGTAGCTGAACCGAAATCATTTCTGATGTTGAAGTAGGTACATTTTTTCCAACATAATCAGCCCTGAAGGGAAGCTCTCTGTGGCCTCTGTCAACAAGAATAGCTAATTGAATGCTTGAGGGTCTGCCGATACTGAAAATTGCTTCAATTGCTGCTCTTACAGTTCTGCCTGTAAAAAGCACATCGTCAACAAGGATAATATCTTTTCCTGTAACATCAAAAATTGTGTCAAGAGGGGAGGCCTCAGGCAATTCCTGCACCTCTGTTAAATCATCGCGATAGTGCTTGATGTCAAGCTCACCAACAAAAATGCTTTTTCCCTCGATTTTTTCAATATTTTCAGCTATTGATTTTGCTAAAGGAACACCACGACTTTTAATACCCACAAGAGCGATATTATCAGTCCCTTTGTTTTTTTCAATAATTTCATGTGCAATTCGGATTAAAGAGCGTTTTATAGCTGCTTCATCCATTATTTCTGCTTTAAATTCCATTTTAACCTCAAAAATATACCTTGCCGCAAGGTGCGACAAGGTATTGTTGATTTCTAAAAACCTTATAGACCTCTCGGATCAACTTAAAAGTTTATTTAAGTCAATTTTAATACTAAAAAGGTCATTTGTAAAGTGTAGAAAAGTGAAAAATGTCGAACGAAAATTTGGTAATATAGCCGAAGATAATTGAAACCGATACATAAGGAATTCAATTTGTGTCTACAATATATATACGCCTGATTCTAATTCAACAATTTCTCTGTCATTAGTTTTGATGTATCTGTAAACAGGTTCATCAAAGGTTTTATAATCTTCAACGGTAAAATCTTTTAAATTTACTGTTCTGATTTTGCAGGATTGATAGTTACAAATATATAATTTGTTTTCATATACATTTATTGAAACGGGGTTTAAGAAAGCAGTAGACGAATCACCACCGATTCTTAAAACAATTTTTTCTGTGGTTGGTGAATATCTGATAATGCAGTTGTTGTCAGGGACAACGCACCATATATATTTGCCTTCGGGAACAACACCGCTTATGGGGCAGCCTTTATACTGTAAATCACCTGTCCAATATAATTCACCTTTGTCATTAAAAAGACCGATTTCGCCACTTGTATAGGCGATTGCAACATGTTTATTGGGTAAAATAGCAGCATCACAGTAAATGAAATCACTTAATTGCTCTGCAATCTTTTCGTATTTTTCACCATACTTATTAAGCAAATATGCACCACGTGTACTTGCTGTGGGTCTTTCTAACTTAACATCATAAGTAAAAAATGAAATTTTAGTTTTACCTGTGCTTAATGTATCTTTTCTTGCAACAATAATACCTTTTGAAAAAGGGACAATATCGGCTATATCAATGTCCATTATCTTTTTCATTGTTCTTCCTCGCAAGAATTGTCAATCTCTTTAACTTGGTAGCATAATGTCATAAGTGAATCTCCTAAATGAACATTTTCCACCGCAACATTTTCATATCTGTGAACAAGGTCATACTGAGTAAAATTCCAAAAACCTTTTATTCCCAACGAAACAAGCTTATCAGCATTTTCAGCAGCATATTCTGCCGGGATGCAAAGAATTGCAACAACGGGATTTTCTTTAATGCAGAAATCTTCCAAATCATCGGAGCTCATAACAATTTTACCGCCAACCTTGGTTCCGATGACAGCAGGATTGTTATCAAAAATACCAACTAAATCAAATCCACGGTTGTCGAAATGAATGTGTGTAGCAATAGCGTGACCGAGATTACCCGCTCCAATCATAATAGCCTTGGATTTATTGTTTAAGCCTAAAATTGCACCGATTTCATTATATAACTGTTCAATATTGTAACCATAACCTTGTTGACCAAAACCACCAAAGCAGTTAAGGTCCTGTCTGATTTGAGAAGCAGTCAGCCCCATTCTTGCTGAAAGCTCTTTTGAAGAAATTCTTACAACACCCAGATTTTTTAACTCTTCAAGATATCTGTGATAACGGGGGAGACGCTTGATAACAGGTATTGAAACCTGATGGTTATTTTCTTTCATAATAATTTTCCTTTAAAATTAAAGAGTTTTTAAAGTTTCCATTACATAGTTACCGAACTCTTCACAGGTGCAACCCGTGTCACGGCCTGTAATAGTCATTTTCTTTTCAGTAATCATACATATATCAAGTGCTTTTTCAAGCTTGTCAGCTTCTTCCTGATAACCAATATGGGAAAGAAGAAGAACAGATGCTCGAAGCATTGAGCAGGGGTCAGCGTATTTGCCACGACCTTCTTTAACCATACGGGGAGCTGAACCGTGAATAGCCTCAAACATAGCATACTGTTTACCGATATTTGCACTACCGGCAGTACCAACACCGCCCTGGAATTCAGCAGCCTCGTCAGTAATGATATCACCGTAGAGGTTGGGAAGAACAAATACCTTGAAATCAGTTCTACGTTTTTTATCAACAAGCTTTGCGGTTGTAATATCAACATACCATTCATCAGTAATGATTTCAGGATAATCCTTTGCAATGTCTTTACAAATGTTAAGGAATTTACCATCTGTTGTTTTGATGATATTTGCTTTTGTTATAATTGAAACCCTTTCTTTTTTATTGTTTCTTGCATATTCGTAAGCTAGTTTTGCAATTCTTTCAGTACCCTCAGTTGTTGTAACAACAAAGTCGAAAGCCAACTCGCCATCAACATCAACACCCTTTGAACCAACTGCGTATGCACCCTCTGTGTTTTCACGGAAGAATGTCCAGTCAATGTTTTCTTCGGGGATTTTAACAGGACGGATGTTAGCAAAGAGGTCAAGCGCTTTTCTCATTGCAACATTTGCACTTTCAATGTTGGGGTAACCATCGCCTTTTTGAGGAGTTGTTGTGGGTCCTTTAAGAATAACGTCACAAGCTTTAAGTTCTTCCATAACGTCATCGGGAATTGCTTTTAAAACTTTAGCACGATTTTCAATTGTAAGACCATCAATATATTTGAAAACGATTTTACCGCTTTCAACATCATCTTTAAGAATAAATTTAAGAACCTCTGCAGATTCTTTTGTGATAATCGGTCCTATACCATCACCACCGCAAACACCGATAACAATTTTATCAAGTGCTTTGAAATCTTTGAATTCTTTTACTGATTTAATTTTCTGATTTCTTTCATCCTGCTCTATGAGAAGCTGTTTGAATTTCTGAAGAGCATTTTCCATCTGAATTTCGTTCATTATTTGTTTTCCTCCTTGGTATAATCTAAAAGTCCACCTGCGCAAAGAATGTCAACCTGTCTTTCAGAAACATCGCAAATAAGCTTATATTCTTCGTTTTTAGTAATGTTTTTGAGAGTAATTTCTTTACCTGATTTAAGTTCAGATTTAATTTCAGGAAGCTGAAGCTCATCGCCAACAGAAATCTTATCGTAATCATCAGCATTTACAAAATTAAGAGGAAGAATGCTTGCATTAACAAGGTTTGCCTTATGAATACGAGCAAAAGATTTTGTTATAACAGCTTTCACACCGAGATAAAGGGGAACAAGTGCCGCATGCTCTCTTGATGAACCCTGACCGTAGTTATTACCACCGATAATAATTCCTGAACCTGCTTCTTTGCAATGCTCAGCAAAGTTTTCATCACATTGACGGAAGCAGAACTGTGAAAGGTAAGGAATATTTGAACGGTAGGGGAGGATTTTTGCACCTGCAGGCATAATGTGGTCAGTAGTAATATTATCTTCAACCTTAAGAACTGCTTTAGCAGAAATTGAATCTGCAAGAGCTGTTGTTTTGGGGAAGGGTTTAATATTAGGACCATAGTAAACTTCAACTGCAGCAGCTTCCTCTTTTGTTTCTGCGGGCATTTCAATCATATTATCGTTAATGATGAATGATTTGGGAAGAGTAACTGAAATATCGTCTGTTAAATTAGTTGGGTCTGTGAAAACACCTGTTATTGCAGATGCAGCAGCAGTTTCCGGGCTTACAAGGTAAACTTTACCATCTGCAGTACCACTTCTGCCTTCAAAGTTTCTGTTGAAAGTACGAAGGGAAACACCTGAAGAGCAAGGGGACTGACCCATACCGATGCAGGGACCGCATGCACTTTCAAGAATACGGGCACCTGCATCAATCATATCTGCAAGAGCACCGTTGAGAGCAAGCATATTAAGCACCTGCTTTGAACCTGGAGCAATACCGAGAGAAACTGAAGGATGAACCTTCTTACCTTTAAGAATTTTTGCAACCTTCATCATATCAAGAAGTGAAGAGTTTGTGCAGGAACCGATAAGAACCTGATCAACTTTAATATTCCCGATTTCTTCAACAGATTTAACGTTATCGGGCATATGAGGCATTGCTGCAAGAGGTTTAAGGATTGAAAGGTCAATATCAATAACTCTTGAATATTCTGCATCTGCATCGGGAAGAAGCTCAACCCAATCCTGCTCTCTGCTCTGAGCTTTCATAAATTCATAAGTGATTTCGTCAGAGGGGAAGATAGAAGTTGTTGCACCGAGTTCTGCACCCATATTAGTGATTGTCGCTCTTTCGGGAACAGAAAGTGTTTTAACACCTTCACCGCCATATTCAACAACCTTACCAACGCCACCTTTAACGCTGAGAATTCTTAAAACTTCAAGAATAATATCTTTAGCAGCAACATAGGGGGAGAGCTTACCTGTGAGGTTAACCTTGATAACTTCGGGAACGGTTATGAAATATGCACCGCCACCCATAGCAACTGCAACATCAAGACCGCCTGCACCCATTGCAAGCATACCAAGACCGCCACCGGTTGGAGTATGGCTATCGGAACCGATAAGAGTTTTACCGGGGATACCAAATCTTTCAAGGTGAACCTGATGGCAGATACCGTTACCGGGACGTGAGAAACGAACACCACGTTTTTTGCAAACGCTCTGAATAAACTTGTGGTCGTCTGCATTTTCAAAACCTGTCTGCAAGGTGTTGTGGTCAATGTATGCAACAGAAAGCTCTGTTTTTACTCTGTCAATGTCCATTGCTTCAAGCTCAAGATAAGCCATTGTACCTGTAGCATCCTGAGTTAATGTCTGGTCAATTCTAAGACCAACCTCACTGCCGGGTGTCATATCACCGCTGACAAGGTGAGATTTAATAAGTTTTTGACCGATTGTCATTCCCATTTGTAATCACTCCTTAGGACTTTTTCATTTTTTTAACAATCTTTTATAATTTTATTATATTGATATAAATTTGTCAATATATTTATATATAATAAAATGAAATTTTAACAAAATGTTGATATTATTTTTTTGATGTGATACAATATTTAGGTAATTTTACATAAAATCTATTTTAATGTTTAATTTCATATTTATATTATATACTTATTTAATATGGAGTTGATAATTTTGTCAGTTTTAAAAGCTATAATACTTGGTTTTGTACAGGGTGTTACCGAATTTTTGCCTATTTCAAGTAGTGGTCATTTGTCATTATTTCAACACTTTTTAGGAGTAGGCGGAGAAGGTTCGTTACTGTTTTCAGTTCTTCTTCATTTAGGTACACTAATTGCAGTTTTTATTGTTTTTTATAAAACTATCTTTGAATTAGTTCTTGAAGCTATTGACTTAATCAAAGACATTTTTACCGGTAAATTCAAATTTAAAAAACTTGAAGGTAAAAAGAAAATGCTTGTTATGTTTGTGTTTTCCTGTATTCCCTTGTTGCTTCTTTTAATTCCTGTTGGAAAT
Organism: Acutalibacteraceae bacterium; assembly: GCA_045591525.1. Taxonomy (GTDB): domain Bacteria; phylum Bacillota; class Clostridia; order Oscillospirales; family Acutalibacteraceae; genus DTU089. The sequence goes on along the minus strand of JAZNTA010000202.1, from coordinate 884 downwards.
GATATGAAGCTTATGGATGTGCTTGGTGGATTTTCAGAGGATGACAGCATTTTACTTGAAGGTTTTTGTTTCTTGGCTACAGGTGTTTTGTTACTTACATCTACATATATTTCAAAGAAAAAAACATTAACTCGTGAAGTAAATACTTTAGATGCCATCGCTATTTGTGTTGCTCAGGCATTTGCAGCAGGTTTTCCCGGAATTTCCCGTTCTGGTTCAACTATTTCTACAGGTATGATTTGCGGTGTATCAAAATCAAATATGGTTGAATATTCTTTTATTTTGGGTATTCCTGCGATTCTTGTTGCAAATATTGTTGAATTTAAAGATGCACTTGAAACAGGTGCTGAAATTGAAATTCTTCCTACAATAATTGGAGTTATTGTCGCTGCTGTTGTTGGTGTTTTGTGTATTAAACTTTTACAGTGGATATTAAAAAAAGATGCTTGGAAATATTTTGGTTATTATTGTTTATGTGTTGGTGTAATCACGATTATTTGCAGTATTTTAGGATTATAATTTGGAGATGTTTAAATGGCTCAGCAGAAAAAGAAAACAACAACTAAAAAGCAGGTAAAGAAAAAAAGTGCAAAAAAGCAGGTTGTGGTTAATAAGCAATTATCTGCTATTATTATGTTTGCTGTTGGCATATTGTGGTTTTGTATGGCATTGATTGATGCTGAAGGCTTGTGGGGAGGATTACGAACATTCTTATTTGGTGTGTTCGGCGTTTTTACATTTATTTTCCCGCTTTTCTTACTTGTGTCAGCTGCTTTTATGGCTCTTGATAAGAATGATAGTAATTTTACATCAAAAATTATACAAATTACAGTTATTGTTACATTGATTAGTGGCATTGTTCATGTATTCCAATCTAATCCAAC
>JAZNTA010000201.1:0-123441 GCA_045591525.1 Acutalibacteraceae bacterium | reverse complement strand
CCAACTGTGTTAGCAACAGACGAGCCGGAAACCATACCTTCAAGAGCAGAAGCCACAACCGCAACCTTAGCAGGTCCGCCTGAGAAACGACCAACAAGTGCGTTAGCAATTCTGATGAAGAAATCTGCAATACCTGTTCTTTCAAGGAATGCACCAAAAATGATGAACATTACAATATATTTGGAGCATACATTGATAGGTGTTGAAAGAATACCTTCCTTTGAATAGAACAATACACGAACATATTCTGTTATTCGAGCAACCATACTTGGGTTTGTTGAGCCCCAGATAAGAGCATATACTATCAATGCACCTGCAACGCATAAAATCGGTAAACCAACACTACGGCGGCAAAGCTCAACAAGGCAGATGATGCCCACTATACCAACTGCAACCTCAATAGGTGTGATTTTAAAACGAGAAACGATTTCGGTCGCGTTGATGCAGAAATACATAAATGCACCTGTACCTGCAATCATAAGAATGATATCGTACCAAGGCATATAGTTGGTTTTCTGCACGCCTTTTTTTGCAGGGAAAACGAGATAGCCTATAAAAATTATAAATGCCATAAAGGATGTAAGGCGTACCTCATCAAGCCAGGTTGCAAATAAGGTTACATAAATACAAAAGATTGAAAAAGCTGCAAGAATGCAAGTAACAATCGTTTTGGGAACACCATCCCATACACGAGTGTTTGACTCTCTGTCAAACTTTTTCATAACATCGTCAAGATTCATTGGCTCTTGGGTTTCGGGAACTGATTTTTTCTTTAAAAGTGCCATAAGAACCTCCTTTTTCCAAAAATGAATAAAATCTTGGCTGCAGTTTTTTCACTGCAGCCAAGCAAAAATAAGCAGTTGAGAAAAGATTATGCTGTTTCTACAGTAACACCTTTTTCGCTGAAATACTTAGCAGCACCTGCATGGAAGGGAACAGTCATACCGCTTGTAGCGTTTTCGATTGAAAGTTCTGCACCCTTTGCATGAGCACCTGTAATAGCATCTATATTATCAAAGATAGCTTTTGTAAGGTTATAAACATCCTCTTCAGTTGCATCTGCTCTTACGATTAAAGTAGCTTTAACTGTAACAGTTGTTACATCTTCTGTCTGTCCGTCATAAGTGCCTGCAGGGATTTTATATGTTGTGTAGAATGGAGTTTCCTTCATAAGCTTGTCAGCAACATCGCCATCAATGGGAACGAGGTACGCATCTGCAGTTGCACAAAGCTCCTGAATAGCGGGAGTGGGAGCACCTGCAACGATAAATGCTGCATCAATTTTGCCATCTTTAAGAGCGTCTGCAGAATCAGCAAATGACTGATACTGAGGCACGATATCGCTTTCTTCTAAGCCTGCTGCATTAAGAACGTCAATAGCATTAAAGTAAACGCCTGAGCCTGCAGCACCGATAGAAACCTTTTTACCCTTAAGGTCTGCAACAGATTTGATGTCAGCGTCCATTGTAATAAGCTGAACAGCTTCTGCATATAAACCTCCAACTACACGGAATGTATCAATTTTGCCTTCCTCTTGGAATGCACGGGAGCCTTCCCAAGCATAAGCCATAACGTCAGACTGAACAGTAGCAAGCTGGTAGTTGCCTGTGTCAACACCGAGAATGTTTGCCTTTGAACCATCAGTAGCAACAACATTAACTGTGATACCTGTTGAAGATTTGATCTGGTTACCAAGGATTCCGCCGTAGCCGTAGTAAGTACCTGCTGTACCACCTGTACCCATTGTCATAGCAGTTGCACCGCTGTTGTTTACGTCAGCGTCTGTGTTGCCACCGTTACCGCCACAAGCTGCCAATGAGAATACCATTGCCAGAACCATTAAGATTGCTATAAAGCGTTTCATAAATTTTCCTCCTTATTTAAACATAAATAACCTCGACAGACTAATTTATGTTGTTAATATTGTCATTATACATTAATATAACAGATTTTGCAAGAGGGAATTGTTGAGGAGGTAAATGAGAATACGCGTAAATATTTTCACTTTTTTATCTTGAAAAGTAATGATAGTATGTTATATAATATTTAATATGTTTCCGTCCATGGCGCAGTTGGATAACGCAGCAGATTCCGATTCTGAAGAACGGGGGTTCGAATCCCTTTGGGCGGGCCAAAAAAGCATCAACCCTTGTGGTTGGTGCTTTTGTTTTTTGTTGGTAAGGGATTAGAACCCGTGGTCCGTCTCGTAAAATTGTTCAACTCTAACAATAAACTGTAAAAGTATTCTACACCCTAAGTGCCTTTTCTTTATTGTTATTTAAACTTAATTATGATAAAATTATTTTATTATATGGAAAAGGAGGAATGTTTATGGGTAAAGGTAGCATCAACTCTGCGGTCGATAAGGTTAAATGGTTTGCAGGCGAAATCAAAGACCATTGGAACACTCCTGCAGAGGGTAAATATGTTCCTTATAAGGAATATAAGGATGTTGTTATTGGTGTTGGTGCAAACTATACAGGTTCAAAAACACTTGAATACATAGGCTTCTGGTCAAGCTGTTTTCTTATTATGCACCACTACAAATTGCCTTATCTTACATTCTCGGTTATCGGTCTTCTGAATATGCCCTTGGGTTATATTTCAGCTCTTATATGGTGGTATGTTTGTGATAACTTAGGCTTCTTGCCTAAAAAGACCGAAAGAAAGGTTTATTTAGTTTATGGTCTTATGATGGCGTTTGGTATTTCAACGCTACTGTTTGACTATTCAATGCTATTTAACCAATCGGGCTCGTTTATAACTATGCTCAATAGCTTTGAGGGTATGAATGCCACGGCGTGCTTCAAAACCTTCGGTACTCATTTCCTGTACACAGGTTGGGTAGGTGCCCGTAATATTTTCTGGCGTAAAAAGCTTATTCCAAAATACGGCAGATATAAATACAGCCTTTATTGCGATGTTATACCCAAAGCCATAATGGTTATTCTTATCGGTTGGCTTCCTGTTTATAACATCGGTGATGTTGCAACACGAGTTTGGGTTGCAAACCTTTTATTTGCTACATATAATGTTTTCGGCTTTGGTAACGTGCTTGAGGAATGCTCAAAGAGAATTAGTCCCAATCTTCAGGAAAGAATTCTTGTTCGCAGCTATCCCGTTAAAATATCCCACATCTTTAACTCTATTCTTGCTATTATTCTTCCTGCCATTGTAGGCACACTTCGTCATGAATGGGCAGATATTAATTTCTACAGATTCGTTATTCCCATTACCTTCATTATTTCTGCAGCATTTACAATGGGTCTTGCAGGCAGAATCAAGGAAAGAATTCCTCAACCACCTATCGAAAAGAAAGTGCAGATTAAATTCTGGGACGGTATGCTTGGTGTTCTGAAAAATAAATACCTTCTTATTAATACCGTTGTTGGTCTTATTGACTCTCTCGGTAACGGTATGTTACCCTTTGCAACTATTCTTTATTTCTATACCTTCCGTCTGAGTGGTCTGCCGTATTCGTTGTTGGTTGCGCTCATTTCCTTTGCGGGTACTCCGCCCGATTTATTATCACCTTATTTCCTTAAGAGGTTTTCATATAAGCAGATTATGATTTTCTATCAGTTAAGCCGTGCAATCGGTAATGCTGTTATTGCAGTTGCAATGTGGACTTTAGGTGATAATCTTGCTCTTTGCGGAACAATATGTGTTGTTGTTCTTTTCTTTATGGAAATGACAAAGACCGTTCCTACAACTGCGGGTCACGATATGGGTGTCCGTATCAATGACTATCAGATGTATCTGTCGGGCGAACGTCTTGAAAGCTTTGCAGGTATTTTCGGTTGGTTTACAGACCCTATAAAGAATTTTGTAGGTCTTATTATCCCAATATTCCTTTTGAAATACGGCTTCAACAGTAACTGGGAAATTCTTTTCTATGACGGTTCAAGAAGAAATATTGTTGTTGTACCTATAATTATTGATGCAATTGGCTTCTTCCTTATGACAATTCCTTATCTGTTCTGGGATTATGATAATAAAAAGCAGAATCTTGTTATGGAAGTTCTGAAAAGACGTGCTGAGGTTACGGAAAAGAAAGCCCAAGAGGAAGGCACTTCCGTTTCCGGCGGATATAAAGGTTGAGGGGGGTGAGTTGAATGAGTAAAAAAGAAAAGAAAAAAGTAAACGATTGGCAGACTGATGTTCAACTCGATATTCCCGAGGATGAAATATGGACTTATCAGGTTCCCGGTCTTGCACCACCTCATATCAACAAGCCATATAAATACTATACCTTAAAGAAAATAGCCTTTGTTCTTGTTATTATCGTTTCGGTTTCACTTTCCATATATTTCAGCGTTATGGCTTTGCAGAATGATACTTTTGAATATAGTGAAACCCAAGAAGGTATTGAATTTTCGAAATTCAGTAACACAGGGTATCTGTATGAGCTTGATATTGATTATGTTTCCGATATTGAGTATATTCCCGGTAACAACGACCCTAAAACGAATTTTAAAGTGGTTAAGGATAAGACAAAGCCTATAACATCAGTAAGACAGTTCACTCTCAACTGTGACGATAAAATCAAAACCATAAGAATTGGTGCAAATGTAACTGATGTTGATACAAAAGCGTTCTATTCTTGCTGGGCGTTGCAGAATATTGAGGTTGATGAAAATAACCCTAACTACTGCGATGTTGACGGTGTGCTTTATAACAAAGATAAAACGGCAGTTCTTTGCTACCCCTGTGACCACGATGAATATCTCCGTCAGAAATACGGCTACGAAAAAGAGCTTTATAAAGACGAGGTTACTCCCGAATATGAAAGAGATATTCAGACCTATGTTGTTCCCTCAACAGTTGAAAAGATTGATGAAATGTGCTTCAACTACGCAAACCTTCGTGTCATTTATTTACCCGAGGGGTTAAAGAGAATTGAAACCTTGGCAATTTTTAAGCTCCATGAAAAAGCTGACCAATGGGGAACAACTCCATCACTTGTGAATATTTATTCATACAAATCGGATAAAGTTACAAGTTCTCGTTTTACAAATGAAAAAGCTTTAGGCGAGGTTTATAATTCCTTACCCGAGGGACTTGAATTTATCGGCTCTGATGCTTTCAGCTATAATCAGGCTCTTTCTTATGTATATGTTCCCGAAAGTGTAACCTATATCGGTCATCACGCATTCTGGGACACAGTATACAAAGAAGATGGTGAACTTAAAGGCGTAACTGAAATTAATGTGGCTTGCTCAGAAGAAGAGTTTAATAATCTTGAAGTCGGAGATGACTGGAAGCCTAAATATGACTATTTACTCTTTAAAAAGAGTGTTGACACCGTTTACGGTGCCGAAAGAAATTAACAAATGGGTATCAGAAAAACATCTTTTTCTGATACCCATTTAATTGTTTTATGATTTCCAAAATTTCCTATCAAGACTTCTATACTGAATTGCTTCAAGAATGTGTTTGTTTTCAACTGTTTCGCTTTCGTCAAGGTCGGCGATTGTTCTTGCGACCTTTAAAACCTTGTCATAGGCTCTTGCAGAAAGACCTAATTTTTCAAATGAAAACTGAAGTGTTTTTTCTGCAGTAGGGGAAAGCTGGCAATATTTTCTTGTAAGAGAAGATGTCATTTTAGCATTGCAGGAAATCCCCGTACCTTTAAAGCGTTTTATCTGAATTTGCCGTGCTTTATTTACTCTTTCCCTTATTGAAGCAGAACTTTCACCCTCTTCTTTATCTGAAAGCTGATTATAATCAACGGGCGGTACTTCAATATGTATATCAAGTCTGTCCAAAAGGGGCCCCGACACCTTTGAAAGATACCTTGCCGGTGCACCTTTTGGGCAACTGCAGTTTCTTGTCGGATGTCCGTAGTAACCGCAGGGGCAAGGGTTCATAGCGCAAATCAGCATAACGGAGCAGGGGTAGGTCAAAGCGCATGCCGCACGGGAAATTGTAATTGTTCCGTTCTCGATGGGTTGCCTTAAAACCTCCATTGTGCTTCTGTTGAATTCGGGTAGCTCATCAAGAAAAAGAACACCGTTATGAGCAAGAGAAAGCTCACCAGGTTTAGGAATTGTTCCGCCACCCGAAAGACCTGCAGGGGAAACAGAATGGTGAGGTGCTCTGAATGGGCGATAGTTGATTATCGCTTCGTCCTTTGAAAGATTACCTGAAAGAGAATAAATCTTTGTGGTTTCAAGTGCTTCATCAATGGTTATATCGGGCAGAATTGTGGGAATACGCTTTGCAAGCATACTCTTACCTGAACCTGGAGGACCAATCATCATAACATTATGACCGCCTGCGGCAGCAACCTCTAAGGCTCTTTTAACTTCAAACTGTCCTTTAACATCCTTGAAATCAGGCAGATGTTCGGGCATTTCATAATGCTTGAAAGGTATCAGTTCAACGGGTTTAATTCTGTTAACATCGTTTATGTGGTCAACGAGCTGTTTTAGACTTTCAACACCATAAACGTTAATGCCCTCAACAATAGCTGCTTCCTGACAGTTATCTACAGGAACATAAATATCTTTAACACCGTTTTCTTTTGCGGCGATTACCATTGGCAAAACGCCTTTAACACTTTTAACCGCACCTGAAAGGGAAAGCTCACCGATAAATACCGCTTCCTTATAGTTGCCAATAATCTGCTTTGTTGCAGAAAGCACAGCAATTGCCATAGGCAAATCGTAAAGTGAACCCTCTTTTCGAACATCTGCAGGGGCAAGGTTAAAGGTGAAGTGTGATGTTAAATGCATTATTAACCCTGAATTATTAATAGCTGCAATAATTCTGTCACGGGCTTCGTTAACTGCAGTATCGGGAAGACCTACAATATCAAGCATAAACTTTCCATTGGTAATATTCAGCTCAACATCAATCATATATGATTCAAGCCCTAAAAGACCAACACTTTTTATTTTTGTAAACATAATTATTCAGCGTCGCTTTCTTCCGTTACATCTTCCGTAACGCTAACATCAACAAATAATTTATCAATTGCTTCTTTTAAGCTTTCTTCATTTTCTTCGCTGTTTTCATCCTCTAAAACAGGTTCAAGCTCTTCGGGTTCTCCAACATAAAGAGGGGGATTAAAGTCGAACAAACCTGATTTCATAATAGAAATAAGCAAGAGGAAAATAACGACGGTTAAAGCAGAAATTGAGCAACCAAGTAGAAGTCCTTGCGGAATATATTTGAATGAAACTGTATGTTCACCTTCAGTGATATATACCCCTAAAAGTGCATCATCCCCAATTCCCACTATCTGTTCTTGAGAAGCTTTCTGACCATCAATATAAACATTCCAACCGCTATCATAGTTTATGGAGGTATAAATGATACCGGCTTTTGAAGCATTGATAGTGCCTTCAATTTCAGTTTCTTCAAATTTTGTTACATTAAGTGAATCTGCTTTTAATTGTTCGTAGCCTGTGTTGAATGAATTTTCATCAAGAGTTACTGCATAAAGATAAGCATAACCCTCTGTGCCCTCTGCAATAGGTGCGTAAATTTTAATGCTTTCACCTTTTTTGAGATAACCCAAATCCATAATATAGGGTTTTGTATCTACACCTTGAGCAATAACTGTGCCGTCATCAAGGGTGAAAGTAATGTTATCAATATTGTTGTTGCTTGTTTTGAAGAAAACATAAGCGTTACCGCTTTCTTTAACTTCAAGTTTGAAAGTTAAAGAAGCGCCTGCAGTATCCTGAACAGTATAGGGGTAGCAACCTGAATCGCTAAAAGAAAGGTCGCTGCAAGAAGCACCTGTGCCTGAAACATCTGTAACCTCAATATCGTTATAAACTGTGTGAATACCTGTTGCAGAACCAAAAAGCTGGCTTTGAACTTCAAATGGATTTGAGTTGTCGTGAGACCACATTTTTATTTCTTCATTAACTCTGAAAGCGATGGGGAGCTGATAAAGGTTTTCGTAAGCTGTGTATTTATCAACTGTAAAAAGTTCTTTGTAGAGCTTAGGGTTCATAGGTGCTTTTGCACCGGTGAAATTATCAACAATATAGTCAAGGGAAAAGAATGCGTTATAAACAGGTGTTTGTCTATGATATGTGTAGCTATTGATAAAGTTCGAGAACATACCAAGGTTTGACTGCATATTTGCTACGCTTTCATAAGCCATTGATGTAAAGGTTGACATACCGTTGTAATAATACCAACAAGGGTCCATTCTTGCTCTTAAAGCAGTTAATTCCATTCTGTAACGCTCATTACCCTCATATTCATCAATTTTATCTTTAATCGCTTGGAAATCATCGTAATCGCCAACAAAGTTTGTTTTAGTCTGGTCCATACTGTAATTATTGGTATTAGCAACTGTATATTCTGCGCAAACGGAGCAGAGAACAAGCGCTGCCGCAGCAATTGCAGGATATTTGTCATTTTTTAGAATGCCGAGTGCAAGGCAGTAAATACCAATGAAAGCAATGCAAATCCAGACACCTGTTTCACTGAAATTCTTTGAACCGATTTCCTGAACAAGAATTATAAAGAATATGGTTGCAACGCCGACACCAATAATCTGTCTGTTAGTGTATTCCTTGATATTTCTGATTGTTTTATATGCAAACACAAGCAAAAGGAAGGAATACATATATGAGAAACGATAAGGTAAATCGTTGGGGAAATGGAAGCCATGCCATATATAGTTAAGATAGTTCGTATAGCAGCTTGCGAACATAACCCCGAGAATACCAACGCTCATAATTTTCTCTTTAAGTGAAATCTTGTTTGAGAAAATGAACAAAGGAACAAGCATAACAGTAAGAATACCGCAATAAACATTGGGTAAAACATCTGTGCCGCTGCTTCTTATGGTGGGGTCAAGGTATGCAAGGTGATTTGCAAGAAAATCGAATATAGAAAAATATGTTTTGAATTCTTCGGGGAATGTGCCTGAGGTTGCAGAGCAGTTTGCAAGAATGAAATAAACAGGCAAAAGCATAAATGCAGAAAGCATACCTGCACCAATGGAACAGAATGCAAATTTACAGCCGTTGTCAAAAAATCTGGAATTTCTTAAATTGTTATAACCCCAGGAGAAAAGACCTTTAATACCTTTTTCTCTTTTTGCAAGCTTTCCGTAATATGTGTCAGAGAAGTTATAGTTAGAGAAGAAATAATAAATGAAATAAAGAACGGAGAAAATACAAACCATATAACCCATATAGTAGTTTGTAATGAGAGTGAGCGCTAAAGTTATTGTATAAAGCTTTAACTTGCGCTCGCTTATTATTTTTTCTATACCCAACATAACAAGGGGGAATAGATAGAAAGAATCAATCCACATTATGTTCCAATAATAAGCGATAAAAAAGCCACTGCAAGAGTAAAGAACGCCAAAAGCAGATGTAAGAGGAGAACTTTCTTTATTTTTCTTTGATAAGAAATATGAGAATGTGAAAGCGGAAAGTGCGGCTTTAAGAAGTACCATAACGGCGATTGCTTCGGGCATATTCTTATGACCTAAAAGAAGCATAACTACAAGGAAGGGTGAAGAAAGGTAGTTAAAGAAATTACCTAAGAATGCGCTACCGCCACCCGATGTCCAGGAATAAATCAGACTATCGAAGTTTGTTATTCTTTCATAAAGCTCGGCAAATAACGGACCATATTGATGATAAAGATCCATTCGGAGAATTGTTGTGTCACCAAAGGGAATTAAATCATAGCAGAAATATACAACAAACATAATTCCTGCGGTGCAAGCTGCTGCAAGCCAGGAATAACGGTTGTTATAAAACGGCTTTAATAATGGTGAGGTCTGGGATTTTTCTTTCAAGTTTTTAATCATTATTAAATCTTCCTTTTAGAGTAAATAATACATAATAAATAATACCATAATTCGGAATACGTTTCAATGGTTTTTAGATTGTATTTTTTAAATAAATTATTAAAACTGTTCTAAATTCGGACAAGTGATAATAGTATTTTTTTGAAAGGATTGAAAATTATGAAGGATTATTTGAACGCTATATCACTTTTGCCCGATAAATATAAAACCATATTAAGTGTTATATCTGAAGATGTTGCAGTTAAAGTCAAGGAAATTCGTTTCAGGAACGGCGAACCTGTAACTTTGAATACGCAAAATGAAATTTATTACATAAGAAAAAACGGTATATTAACAGTTTCGTTTTGTTCGGATTTGCTTATGTCGGACGAAAAAGATTTGCAGGAAATTGTTTTTTATCTTTCACGCCGTTCTTTGCATACTTATCAGGATATGATTGCAAAAGGTTTTATTCCTTTGCGAGGTGGTTGCAAAGCGGGAGTAGTTGGCAGAGCGGTTATGAAAAACGGTTCGGTTTATTCTGTTTCTTCTTTTAATTCTGTTAATATTCGTGTTGCAAGAAGCTTTTATGGTTGCTCGAAGGATTTAATAGAAAAGGTTGGTGCGGATTGTGCATCCTTTCTCATAATTGGTGCACCTCTTTCAGGTAAAACAACTGTCCTGAGAGATTTATGCAGATTCTATTCGGGTAAAGAAAAGCTTCATCCACTGAAAACTGCTATTATTGATGAGCGTGATGAAATCGCATCCCGTTCCTTCGGAGATGGAATAGATGTGGGTGTTCACACAGATGTTTTAACCCTTTATCCTAAAGCCATCGGAACGGAAATTGCCGTGCGAACTCTATCTCCCGACATTGTTGTTCTTGATGAAATAGGTTCTGATGAAGAGGCAAGAGCTATGCTCTCCGCGGTGAATACCGGTGTGAATTTTATTGCAACTGCCCATGGCTCAAGCATGGAAGAGGTTTTAAGGAGACCCAACATAAAAAGACTTATTAATGCAGGTGCATTTAAAAAAGCAGTTGTTCTTTATGGTAAAGAATTTCCATGCAAGGTTAAGGAGATGGTTGTTTTTTGAAGACGATTTTTGTATTGCTTCTGGCAACAGCGTTTTTGTTTTCAGGTGTTTTGAATATATTAAAGCAAGTGGAAATGACAAATACCTTGGATGAAATTGTACGCTTTATAAACCTTGTTAAAACAGAGGTTCATTACACAGCCGCGGATTTTGAAAATATTTTTCTGAAAGGTAAAGCCCAAAATTATAAATATCTTTCCTTTTCTGATAATCAAATATTCCTTAATAAATGTGTTGGAGCAAGAATAAAAGATGATTTTAATAGCTTTGTAAATAAAATCGGTACAACTGACGAAGATGGGCAGATTAACATCTGTGGGGAGTATAAGGAACGATTTGAAGAGCTTCTGAGCAAAAGAAAAATAAAAGAAAAAGAAAAATTACAGGTTAATACAGCTTTAAGTCTTTTTGGTGCTTTAACTGTTCTTATTTTCTTTTTGTAGGTGAAATATGGATTTTACAATTATCATAAAAATTGTTGTGATTGCCCTTGTAATAGCCTTTTTAAACCAATTATTGCAAAAGGCGGGTAAAGAAGAATATACATTGCTTTTAACCATTGCGGGGCTTTTAATTGCATTTATGGCTATAATTCCCGAGCTTACAGATTTAAAGGATGCTTTATCATCGGTGATGGAATTTTGATTTTTTTTAAAATCGCAGTTTTTGTAATTGCAGGTGTGGTTTTGCTTGTGCTTACCCGCAAAAATGCACAAACCCTCGCAATTTTATGTGAGATAGCTCTTGTTTCTATGATAATTTTAAACATTATACCCGAAGCAGAAAAGCTACTTTCGCTGTTTGATAATTTTGAAACTGTATCATCAATAAGTGAATCTTCTTTAAAAATAATATTTAAAACCTTTAGCATTCTTGCGGTAGGGGCGGTGGTGGCGGATATATGTCGGGATAATGGAGAAAGTGCAGTTGCAGGTGTGGTGGAAATGGGAATGAAAATTCTTGCAATTTCTTGTGCATTGCCTGTGTTTACTGCAGTTATTGAAATTGCTTTAACCTTTTTTTAGGTGGCTGAAAATGAAAAGAATTTTAAAGAAATTAACCTTTGTAACGGTGTTTGTAATCCTGATTTTTTCTTTAACCATAAGCGTCAATGCTTTCGAAGAGAATATTGACAGCTATAATGAAGAATTTGATTTTCAAAGTATTGCAGATTCAATTGATAGTGAAACTGCTGAGCTTTTAGCAGAAATCGGTATAGATGAAATAAGCTTTGAAAAATTATTTTCCGTAAGTGCTTCAAAGGTTTTTAACGTGCTTTTTAATATAACAAAACGGTCACTAACACTACCTCTTAAATTCTTGGTTTCTGCAATAGGTGTCCTTATATTAACCGCATTATTTTCATCATTCCTGGGGTCATCACAAACTGTTTCGGTTATAGGAAATTCCGTTCTTGCTCTTTCGGTTGCGGTTCCTGTTGCCAATGGTGTAACAACTGCTTTTTCAGTTCTGGAAACCCTGAATGTTTTCACAACTGCATTTGCAGGGGTTTTCGCTATGGTGGTTTCAGCCTCGGGAAAGGTGGCACTGGGAACATCCTACGCCTCATTGGCTATGTTATCAGACACCTTGTTTTCCGCACTTTTAACTGGTGTCAGTCAGCCTGCGGTTAATGCGATGTGTTCTCTTGGCTTTTTGTCTTGTTTTGATATTTATAAATTCAGCGAAAAAATATCTGCCATGGTGAAAAAGCTTTATATAACGTTTTTAGGCTTTATCGGTACATTCTTTTCGGGTATCGTTACGCTGAAAGGTGTAATGGGTGCAGGAGTGGATTCTTTAACTTCAAGAGGTATACGCTTTGTTGTAGGGCGGACTGTTCCTATTGTTGGCGGTGCGGTAAGCGATACATATTCAGCTCTTGTTTCCAGCCTTTCGCTTATTAAAAGCACAGTCGGTATATTCGGCATTGTTACTGTTGTTTTAACTGTTTTTCCTTCACTTTTAGAGCTTATGGGATGGGTGTTTGCATTAAGTGTTGTTATATCAGTTTCGGAGCTTTTAGGTTCAAGTGATTGTATTGGTATGTTTAACATTTTTAAAGATGCTTTGACTCTTTTGGGAGCAACAACAGTTTTTTCTGCGGTGATTTTCATAGTGTCAGTAGGGGTGGTTATTTTTGTAAAGGGTGTTTAAATTGACAGAAATTATAAAAACAGTTCTTCTTAATTATGCCGTTTGCGCTTTGATTGGTGGTGTTCTTGAATATATTTCGCCTGAAAAAACAAAGAAAACATTAAGAGTTGCAGTGGTTTCGGTAATGCTGTTAGTGGTTATTTCTCCAATTGCAAAAAGTGAAGTAAGTCTTGAAAATAATATGCTCTCTGAGTTAGAAATAAGTGAAACTATGAATTATGATGCACTTATGCATACTGCAAATTTAACAGAGCAAAAGTTAAGAGAAGAGATGAAAGAAATACTCATAAAAGAAAATATAAATGAATATGAAATATATATAACAACAACTGTTGATGAAGAGGAAAACACGGTGTTCCTTGAGGAAATAAAAATAGAGGTAGGCAAAGCTTTTGAAAACAAAATCAGCATTATAAAAAGCAATATTCCTAAAGAATATCAAGAGGTTTTAAAAGTCGGTGTGAAAAATGAATGATTTGTTTGAAAATTTTAAAAATCTTAAAATAGGCAAAAAGAATATTGTTCTGGTAGCAGTTGCTATTTTTATAATATTGTTGCTTTTGGTAAGTGAGTTTTTAACACCTGATAATACAGAAAACATTTCAAAAGAGAATACTGAAATTTATTCCTCTCAATATATTGAAAAAACTGAAAAAGAGCTTGAAGCACTTCTTGAAAACATAAGCGGAGCAGGAGAGGTCAAAGTTATGATTACCCTTGAAAACTGCTATGAAAATGTTTTTGCAAAGGGGTATACAGAAAAAAATGATAACAAAACCGATTCGCAAAAAAACGAATCGGAAGAGGAATACATAATTATTAAAAACGGCTCGAACAACGAAGAATGCCTTGTTGTTAAGGTCTATGAGCCAACTGTTAAGGGTGTTGCAGTAATTGCCCATGGGGCAGATAACACTCAGGTTAAAAATTCTATAACCCAGACTGTTTGCGCCCTGTTTGATATAAGTACTGCGAAGGTTTCGGTAGAGAAAATGGCAAGTTGAGAGTGGCAAGTTGAAAGTTTTGGGGAAGCGTTGCTTCCAAACAAATTATAAATGTTGCGAAGCTTTCATAGTTGTATAGCAGACCCTCTTTACTGGTATCTGGCGACTGGCAACTATACGATGCTGACCGCAGGTCCCGACATTTGCCACTTGCAACTATTTAATAAAAAATTAAATCAAAAGGAGAATATTTATGAACGTATTAATTAAAAGGCGACAGCTTATTTTAGCAACTCTTGTTGTGGCTTTAGGTGCAGCGGTGTTTGTGAATTGGTATTATACAGGTAATAATTCAACCGTTCAGCCGCCGGAGGGTACCACGGAAAATGAGTATGTGCAAAATCTCGGAGAAGCTAAATATGTCAACGCCACAGGCGAAGAGGCTGACTATTTCAGCGAAGTTAAATTAAACCGTCAGAAATCAAGGGATGAAGCTTTAGATAAATTGAATAAATCTCTTGAAAAAGCTAAAAGCGGCAGTGAAGAAGCAAAAGAAATAACCAATTCAATTGATGAACTTACCGCTCAGATTAAGCTGGAAAGCGATATCGAAGCGCTTATTTCTGCAAAGCTTGCAAGTGAATGTGTTGCAGTAATCAATGAAAAATCTGCACAAGTTGTTGTTTCAAAAGATGCTTTGAGCGAAGATGCAGCCCTGCAGATTATTGATGTTATAACAGCAAACGCAAATTTAACTGCGGATAAAATTAAGATAACTGAAGCTGAATAAAAGAGATAAGTGATTAGGTGGTTATTCCTAATCACTTGCTTTTTGCCTACCCGTGTGGTCAATTTCATAACTATCCCAATAAATCAATTCGCTGACGGTTACAAATTCGTAGCCGTCTTTTATAATGTACACATAACTGAATTGAAACTTATTCTTTTCTTCTTGTCAAAAAAATTTCCGCGTGCTATAATGATTATAAAATTAATTAGGCGGTGTTCTTATTGAATAAAGAAAAATTGCATGGTCTTAGCATATTAAGAATGCTTAGTATGTTTGGTATAATTGCATTACATGTAATGAATGTTGGCGGGGCATTTGATAAGACTAGTTTAATGTCTGTGTACCAGTTACCTGTTTCAATTCTTTATATATTATGTTCTAGTTCTGTCAATATTTTTGCCATGTTGACTGGATACTTATATGTAGATAAACCTGCTGTTAAGTATAAAAATATATTAAAACTGATATTTATAGTTTTAGTCTATTCGGTATGTATAACAGCTTTCTTTTTGATTTTTAAACCAGCGGTTTTTAATTCATCAATGGATATATTAAAAGCTCTTTTTCCACCATTGGATGGAAAATTATGGTACATTACTTGCTATGTGTTGTTATTTGTTCTGATACCCTTTTTAAATAAACTGATTAACGTTTTAAGCATTGCTCAGTTTAAAATATTATTGATATTATTGGTGATTTTTACTTCTGTTTTACCCACATTTTTATTAACAGACTTTTTTAGATTGTCTGAGGGTTATAGTACGGCGTGGCTTGTGGTATGTTATTTAATAGGTGCGTATATTAAACACAGAAATATAAAAACTTCTGCTCGCAAACTTTCTGTAATTTATTTATTGTGCGTGACAGCAATTATGTTATCAACTGCTATAGTGTGGTTTGCTTTTAAGAAACTCGCAGTGTACATGTTCTTGACTAGATACATTTCTCCTTTTATGGTGATTATGTCTGTTATTTCCATAATGTTATTCTCTAGGATTAATGTAAAAAATAAAGGTTTAATAAAAGTAATTACATCATTAAGTAATTCATCTTTCGATGCATATATTTTGCATAGTCATATTCTTATTTATGACTTTATTATTACAGGTAATTTTGTTTTTGTTAAAAATCTTCACCCAGTATTGATAATTCCTGCAATTTTGGGTTCAATAATAGGGATTTATGTAATATCTTGGTTCATATGTCAAATAAGAAGTTTTGGTTTCAAAATTGCACGAGTGGATAAAGCTTTTGATTATTTAGGTTCAAAAATAGATTCCATATTGAGTAAAGATTAAAGAACTGATCCTGATGGAATTGTGAAGCTGATTCTATTATTTGTTCACTCATCTTTTGAACATTGTTTTCCTGTATGGTCTATCTCATAATTATCCCAATAAATTAACTCACTGACGGTTACAAATTCGTAGCCGTCTTTTTCTAATTTCGTGAGGATTTTATCAAGTGCCTCGGGGGTGTTTTCAACACCATTGTGGAAAAGAAGAATCGACCCGTTTTGCACCTTGCTTGTCATTCTTGAGTACATTTCATCAACGGAAAGCAGCTTCCAATCAAGACTGTCAACATCCCATTGTATCATTTTCATATTAAGGTTTTCTGCAACCTCAATGCTTTTGTTGTCATAATCACCGCTTGGTGCTCTTACAAGTTTAGGTGTAATGCCCGTTATTGCTTCGATTTTTTTGTTGCAATTGATAATCTCTTGTTTGATTTCCTCTCGGTTTATTTTACTGAAAGCGGCATGAGTGTCTGAATGATTTGCCATTTCGTGACCGTTTTCATAAAAGTTTTTTACTGATTGGGGATTTTTATCTACCCAATCACCAACGGCAAAAATTGTTGCTTTTGCATTGTGGTTTTTTAGTATTTCAATTAACTCGTCTGTGTCCTCTGCAGCCCATGCCGCATCAAAAGTTATTGCAATTTTCTTTTCCTTAGTGTCAACGGAATAAATCGGTATTTTCCTTGCGGAGTTGCTTACAGTAATACCAATTTGGGAAATGGTAACAGTTGAAATAATTGTAAGTGCAAGAAGAATGAAAATCAAAAAAACAGAACTTATTCTGATAACCTTAAAATTCAAACAAACCACCTCAAGGAATAATATTCCTGAGGTGGTTTGTCTTATGAGAATTTAAAATATCAATATTCACCGCTTAAAACTGCTTCAGCACAACGGATTCCGTCAACTGCCGCAGAAACAATACCGCCTGCATAGCCTGCACCCTCGCCGCAGGGGTAAAGACCACGAAGTCTTGTTGCCTGATAGAATTCATCTCGGATAATTCTTATGGGCGATGAGCTTCTTGATTCCGGAGCGGTAAGAACTGCATCATATAAATTAAAGCCGTGAAGCTTGTTGTCAAAGTCCTGGATTGCACCTGCAATTGTATCTGTAACTTTTTTAGGCAATACTTTTCTTATATCTGTCATTGTAACACCCGTAGGGCAGGAGGGGTTAACTGTACCAAGTTTTGTTGAGGGTGTGTCTTTCAAAAAGTCGCCTAAAAGCTGAGCAGGAGCGGTATAATCACCACCGCCAAGACTGAATGCTTTCTGCTCAATTTCTCTTTGTAGATACATACCTGCAAGGGGATGGTCGCTTTCAAAGGGTGGTTCAATGCCAACCAGTAAAGCGCAGTTTGCATTTTCTTTATCACGGGCATATTCACTCATTCCGTTAACAACCATTCCGCCTTCTTCCGAAGAAGCTGGAACAACCGTACCACCGGGGCACATACAGAAGGTGTAAAGTCCTCTGCCATGTTTGGGGTGACAAGCTAATTTATAATCTGCCGCAGGTAGTAGGGGGGAATTCCATAAAGAACCGTATTGAGCCTTATTAATGTGTTCCTGAGGATGCTCAATTCTTGTGCCGACAGAAAAAGGCTTCTGAATGATTTCAAGACCCTTTTTGTAAACCAATTCAAAAGTATCTCTTGCAGAGTGACCGATTGCAAGAATAAGAGCATCGGTTTCAATATCAGTTGTCGTACCGTCGGGATTTTTATAGGTGATACCCTGTACAAATCCGTTTGCGGTAATGATATCAACTAATTGCGTGTTGAACTTGATTTCACCACCAAGGCGAATAACCTGGTTACGAAGATTTTTAACAACTGTTTTAAGCTTGTCAGTGCCGATATGAGGAGTTGCAGAATAAAGAATTTCTTCGGGTGCGCCAAATTCAGCAAAACGGAGAAAAACCTCTCTGCATCTGCCGTCTTTAATGCCTGTTGTTAATTTACCATCGGAAAAAGTACCTGCACCGCCCTCACCAAACTGAACATTGGAATTGGTGTTGAGAACACGTTCTGTCCAGAAGCAATTAACCTCTTTTGTTCTTTCTTCAACTGCTGAGCCACGCTCTAAAATAATGGGGTTAAGACCTGCTTTTGCAAGGGTTAACGCGGCAAACATACCTGCCGGACCAAAGCCGACTACAACCGGTCTTAAAGGAAAATTTCTCTTTGCTTCGGGAATCGTGTATTCATATTTCTGCGTAACAAAAGCCTTATTTTGCGGAAAAGGTGCAACGATTTTTTCTTCATCAAGGTCTGTTTCGATTTCCACTGAATATACAAGTATTATGTTATCTTTCTTGCGGGAGTCAATAGAACGCCTTGCTAGAGTGAATGATTTTATATCATTTTCTTTGATTTTTAACGCCTTTGCAGTTGTAAGCTTAACTTCCTCTTCAGTTGCACCCAAGGGCATTTTTATTTCATTAATCCGTATCATTTTTAGTCCTTATTTTAAAAATTTTCCTGCACTATGACCTGCGATTCTTCCTGTTGTGAAAGCAAGGTGGAGATTATAACCACCGCAGTCACCGTGTATATTGAGAATTTCACCGCAAAGGAATAGACCGTCTGCTTTTTTCGACATCATTGTTTGGGCTGAAATCTCGTCTGTTCTGATACCGCCCTTTGTAACCTGAGCGTTATCAAAGCCTTTGGCGGATTTTATATTGATTTCAAAATTCTTTAACTGATAAACAGCTTCTTGGATTTGAAAATCTTTAAGAGCGTTACATTTTGTTTGCGGTTTAATACCACTTCTGTTCATAATTGCAAACCCAAGCTTAAGATTAACAATACCATTCAAAAACATTTCAAATTCATTGTTTGGTGAATTATTGATACCTTGTTTTACGTGATTGAATAAATCTTTTTCTGTAATTTCAGGGCATAAATCAAGTGTGATTTTTAAATATCTTCTGTTTTCGCAAAGGTGGGAAAGATTCATAATAGGAATGCCTGAAATTGCTTTATCCGTAAACTGAATTTCGCCTGCATCTTTATCCAAAAGAGTGTTTCCCGAATAAAGTTTTGCATTACATTCGGCACGGACACCTTTAAGTAAATTTAGGTCTTTATCGCTTATTATAAGACCGCAAAGAGCCGGGTATAGAGTGGTTAAAGTATGCCCGAAGGCTTCCGCAAATTTGTAGCAAGAACCATCGGAGCCGTGAACAGATGAGGCTTTACCGCCACCGCATAAAATAACTGAATCAAAATACTCACCATCAACAACAAAGCCATCTTGTGACTTTTGAATATTGCTGATACAACAGTTAGTTCTGATGATAACATTTTCAGTTTCAAGAGATTTCACAAGAGTATCCTTAATGGTAGATGCTTGTTGAGAACGAGGGTAAATTCGTCCGTCTTCTTCGTAAGAAAGAATACCAAGATTATTGAAGAAATTTTTAATGTCGGAGAAGTTGCCTGATAAGACAGTTTTTATAAAATCTGCATTACCGTAAAAATGATTCAAGGAAAGGTCGTTGTTTGTGAAATTGCATCTGCCGTTACCTGTTGCAAGGAGCTTTTTACCGCTTTTTTGCATTCTTTCAAATATAGTTATCTCAATATGAGGGTTAGCTTTATTGGCTTCAATTGCTGCACAAAGTCCCGAAGCACCTGCACCGATAATTGCAAGTTTTTTCAAAAAAAATCCCTCCTCATTTAAGATTTAACAGGTTTTTATTATATTATATTTAATCAAAAGTTACAATAGCAATAACGAAATACACAAATATTTTTTGTGGCTTGACAAAAATCTGCTTAAAGGCAGAAAAGAGGTTTACAAAATAAAAGAATTTTGGTATAATACCGAACAGTTTTTAATCGATAGGAGAAAATTATGTCTAAATCATATCTTTCAATGACAAAAGAAGACTTGTTGAATGAATATAATTCCGTTAAGGCAGACTATGAAAATCTTAAAGCTCAGGGTCTTTCAATTGATATGTCACGCGGTAAACCCGGTGCAGACCAGCTTGATATTTCCGATGGTATGCTTGATGTTTTTTCTGATGGTAATTTCAAATGCGAGAATGGTCTTGATGTAAGAAATTATGGCATTCTTGACGGTATTCCTGAGTGCAAAAAGCTTTTTGCGGATTTGCTTGAGGTTAAGCCTGAAAATATTATTGTTGGCGGTAACTCAAGCCTTTCCTTGATGTTTGATTATGTTGCTCAGTGTATGTATATGGGGGCAGGTTTTACTCCTTGGTCACAGCAGGGTAAGGTTAAATTCCTTTGCCCTTGTCCCGGTTACGATAGGCATTTTGCTATATGCGAATATCTTGGTATTGAAATGATTAACGTTCCTATGACAGATTCAGGTCCTGATATGGCAGTTATTGAAGAGGCTGTTAAGGATGTTTCTGTTAAGGGTATGTTCTGTGTTCCCAAATATTCAAATCCTCAGGGTATTACATTTTCTGCTGAAACTGTAAAAAGAATCGCAAATCTTGATACTGCAGCTAAGGATTTCAGAATAATCTGGGATAATGCATATCTGGTTCACGACCTTACTGATACAACCGATGAGCTTCTCAATATCTTTGATATTCTTCCTGAAAAGAATAAGAATATGGTTGTTGAGGTTGCTTCAACATCAAAAATTTCTTACCCCGGTGCAGGTGTTTCCTGCATTGCAACTTCTGTTGAAAATGTTAAAGAAATCCTTAAAAGACTTACTGTTCAGGCTATCAGTTACGATAAAGTCAATATGCTCCGTCATGTTAAATTCTTCAAGGATGTTGACGGCATAAAGAATCATATGAAGCTTCACGCAAAAATTCTTAAACCTAAGTTTGATGCGGTAATTGATACTCTTGAAGCAGACCTTTCAGGTCTTGGAATAGCTGAATGGGTAAATCCCAACGGTGGTTATTTTATCAGCCTTGATGTAACAGGCGGTAGTGCATCAAGAGTGGGCATTCTCTGCAAAGATGCAGGCGTTACTCTTACAAATGTCGGTGCAACTTATCCCTACGGCAAGGACCCCACAGATAGTAACATCCGTATTGCTCCTACTTTCCCAACTCCTGAGGTACTTTCAAAAGCGGTGAAGGTGCTTACAACATCCGTCAAGCTTGCTTGTCTCGAAAATCTTATAAGATAAGGTGATTTTATGATAAAAATAGGTCACGGCTATGATGTTCACGCCTTTGCAGATAACAGAAAATGTATCATAGGCGGAGTTGAAATTCCTTATGAAAAAGGTCTTTTAGGTCACTCTGATGCAGATGTTCTGCTTCATGCCATTTCCGATAGCCTTTTAGGTGCAGCAGCTTTAGGGGATATCGGTAAGCATTTTCCTGATAGTGACCCTGAATATAAAGGTGCTGACAGCCTTAAATTACTTTCTTGCGTTGTTAAACTCATAGAAGAAAAAGGCTATAAAGTAGTTAATATTGATGCAACCGTTATTGCCCAGGCACCAAAACTTGCACCGCATATTATTGCAATGCGAGAGAATATTGCGAAAGCTTTAAATGTTGATACTGATTTTGTCAGCGTAAAAGCTACAACAGAAGAAAAATTAGGCTTCACAGGACGTAAAGAGGGTATCTCTGCACACTGCGTTTGTCTTATTGAAAAGTAAACAATAAAACAACCCTTGCATATTATGTAAAAGACAGTTTGTCTAACTTAATATGAAAGGGTCTTTTTATGGTAAAAAAAGGTATAAAGGTCGGCTCTTTGACCTACGCTATGAAAGGGCGTGACCTTTTGCAAAAAAATGGCTATAAAGCGTATCTGACCCGCAATCCCCAACCTGAAACGGATGAAGGATGCGGGTATGTTATTTATGTAAGCAATATTGATAAACGATGCTTTTCTGTTTTGAAATCTAACGGGGTAAAAGTGCTTGGTGTTGTTGATTTGGGTGAGGTTTTATGATTTATTTTGATAATGCGGCAACCTCTTTTCCGAAGCCTGCAGAGGTTATAAAAGCAGTTAATTCTGCATTTTATTTATATGGTGCAAATCCCGGCAGAAGCGGTCATAATATGTCCGTTTCTGCGGCTAATCAGGTGTATCTGTGTCGTGAGGCACTTAACAGATTTTTTAATGGCTTCGGAGAGGAATTTGTATCATTTTATCCTAATTGCACATATGCACTTAATACTGCAATTAAAGGAATTATTAAAAAGGGCGAGCATATAATTATCTCATCTCTTGAACACAATTCTGTCTTAAGACCTGTTCATAAATTAAAGGAAGAAAATTTTGCAGATTACAGCATTTTTGAAGTAGGAAAAACCAATGATGAAACAATAGAAAATTTCAAAAAATTGTTTAAAAATAATACAAAATTATGTATCGTGACGGCTGTTTCAAATGTTTTTGGCAATATTTTGCCGTTAAAAGATTTATCAGCAATTGCTCATGAAAACGGAGCGTTTTTTTTGGTTGATGGTGCTCAGGGAGCGGGTGTTGTTGAACTTGATATGAAACTACAGGGGATTGATTGCCTTTGTGTACCCGGACATAAAGGTCTTTTGGGTCCTATGGGAACAGGTGCATTATTGCATAAAAACCTTGATTTTTCAACGATTATCGAGGGCGGAACCGGGTCTGCATCCTTTGATTTTTCTCAACCTGAAATGTATCCCGAAAGGCTTGAAAGCGGAACTTTGAATGTGCCTTGTATATGTGGGTTGAAAAAAGGTGTTGAAACAGTTGAAAAGATAAGCTTAAACAGAATTTTCACAAAAGAATCAAAGATTGCTGAAGCCATATTCAACGGATTAAAAGAAATGCAAAATGTAACGCTTTACAGAGAAAATTATGATAAATCTGAGTTCGCACCGCTTGTGAGTTTTAATGTTGGCGATTTTCATAGCGAGCAAGTTTCTGCTTACCTTAACGAACACGGAATTGCGGTTCGCGGAGGTTTTCATTGTGCTCCTTTAGCCCATATTTCCAACAATACTCAAAATCGGGGTGCAGTAAGAATCTCACCATCAGTTTTCAACCAAGAAAAAGATATAAAAATTCTGTTAAATTTAATCAGAAAAATTGCTTTTTATAGAAATATATGATATTATATACAATATATTGGGTAAAATCGTTCAAAATTTTACGAAAGCGGTGATTGAATGACTTCAATTTTGAATTATATCGAAAAAATCGGAGATGCTCTTATGAGTTTTAATTTTCTTTCTGATTTTCTTGATATTCTTCTTGTTGCCTTCATCATATATGAGGGAATTAAACTTATCAGAGGTTCAAGAACCTTTCAGCTTATTAAGGGCATAGCACTTTTAGGTATCGTATTCGGTTTTGTTAAATTGTTGAATATGGAAGCCTCAGAATATATTTTGTCAGTATTGTTCCAGAACAGTATCATCATTCTTGTTGTTTTGTTCTCTCCTGAGCTTCGTAACATTCTTGAAAAATTCGGTAGACGTTCATTTTCAAATATTTCTTTTTTCGGCTTTAAAAATTCGGATTCTCTTGAAAAAGCAGTTACTGCAACGGTTAACGATTTTTGCAAATCTGCAGGTGATTTGAGTGACTCGAAAACAGGTGCTCTCGTAGTTTTTGAAAAAGATGCCCCTCTTCAGGAGATTATTAAAACAGGGACAGTTCTTGATGCACAGTCCTCACCCGAGCTTTTCAACGGCTTGTTCTTCAAAAACTCTGCCCTTCACGACGGTGCAGTTATTGTTCGTGACGGAAGGATTTACGCCGCCGGCTGTATTTTACCGCTTACTCAGAATAATTCAATCGATAGCGAGTTAGGCACTCGTCACCGTGCGGCAATAGGCTTAAGTGAACAAAGTGACGCCGTCGTGGTTGTTGTTTCCGAAGAAACCGGTGCAATTTCTGTGGCAGTAAACGGAGCTCTTACAAGAGATGTTACTCGCGGTAAGCTTCGTGAAGTGCTTTTAAGTGAACTTATTCCTAAATCAAACGGAGAAGAGGGCACAGCGAAAACAAAATTCTTAAAAAAATTTGTCAAAAATAAAAACGGAGGTAAAAAGGATGAAAATTAAATTCAAACTCAATGACCTCTTTTACAATGATAAATTTTTGCTTTTCTTTTCTCTGCTTGCTGCTCTTGTTGTGTGGCTTCTTGTGGTGGTTAATGTCAGTGAGCCGACAACAAGAGTGATTCAGGGTGTTAAAGTAAACATTGATTCAACGGTGCCATCTCAGTTTGGTCTTGAGGTTTTCGGAGAAAAGGATTTCACTGTTGATGTAACCGTAAAAGGTAAAAAATATCAGATTTCTCCGGCAGCCCTTTCTGCTGAAGATATTGTTGTTACCGCCCAGACCAATAATGTTGATTCTGCAGGTAACAGAACACTTCAATTGAAACCTGAAGTTCCCGATGGTGCAGATTACACTATAACAACTATTTCACAAAAGAATATTGAAGTATATTTTGATACTTCAAAAACTGTTCAGATGGTTATTGAGCCTCAGGTTATAGCTGTTGGTTTTCCGATTGTTGACGAGGGTTATACAAGCGGTAATATAAATTTGTCTGAAACTTCTGTTACTGTAACAGGGCCATCTACCGAGATTAACAGAATCGAAAAAGTGGTTGCGAGACTTGCTTTGGAAAAATCCCTTTCCTCAAATAAATCTGCAGACGCAGAAATAGTTTTGCTTAATGATAAAAATAAAAGCGATTTCAAATATGTAACATTAAGCAAAGATAAGGTAGTCCTGACAATTCCTGTTTTGCAGACAAAAGAGCTTGAAACGGTTGTTGCATTTAAAAATGCTCCGGATAACTTCTTGGTAACACCTTTGAAATATACCGTTTCACCATCCAAAGATTTCTTCAATATTTCTGTGGATGATTATGAAAAAGCAGTGGATTATACAATAGGTACAATTGATTTTAAAACACTTTCTCCATCCAACCGTGTGTTTACATTTCTTGCTGAAGATGTTTCGATATCGGAAAGCAGTAAAACAGAAGAGTTTTCAGTTAGTGTTGATATGTCAGGTATCGGTCAGGAATATATAACATATTCTTCCGATAAATTTGATGTAAACAACCCTGATAAAAAAGAGTATAAGCTTTCAGGCTTAAATAAATCTGTTGTTGTTGTAGGATTGCAAAAGGATCTCGACTCAATAACAGAGGAAAATATAAAAGTTGAGATTGATTTATCTGAAACTGATATAAACGAAGGTCAGTCTGTGACTGTTCCTGCGGTTATAACTGTTGATAATGCCGGATGTTGGGTTTACGGCACATATTTTGTAGAAGTTAGTTTGTAATTTGAAAGGAGGGCAATCGTTTGAAAATGAAAAGAATTATAGCAGTTGTATTATGTCTTGCGATGATTTTGTTGTGTTCGGGTTGCTCTCTTAATTTTTTCTCTGTTGAAAGTTTGATGAGTCCACCTTTGCAGTCAGGTAAAAACGGAGAAGTTGAAGAGGCTTTTAAAAAGCTTATGACAGAAAAAACAATCCAATTGAGAACGCCTCAAAGCGGTGATTATCAGACAGCGTTTGTTTTGTTTGATATAAATGGTGATTCTCAGGAAGAAGCAATAGTTTTTTATACTGATTCCGCTATTGATGCATCAGTGAGAATGTCTTTTATGGAATGCATTAACGATACATGGGTTATTTCATCTGATATTAAAGGTGCCGGTAGTGGTGTGTTTGATGTTTCTTTTTCTGATATGGATAACGATGGCATATATGAAATTTTGGTGGGTTGGTCATTATTTGATACAAAAACCTCTAAGATTGTCAGCGTTTATGAAGTTTCTGTTGGAGAAAAAGGTGTGTTCACACTTAACACTTTAGGTAACGAGTACTTTAATTCTAAATCCCTGAGTGATTTTAATGGCGATGAAAAAGACGATTTGGTGCTTGTTTATCTTGATGATACAGGTGAAACTCAGCACTCATATTTTCGTTGCTTTTCTCTTTCCGAAAACAATGAATTTGTTAAATACAGTGATGTAAAATTAGATAGTCATATAAGCTCTGTTTCGAAGATTCAATATGATAGGGTTGAGCGGGCAGGCGAATACTGTAAAAGAGTATTCATCGATTGCATTAAAACAGAAACATCAATGTTCACAGAAATTCTTTATTGGGATTTTAAAGATTTGAAAACAGTAAGAGATATAAAAAATCCTGTGTCAAATACCTTGAGAAGTTCAAAGATTTATTGCCGTGATATTGATGGTGACGGTCTTTTGGAAATTCCATCCAACACAAAGCTTTATGGTGATGATAATCTTTTAACTGTTAAAAGGACAGGCACACAATTTACATTCACAATGTTAGAATGGCTTAATTGTTTTGGGGATAAAAGCGAAGGTAGCATTAAAACTCTTTTTAACCCTGTTGACAGTTATCTTTACAGGGTAACAAGAGCAAATGAAATAACAGTTTATTATGATGCTTTGGTGCAGGCTTTGAAGTTCTGTTTGTGGGATAATGAAGAAGAATTGATAAAAGACGAGCTTTTGTCAATTGCATTCAGAGCAGAAAATGACGAGAGTGAAGTAAAAGGCAAAAAACTGCTGAAAACAGAATTAGGGACATTCTATTATGATGTTACGCCCTATGGTGAAAGTTTCGGAATTACTGATGAAGGTGTAAAATCTTCATTTATTATAATCAACTGATTCAGAAAGTGAGATTAATTATGAAAAAAGTTCTTATTGCTGAAGATGAATCTGCTATCAGAGAAATAATCGGAATAACACTGCGTAGAGCGGGTTATGAGGTAACAGAAGCTTGTGACGGTCAGCAGGCATTGGATTTATATAGTGAAAAAAATGGCGAATTTGATGTTGTTTTGCTTGATATTATGATGCCTAACGTTGACGGTCTTGAGGTTTGCAAAAGATTGAGAAATGTCAGCGGTACGGTTGGTATTATTATGCTTACTGCAAAAACTCAGGAAATGGACAAGGTTTCCGGTCTTCTTATGGGTGCAGATGACTACATAACAAAACCGTTTTCCCCGTCTGAGCTTATGGCGAGAGTTGATAGCGTATACCGTAGAGTAGCTTTAAATAATCAGAGCAGGGTTCAACCTGCAAGAATTGATAAAATCACTCTTGAACCCTTTGAGCTTAATTTAAGAAACAGAACACTTTATAAAAATGGTGCTCAGATTGAATTGACTCAGGTAGAGTTTCAGATTATTGAATTTTTCTTCACCAATGCAGGTAAAGCATTAAGCCGAACAGATATTTTGAAAGAAGTATGGGGCGAGTCTTATTTCGGTGATGAAAAAGTTGTTGATGTTAATATAAGAAGATTAAGAATGAAAATAGAGGAAGAACCTTCAATCCCGAAGCATCTTGTTACTGTTTGGGGTATGGGTTATAAATGGCTCTGATTTAGATAATAAAAACGAAGGAAGAGGTGAGTGCAGTGAAAATTAAAGGAATTACAAAAAGGTGGGCAACTAACACATTGCTTATAACTGCTCTCATTTTATTTGTTCTTCTTTCCGTATGTGTTGTTTTTGTTGTGAGCTATTACAGAAACTATGTAACTAACTATCTTTCAGGTTATGCTAACGAGAATGTAACAACCTTCTTTTCACCATATGTTGGTGGCAGTGATGAGATATTTGATCAAAAGGCAAAAGAGTTTATTGACAGCTTTGCTGATAAAAGCAGAATGGAAGTTCAGGTTGTAAATCGCAACGGAAGCGTATCCTTTTCTTCTTCCGGTTTCGGAGTTAGCGAAACTGTTGAAGATATGGATGATGTTAAAGAGGCGTTAGAATCATCAAGTGGGATAAGTAAATGGTCGGGCTTTAACAGTAACGGCGAGCATATTATGGCTGTATCAATGATATTGCCTCGCCCAAATGATGAATTTACAGGTGCTGTTCGTTTTATTACATCCTTGAGGGCAATTGATAAGCAGATTATTGGTCTGATAGTTTTAATTCTGATAGTTTATTTTATAGCTTTGTTTTTTGTTGCACTTTCAGGTGTGTTTTTTATTCAGACAATTGTTACGCCTGTTCGTAAAATCAATGATGTTGCCCGAAAGTTTTCTGAAGGTGAGTTTGATGTCAGGATAGAATCTGACGGCAGGGATGATGACGAAATTACAGAGCTTGCAGATTCAATAAACGGAATGATTGCTGAAGTAGCCGCAACAGATAAATTAAAAAATGACTTTATTTCAACTGTTTCTCACGAATTAAGAACACCGCTTACAGCAATTAAAGGTTGGGGTGAGATGCTTAAAGAGCTTGATGGTGAGGATAGAGAAATTGCCCGAAGAGGCACCGAAGTTATAATAAATGAATCTGAAAGACTTTCAAAGCTTGTTGAAGAATTATTGGATTTCTCCCGTATACAGAGTGGAAGTATGACTCTGCGACTTGAGAAAATTGATGTTCTCGCGGAGCTTGATGAAGCGATTTTCGTATTCAAGGAACGCTCAAAACGTGATGGCATTGAATTAACCTATTCTGTTCCTGAGGTGCCGGCACCAATGATGGCAGACCCAAACAGAATAAAGCAGGTTTTTGTCAATATCCTTGATAATGCGTTCAAATACTCAGAACAAGGCGGTCTTGTTAATGTTGTTGCACTTGTCGAGGATGGCACATTAACTATCCATTTTGCTGACAATGGTTGCGGAATAGCAGAAGAAGATTTGCCTAATATCAAAAAGAAATTTTATAAAGCAAATTTGCAGGTTCGCGGTTCAGGTATCGGGCTTGCGGTTGTTGATGAAATAGTAAAGCTCCATAATGGTGCATTTGAAATAAACAGTGAATTAGGAGTGGGGACAACGGTTACAGTTATTTTCCCTGTTGAAAAGGTTGCAGTTGAACCTGTTGCTCCGATTATTGAAGAATTGAAGGTAGAAGATTATGAGCAATAAAGAAAGATGTTGTCCTAAGGTTTCCGTTGGTGGACAGGCTCTTATTGAGGGTATTATGATGCAAGGACCTAAAGGTGCTGCAATGTCAGTAAGGCTTCCTGACGGAACTATTGATACAGAAAAGCTTGAAGTTAGGCATATAAGAGATAAATTCAAGCCTGCAGGTTGGCCATTAATCAGAGGCGTTTTCAATATGGTTGAAAACCTTATGTTTGGTATGAAATGTATGGAAAAATCGGCAGAAAAAGCGGGTCTTGATGATGATACAGACCCTGAGAATATGTCAAAGCTTGACAAATGGATTTCAGACCATTTCGGACCTAAAATGATGGCTGTAATTACAGGGATTTCAATGGTCCTCGGTTGCGGTCTTGCATTTGTTCTCTTTTTCTATCTTCCTACATTTCTTGTTGATACAGTAGATAAATATCTTTTTAAAGAGGCTCTCGCAAATCTTCATCCTCTTTTTGAGGGTTTGATGAGAATGGTTATTTTTGTTGCTTATATCTGGGGTGTTTCAAAAATTCCTGATATTAAAAGAGTGTTTATGTACCACGGTGCAGAGCATAAATCAATTTTCTGCTATGAGCAGGGGCTTGAGCTTACAGTTGAAAACGTAAAAAAGCAGCAACGTTTTCATCCTCGTTGCGGAACAAGCTTTATTTTCGTTATTCTTATTATCAGTATTCTCATTTCATCAGTTCTTGTTGTTGCTTTCCCGGGTATTGATGAGATTCGTGCCGTATGGATGGCGATTAAGATTTTAATAGTTCCGTTAACAGTTGGCATCGGTTATGAATTTATCCGCTATGCAGGCAAGCACGATAATACACTTGTTAAAATCCTTTCTGCTCCGGGACTCTGGATGCAGAGGCTCACAACACAAGAACCTACTGATGATATTATTGAGGTTGGTATTGAGTCAATAAAAGCAGTTCTCTTCGGCACAGAGGAAAACAAAGCGGAGGAAGATGAAGCTTGAAAAACCTCTATTCAGTTTATCGTGAAGCAATAAAAAGCCTTACTGAAGCCGGGTGTGACAGTCCTGAATTTGATGCTCAGCAGTTAGTTTCTTATTGCTTGGGAATGAACAAAACTCAACTGCTTTTAAATTCGGGCAGTCCCATTGAAGATGGTAAATTGTTTTTCTTCAAAGATTGTATTAAAAGACGTTGCAATCACGAGCCTTTGCAATATATTATCGGAATGTGGGATTTTCACCGCTTTAGCTTTAAGGTAGGCGAGGGCGTGTTGATACCTCGTCCGGAAACAGAGCTTTTGGTTGAATTTGCCGTAGAGAAGATACAGAAAAATGATTTCAAGGTTGTTTATGACCTTTGTTGCGGTAGCGGTTGCATCGGTCTTACACTTGCAAAGATTTTCCCCAATATAAAAGTTATTTGCATTGACCTTTCAGAAGCGGCAATTGAATATACAACTACGAATAAAGAGCTTTTAGGAGCCGATAATGTAACTGTAGTTAAAGCCGATGTTCTTGATTCAGTTGGCTTTTTAGGTTTACCGAGACCGGATATGATTCTTTCAAATCCACCCTACATTAAAACGGAAGAAATTAAAACTCTTCAACCTGAAATTGCCTTTGAACCTTTTATGGCTCTTGATGGCGGTGATGACGGACTTGTTTTCTATCGTGCGTTATCAGAAAATTGGTTTACCTACATAAATAAAGGTGGCTATATTGCTATGGAAATCGGTGAAGAGCAGGGTAAGGATGTTTTATCTATGTTCGTGAATAAAGCCGAGAAAGCAAGAATTATTAAAGATGCTTCAGGACTTGACAGAGTTGTTGCAGTAAAAAGATAGGAGTTTATTATGCTAAGATATTTAGGCGATATTTTAAGTGGCGATTTTGATATCGTTGATTTAATTATTTATGTCAGTTCAATAGCTTTTGTTGTGTTTTGTGCAACACCCTTACATGAGTTTGCCCATGCTCTTATTGCAGTTAAATTGGGTGACGATACCCCTCGTTTAAGAGGCAGGCTTACAATAAACCCTATGGCACATATCGACAAACGCGGTGCATTAATGATTTTTCTTTTCGGCTTCGGTTATGCAAAGCCCGTTGAAGTAAGAATGAGAAAATTTAAAAAGCCGAAGAGAGATATGGCTCTTGTTGCCTTGGCAGGACCAATCAGCAACATTTTGCAAAGCTTGATACTGCTTTTTATATATAATGCTTTATATTATTTTGGTTCATCAAATGAAAATATAATGATGACCTACATGGCAATGTTCTTTTTCTATGCTGCTGTAATTAACGTAAACCTTGCTGTGTTTAACCTTTTACCAATTCCGCCACTTGACGGTTCCCGCCTTGCAACTGCTTTATTGCCCTCGAAATACTATTATAAAATAATGCAGTATGAAAGATATATAATGATAGGCTTGTTTGTTTTGCTTTTCACAGGCATTCTTTCAACTCCTTTGAGCTTCCTTTCAGGTGCAGTTATAACTCTTTTAGATGCAGTAGCATCATTACCTTTTTCATTATAAATAAAAATAAGGAAAAAATATGGAAAAACTAAACTACAAACTCGAGGTGTTTGAAGGTCCTATGGACTTGCTTTTGCACCTTATAACAAAACATAAACTTGATATTTACGATATTCCGATTTTAGAACTAGTTGAACAATATACTTCGTATGTTCGTGAAATGCAGGAAGAGAATATGGAAGTTGCCAGCGAATTTCTTGAAATGGCAGCACGACTTGTTTATATAAAAACAGTTTCTCTTTTACCTGTTTATGATGAGGCGGAAGACCTTAAGAATGAACTTCGTGATGAGCTTCTTGAATATCGTGATTGTAAAATTCTTGCAGGTAAATTAGCTCAGATGACAGATGGCTTCAACTATACTGCAAGAGGTTTTCAGGAAAGTGTATCACCTGATAATACCTATAAAAGACTTCACGAACCATCGGAGCTTTTAAGCGCATATTCTCTTGCGGCAGGTAAAAAATTAAGAAGATTACCGCCACCCATAGATTCATTTAAAACTATTGTTACAAAGAAGATCGTTTCAGTTGGTTCAAAAATTGATTCAATCGTATCTTCTCTTAAAAAACGTAAAAAACGTAAGCTTTTCGATATATATAAGGAAGCAAAATCCCGTTCTGACTTGGTCGCAGCTTTCCTTGCTATATTGGAGCTTGCTAAAAATAAAACTATTTACATTTCCGGTGACGGAGATGATGCTCAAATTGAGATTTTGGAAGGAATGGAAAACTCTTGATAGAGAATAAACAAATTGCCGCAGCTCAGGCAGTGCTTTTTGCGGCGGCAGAACCTATTGAATATTCAAAACTTGCAAATGTTCTGGGTTGTGATGATGAAACAATGCTTTTAGTTCTTGATGAATTAGGCAAAAAACTTGAAAGTGATGATAGCGGTATATGCCTTTTACAGCTTGATACTAAATATCAGCTTTGCAGTAAAAAAGAATTTGTTGAAGAAATAAGAACGGTTCTTGACCTTAAAAGAAATGCACCTCTTTCTCAGGCTGCCTTTGAGGTTCTTGCGATTATTGCATATAATCAACCTATAACAAAGCCTTACATAGAGCAAATTCGTGGTGTTGATTGCTCGGGTGTTGTAAATACCCTTTGTCAAAAAGAATTAATAGAAGAAAAGGGCAGACTTGATGTTCCCGGAAGACCGGTCCTTTACGGAACAACAGCCAACTTCTTAAGATGCTTTTCTTTAAGCTCTCTTGATGAGCTTCCTGAATTACCATCAGCAGACAGAGAAGTTTTAATGTCCGATGTGGATAATGGTCAGCTTTCACTTTTTGATGGTGACAGTGAACCACGGGAAGAAGCAACAGAAGAAGTAACTTCTGAAAACTAATAAATACTGAAGAAAAAGGGGCGATTGAATGCCTGTTTTATATACATTATTGGGTATAATCCTTTTCTTTGTAATTTTGTTTTCTTTAAAGGTAACTGTTATAGTGGATTACGCAGAGAAAACAGTTGTTAGATTAAAGTATCTTTTTATTACCATTCCATTGGTTGATACCTCAAAAGAGAAAAAGGAAAAGAAGCCTAAAAAAGAAAAGAAACCGAAGAAAGAAAAAAACAAGAGCAAGAAAGCCGTTGCTTCGGATGCTGAGGCTATTGCAACAGAACAACCTCAAGACGCTAAACATAAAAAAGATAAGTCACAAAAGCAGGGTAACAGCCTGATAAAACAGCTTTATCTTGACCATGGTTACGAAGGTCTTGAAAAAATGCTTCGTGATTTAGGTAGTTCTCTCGGCGGTTTCTTTGGTAAAATTTATAAAACCTTTACCATTGATGAGCTTTATATAAAAATGACTACCGCAGGTAGCGATGCGGCAGACACCGCCATTAAACACGGAAAACTCTGTGCATGGCTTTATCCTGTTTTAGGTAAGCTTATTTCAACCTGTAAGGTGAAAAAGTATGATTTTGATATAACTCCTGATTTTCTTGCCCCAAAATCAACTGCAAGTGCTTTTGTAAGGCTTCATTTAAGACCTATAAAAATCACAAATGCTGCAGTGGTTTTAGTGCTTCAGTTAGTATTCAAAATCTTGTTTAAAATTCTTTTCTCTAAAAAGAAAAGTGATAAAAGCAAAAAAACGCCTCAGACTGTTGCAAAGGAAGCTGTTGATACTGTTGCAACAGAGCAGGGTGAAAATATAAACAAATAAATAATTTTATAGATAAGGACGGTGTTTCCACTATGGAAAAATCAGCAAACGGAATTCTCAAAACAACAATCGAAAAGGTAAGAGATTTAGTTGATGTAAGCACAATTATCGGTGAACCTATCAATCTTCCCGATGGACTTACAATCATTCCCGTATCAAAGGTTACATACGGTTTTGCTTCAGGTGGTTCGGATTTCCCATCAAAGAATAATGTTGAGCTTTTTGGTGGTGCAGGCGGTGCAGGTATCACAATTAACCCTGTTGCATTTCTCGTTATCAAAGACGGCGATGTTACAATTAAGCACATCGTTTCTAATGACAATGCTATCGAAAGGGCAGTAAGCCTTGTTCCCGAAATGTTTGATAAGGTAACAAAGCTTACAAGCAAAAAGAACGAAGCATCTGCAGAAGTAGCAGAATAATTCTGTGTTTTAACGCTGACCATTTGCATATATTTATTTTA
Source organism: Acutalibacteraceae bacterium (assembly GCA_045591525.1). Classification (GTDB taxonomy): domain Bacteria; phylum Bacillota; class Clostridia; order Oscillospirales; family Acutalibacteraceae; genus DTU089. Next base: position 89,344 of record JAZNTA010000201.1, on the reverse strand, counting down.
AGTGGGTGGTTATGTGTTTAAAAGATTAACAGCATTATTTATTGTTATTTCAATATCTTTTTCTTTTTGTATAAAAGCAAATGCAGTAGAAATTCCTCTTTCTGCTAAATCTGCAATTTTAATAAATGGCCTTACTAATGAGGTTATTTATGAAAAAAACGCTTACGAAAAGCGTGGAATGGCGAGCACTACTAAAATAATGACCGCCCTTCTTGCAATTGAAAACGGTAATTTGCAGAAAACTGTTGTTGCCAAAGATGAAGATGTTCGCATTGAGGGAACGTCCATTGGTCTTAAAGATGGCGATAAAATAACTCTTAATACACTTGTTTGCGGTATGCTTCTTGAAAGCGGGAATGATGCGGCAAATGTAACGGCAAGAGTTATCGGCAAATCAAGAGAAAAGTTTGTTTCCTTAATGAACCGGAAAGCTGAAGAAATTGGAATGGAAAACACCAGCTTCAAAAATCCGTCAGGGCTTACTGAGGACGGACATTTTTCCACCGCCTATGATATGGCTCTTTTGGGAAGTTACGCTATAAAAAATAAGCAATTCCGCGATATTTGTTCATTAAGCTCTTTAAGAGTTTCTTATGGAACTCCTGAATATGAGCGAACATTTAAAAATCATAATAAGCTTTTGAATACCTGTGAGGGTGCTTTTGGTATTAAAACAGGGTTTACAAAAGCTTCGGGGCGTTGCCTCGTAAGTTCTGCCGAAAGAAATGGTGTAACTCTTGTTGCGGTAACCCTCTCTGCTCCTGACGATTGGAATGACCATAAAAAGCTTTTTGAATATGGTTTTGAAAAGGTTGGAGTATATAAAACGGAATTCAATGCAGATGAAATAAAAATTGATGTTGTTGGGTCTGATAACAAAAAAATAAGTGTTAAACTTCAAAATCAACTTACCTATACTGCACTGGATGAAGAAAAAAATCCTGAAACAGTTGTGTTATGCGATAATTTTCTTTATTCAGGAGTAAAAAAAGGCGATAGGGTAGGTTGTGTTAGAGTATTTTCAAGTGATAAAAAGCTTCTTTGTGAAAGTGATTTAATATCAACAGAAAATGCTTCAATGAATTTTACAGAAAAAGAAAAAACAAAATCTTTATTTGAAAAAATAAAATACCTTTTGGAAAGAAAAAACAGATAGGAAAAATTATGGCTCTCGTAAGATTACAAAAATATTTATCGGAGTGTTCAGTTGCTTCCCGAAGAAAATCGGAAGAGCTTATCAATGCCGGTAAGGTTAAGGTTAACGGTAAAATTGCCGTTGTGGGCGATAAAATCGACCCTAAAAAAGATACTGTTACTGTTAGCGGTAAAAAGGTTGTTGCCGTTAAGCAGAAGTATTATATAATGTTAAATAAACCCCGAGGATATGTTACAACTATGAGCGATGAGCTTGGCAGAAAATGTGTTGCCGAATTAGTTCAGGATGTTGGTGCAACAGTTTATCCTGTAGGAAGACTTGACAGAGATTCTGAGGGACTTTTGCTTCTTACAAATGATGGTGAGTTTGCAAATGCAGTTATGCACCCGAGAAAGCATGTTCCGAAAACATACAGAGTAACTGTTCGCTCGAATATTAATGACGCTCAGGTTGAAAAGCTTGAGGGCGGTATTGATATTGACGATGACGGAAGAGATACTTTACCTGCACAGGTAAGAATTATCGAGAAATCTGCCGCAAGAAGCGTTTTCGAAATAACAATATATGAAGGCAGAAACAGACAGATTCGAAAAATGTGCGAAAGTGTCAGTCTTGATGTTATCCGTCTTAAAAGAAATGCTATTGGTTCAGTAAAACTTGGTATGCTTAAAGTGGGAAAATGGCGTGAGCTTACAGAGGATGAGGTTCATCGCTTACAAAGTCAGTAATAAGAGGTAAAATATGATTAGAAGTATGACAGGCTTCGGCAGGGCTCAGGTTTCTGTTGAAGGTTATAATATAACAGTTGAAATTAGAAGCGTTAATAACAGATATTTTGATTTCTATGCAAAAATGCCCCGAACATTCTCTTTCCTTGAAGAAAAGGTTAAATCCTTGCTTTCAACAGAGATTTCCAGAGGTAAGGTTGAATGCTCCTTGCAGATTGAAACAACTGCGGATGAAAGTGTAATAGTAAGTATTAACGAGCCTCTTGCAGTTGGCTATGTTAAAGCAGTTGAGGAATTAGCAGATAAATTCGATGTAAAAAATGATTTAACAGCACTTTCTCTCGCTCGTTTTTCCGATATTCTTTCAATTACCAAAGCTCCTGTTGACGAAGAGGATTTATGGAATAAGGTTCAGGTGGCAGTTAAAGAAGCACTTGCAGAGTTTATCAAAATGCGTGAAATTGAAGGCGAAAAGCTTAAAGCGGACGTGCTTTCAAGAGCAGATTTGATAATAGAAAATGTTGCTTACATAGAAGCACGCTCGCCCGAAACAGTGAAAGCATATTCTGAAAAACTTCTTGAAAGAATGAAAACTGTTTTAGGCGATACTCAGGTTGATGAAGCAAGAATACTTACTGAAGCTGCAATTTATGCGGACAAGGTTGCTGTTGCAGAAGAAACAGTTCGCCTCAGAAGTCATATCGACCAGCTTCATTCAATGCTTGATTCCAATGAAGCAGTCGGCAGAAAGCTTGATTTTCTTGTTCAGGAAATTAACCGAGAAGCAAATACAATCGGCTCAAAAGCTCAGGATGTTGATATTGCACGCAGAGTTATTGATATTAAGGCAGAAGTTGAGAAAATCAGAGAACAGATACAAAACATCGAATAAGGTGAGAATATGAAGCTTGTTAACATAGGTTTCGGCAACCTTATTAATGCTGATAGAGTAGTTGCAATTATAAGTCCCGAATCTGCACCTGCAAAGAGAATGATTCAGGAATGTAAGGAAAGAGCACAGCTTATTGATGCCACCCACGGAAGAAAAACCAAAGGTGTTATTATAACTGACAGTGACAATGTTGTTTTATCATTTTTGTCCGCAGAGCAATTGCTCACAAGGTTCAACGACCAAAAAGGAGGCAGGGACTTTGGATTTGAAGGGTAAAGGTATGCTTGTTGTTCTTTCAGGACCATCAGGTTCAGGTAAGGACACGGTTCTGGAAAAATTAAAGGATAGTGATTTTTCCTTTGATAAAACTATTTCCGCCACCACACGAGCTATGCGTGACGGCGAAAAAGACGGAGTAGATTACTACTTTATTGATAAAAATACTTTCGAGGAAAGAATTGAAAATCAGGAATTCCTTGAATATACAATTTATAATGATAATTACTACGGAACACCTAAGTCCGAAGTTGAAAGACATATTGATAAAGGCGGTTGCATCCTTTTGAAAATCGAGGTTGAGGGCGCGGGTAATGTGAGAAAAGCAATGCCTGAAGCACTTTCTATTTTTATAATTCCGCCATCAATGGAAGAACTTGAAAGGCGTTTAAGAGGCAGAGGAACAGAAACTGAAGAAAGCTTTCAGAAACGTTTTAATACTGCAAAAGACGAGCTTTCAAGAGCAAATGAATACGATTATATTGTTATTAATGATGATATTAACCTTTGTGCAGAGCAGATTGTAAAGGTTCTCGAATCTGAAAAATTCCGCTCTTGCAGAATGGGCAATATTGTTGAAGATATGCTAAAAAACTAATAAACTAATAAACCGAAAGGAAAATAAATTATGCTTAATCAAGACCTTAGTAAAGTACTCACAGGACATATCAGCCGTTACTCTCTTGTAACTGCTACCGCAAAGCTTGCTCGTGAGATTTCCGACAAAAACCTCGAAGATAAGGTTATCACAACAGAGAAACCCGTTAGTGATGCTCTTAATCAGCTTCTTGCAGGGGACTACAAAATCGTAGAGCCCGATGAAATTGCATACCTTTAATTATGGGTATCGGTACGCTTTTAGCCAAAATAGCCGTTGAAGGCCTTGCATACCATTTTGATGCTGTTTATTCTTATAAAATTCCATTGGAATTAGAGGAAAAAGCGGTGGTGGGATGCAGGGTTATGGTGCCTTTTGGCAATGGTAACCGAAAAAAACAAGGACTTATACTGTCTGTGGAGCCACTTCTTGAAACAGAAAATATAGGAAAGCTTAAATCTGTTATCAATGTTCTTGATAAAGAGCCTCTTTTTAATGATGAAATGGTTTCTCTTGTTTTATGGCTCAAAGAAACAACCTTTTGCACTCTTTATGAGGCTGCAAAAGCTATGCTTCCTGCCGGTATAGGTCTTAATTATATTGTATCTTATATGGTAAAAGAGGTTTCGGAGGAAGTCTTTAATAAACTAAATGAAGATGAAATCAGAGTTGTTAATTATCTGAAGGATAATTGCAAATATGTTAAAAGAGAAAAGCTTTTAACTGATTTAGGTATTTCTTCCGAAAGTAAAATTCTTGAAAAGCTTGTAAAAAAAGAAATACTAGTAACTAATGTTGATGCAAAGCGAAAAACAGGGGATTTAACCATAAAAAATGTTCGTCTTGCAGTCAGCGAAATTGAAGCAGAGGGAATTTTAAAATCACTTACAGCAAAGCAGAAAAGTGTGGTAAGGCTTCTTCTTGATATAGGCGGTGCTTCTGTTAAAGAGGTCTGCTATTTCACAGGTGTAACTCCGGCAGTTATAAACGCTATTGTTAAAAAAGGTTATGCAGAGCTTTATGACAGCGAGATTTACAGAAAGCCCAGATACGAAAAATCCAAAGAAAAAGCTCCGTCACCCGAGCTTACAAACTCGCAAAATAAAGCTTTTAATGAGCTTTTAAGCCAATATAAAAGCGGTAAAGGCTCTGCCTCGTTGCTTTTTGGTGTAACCGGTTCAGGTAAAACTCAGGTTTTCCTTAAGCTTATTGAAGAGGTTATCAATGACGGTAAAGATGTTATTGTAATGGTTCCCGAAATTGCTCTTACACCTCAGACCTTAGGTATTTTCTATTCTCATTTTGGAGATAAAGTTGCAGTTTTTCATAGTGCACTTTCTGCAGGTGAAAGAATTGATGAGTGGAAACGAGTGAAAAACGGCGAAGCTAAAATTGCTATAGGTACTCGTTCTGCAGTTTTTGCACCTTTCGGCAATTTAGGCTTGATTGTTATTGATGAAGAGCAGGAGCATACCTATAAATCCGAAATGAATCCAAGGTATCATGCTCGTGATGTTGCACGCTTCAGGTGTGCTTATAACAATGCACTTTTGCTTTTGTCATCAGCAACACCCTCTGTTGAATCGTATAAAAATGCAGTTGACGGTAAATATTCTTTTATAAAGCTTGCTGAAAGATATGGTAAAGCGGTTTTACCCGATGTTGTTACTGTTGACATCAGCGATACTAAAGGACCTATAAGTAACGAGCTTTATTCTGCCCTTGAAGAATGCCTTGAAGATAATAAGCAGGCTATTCTTTTGATGAACAGGAGAGGGTTTAATACCTTTGCTTCTTGTAGTGCCTGCAAGACCGTTTTAACCTGTCCAAATTGCAGTATATCTCTTACATACCATAATGCCAATAACCGCCTTATGTGCCATTATTGTGGTCATTCTCAGGTGTTTACGGACACTTGTCCCGAATGTAACGAAAAAGCGGTCAGATATGCAGGGTTTGGTACCCAGAGAATTGAAGAAGAGCTTCAGAATGTTTTCCCAAGTGCAAAAATTCTTCGTATGGATGCAGATACAACTATGGCAAGATATTCTTATCAGGATAAATTGACTGCATTTGCAAAAGGTGAATATGATATACTTTTAGGCACACAGATGGTGGCAAAAGGCCTTGATTTCCCGAGAGTTACCCTTGTTGGTGTGATTTCAATAGACCATCAGCTTTATAATGATGATTTCAGAAGCAGTGAGAAAGCCTTCGATTTGCTGACTCAGGTTGTTGGCAGGTCAGGTAGGGGCGATTTTAAAGGAAGAGCATTTATTCAGACTGTTCTTCCCGATAACGATATTATTGAGTTATCTGCTCAGCAGGATTATGAATCATTTTATAAAACAGAGGAAATTATAAGAAAAGCTATGGTTTACCCACCGTTTTGCGATATTTGTTCGCTGACCTTTACAAGTGAACAATTCAATCAATCCGTCGCAGGTGCAAAAATGTTTTTTGAAATGATTAAAAATGCGGTAACAGGGGAGTTCAGTGATGTTAAAATCAATCTTTTGGGACCCTTGCAACCTCGTGTTTCAAAAATCAGTAATAAATACAGAAATGTAATCACAATTAAATGCAAAAATAATAAGCGTTTCCGTGAAATGATGTCAAAGCTTTTAAAAGAGTATATGAAAAATGCAAAGTATTCCACGGCAAATGTTACAATAGATATAAACCCTTTATCATAGTAGAAATAAAAGGAAGAGAAAAATGGCAATAAGAAATATCAGGGTTGATGATGACCCTATTTTAAGAAAAAAATCAAGAGTTGTAACAGAATTTAATGACAGACTTTTTGAGCTTCTCGATGATATGAAAGAAACAATGTACCATTCAGGTGGCGTTGGTCTTGCAGGGCCTCAGGTTGGTGTCCTCAAAAGAGTTGTTGTAATGGATGTCAGCGAGGACAGAAATGAGTTTATTGAGCTTATTAACCCTGAAATTACCTATGAAGAGGGCGAGCAGACCGGCACAGAGGGTTGCCTTTCTCTTCCCGGTCTTTATGGTGTTGTTACAAGACCTAATATAGTAAAAGTAAAAGCACAGAACCGTGATGGTAAATGGTGCTTATATAAAGGCGAACAGCTTAAAGCAAGATGCTTCTGTCATGAAATCGACCATCTTGACGGTATTCTTTATAAAGATAAACTTGACGAAGGCGAACAGCTCTATAGAAACGATGGTGAATAAGATGAAAGTTCTTTATATGGGTACTCCCGATTTTGCGGTTGAACCCTTAAAAGCTCTTGTTAATAACGGTTATGATGTTTGCGGAGTTGTTACCCAACCTGATAAACCCGTTGGAAGAAAAGCTATTTTAACACCACCACCTGTTAAGGTTCAGGCAGAGGAAATTGGTATAAAAGTCTATCAACCGCAAACACTAAAAAACGGAGAGGGAACAGAAATTCTTCGTGAACTTAATCCCGATGTTGTTGTGGTTGTTGCGTACGGAAAAATTTTGCCCAAGGATTTTCTTGAATATACGAAATATGGTTGTATAAATATCCACGGCTCGATTCTTCCTAAATACAGAGGTGCTGCACCAATTCAACGTTGCATTCTTGATGGAGAGGAATATGCAGGCGTAACCTCAATGCAGATGGATGTTGGTCTTGACACAGGGGATATGCTTCTTGTTGAAAAGACTAAAATTGGTGAAAATGAAACTGCAGGGGAGCTTTTTGAAAGACTTGCACCGATGGGTGCAGAGCTTCTTATAAAAACTCTTGTTGCACTTGAAAAAGGTGAAATAGTTCCTCAGAAGCAGAATGACGCAGAAAGCACTTATGCTTCAATGCTTGATAAATCAATGTCACCCGTTGATTTTAACAAAACTGCCCAAGAAGTGCATAATCAAATTCGTGGTCTTGACCCCTGGCCGGTTGCATTAACCTACCTTGAGGATAAAACTCTGAAGCTTTTTGGCTCTTCAATATCAAAAGAATTAAGTGGCGGTAAAGCAGGGGAAACCAAAACTCTTAAAAATGGTCTGGCAATTTTTTGCGGTGACGGTAAAGCAGTTGTTGTTTCTCAAGTGCAGTTTGAGGGTAAAAAACGTATGAATGCTGCTGATTTTTTACGTGGTCACCCTATATCCGATGGTACAATTTTACAATAATTAACATATTATTAAAATATTAATTATAGTTGATTAATTTATATGTTTTAAAATTAACGTGAAGAAAATTATTAGTTTTTGGAGGCTGATATAATGCCGTTTTTCTATTTTGACTATTATTATATTATTCTCGTTGTGCCTGTAATTATTGCTTCACTTATTATTCAGGCAAAATTAAAATCAACCTATGCAAAATATTCAAAAATAGGTAATGCCCGTAATATAACCGGTGCTCAGGCAGCTCAAATGGTGCTCGGTTACTATGGTATTCATGACGTAACAATTGAACATATAAGTGGTAAGCTTTCTGACCATTACGACCCGAGAAGCAAGGTTATCCGACTTTCTGACGGTGTTTTTAATGGCTCTTCAATAGCTGCAGTTGGTGTTGCTTGCCACGAAGCTGGCCATGCTGCTCAGCATGCCGAAGCTTATGCACCAATTAAAGTCAGAAACCTTATTTTACCGGTTTGTAATATTGGTTCGACTCTTTCAATGCCGTTGCTTATAGCAGGTGTGATTTTCGGATATGAGCCTCTTATCTGGATTGGTATAGGCTTTTTCTCTTTTGTTGCAGTGTTTCAATTAATAACCTTACCTGTTGAGTTCAATGCAAGCAGAAGAGCATTAAACGTTATTGAATCAAACGGACTTCTTTCCTTTGAAGAAAAAAACGGTGCCGCAAAGGTGCTAAAAATGGCTGCAATGACCTATGTTGCGGCTTTGGCAACAAGTATTGCTCAGATTTTAAGATTAGTATTACTCTATGGTGGCAGGAGAAACAGAAGATGAGTAAATCGGCAAGGCAGATTGCCTACGAAATACTTTTAAAAATTGAAAAGGAAGAGGCATACTCAAACCTTGCAATAGACAGTGCTGTTCAGATGTATAATCCTGACAGCACTGATTGTGCTTTTATTTCACGCCTTGTTTATGGTGTTACAGAGAGAAAAATAACTCTCGATTATGCTATTTCTCACTATCTTTCAAAGCCGATTAATAAAACAAAACCTGAAATTCTTACTATTTTAAGATTAGGAGCATATCAGCTTCTCTTTATGAATAAAATCCCCCAAAGTGCTGCAGTAAATGAAAGTGTTAAGCTTGCCAAAAGCAATAAGTGCGACTTTGCATCGGGTCTTGTAAATGCGATTTTAAGAAAAATCGGACAAAACGGACTTAATATAAATGATAACTTAACAGAGACAGAAAGATTTTCTGTCACCTATTCAATGCCCGAAGATACTGTTAAGTTTTTAATTCACCATTACGGAGAAGAGAATACAAAAGAATTTCTTAAAGCATCTCTTGAGCCTAAAGAGATTTTTATAAGGGTTAATACAGTTAAAACAACAACCGAAGAACTAAAAGCTTTATTATTAAAAGAGAATGTAAAAGTATTCGATACATATTTAGAGAATGCTTTGAAAATTGAAGTCAGTAATGCGGTTTATAACCTTGAAAGCTTTAAAAACGGTCTTTTTCATGTTGAAGATTTGTCTTCACAGCTTTGTGTTGAAGCTCTTGAAATGTTTCCTGAAGCAACCGCTGTTGATGTTTGTGCTGCTCCCGGAGGGAAAACCTTTACAGTAGCTCAATATATGGAAAATAAGGGTACGCTTTATTCCTGCGATTTTTATTCTCAAAGAACAGAATTAATAAAAGAGGGTGCAGATAGATTGGGACTCGACTGTGTTAAACCCTTTGTTAATGATGCAACTGTTTTTAATGAGAATTTACCTCAGATGGACAGAGTTCTTTGTGATGTGCCTTGTTCGGGTCTTGGTATAATCGGCAAAAAGCCGGAAATTAAATATAAAAAGCTTGATGCTACCAAATCTTTGCTACCAATTCAGAAGCAAATACTTGAAACATCTTCAAAATATGTAAAAAGCGGAGGCAGGCTTGTTTATTCAACCTGTTCTGTTAATCCTAACGAGAACAGAAAAATCTGTGATGCCTTTTTAAAAGAAAATCCCGATTTTTATTCTGTTAAAGCTTTGCCCGAAGTTGAAAGGGCAGTTGATGAGGGTGACTATTTAACCCTTTTTCCGCATAAAAATAATTGTGACGGCTTTTTTATTGCCGTTTTCAAAAGAAGGTAAGTATGGAGAAAAAAGATATTATTTCAATGAATTTTGAGGAGCTTTCAGCAGAATTTAAGGAAATGGGACTCCCGAAATTCAGAGCAACTCAGGTTTATGATTGGCTACATAAAAAATGCGTTGCATCCTTTGAGGAAATGACCAATATTTCAAAGGATTTAATAGCAAAATTAAATGACAATTTTGTCATTTTTACCTGTACTATTGAAAAAAAACTTGTTTCGAGGTATGATAATACGGTAAAATACCTGTATTCTTTGCCTGATGGAGAGTATCTTGAATGTGTGGTTATGGATTATAAATATGGCCATACAATATGCGTTTCTACTCAGGTTGGATGCAAAATGGGCTGTGCTTTCTGTGCGTCGGGAATCGGTGGCTTCAAGCGTCAGTTGGCACCGTCAGAAATTCTCGGTCAGATTTATGCTGCTCAAAGAGATTTAGGTTTGCGAATTTCCCGAATTGTTTTAATGGGTATGGGTGAGCCTCTTGATAATTTCGATAATGTTATGCGTTTTTTAGAGCTTGTAAGTGATGAAAAGGGTCTTAATATCGGTATGAGGCATATATCTCTTTCAACAAGCGGAATTGTTCCGAGAATTTATGATTTGCTTGAAAGAAATTTGCAGCTTACCTTGTCTGTTTCTCTTCACGCTCCAAATGATGAAATCCGTTCAAGGATAATGCCCGTTAATAAATCATGGAATGTTGATGAACTTCTTAGGGCTTGTAAAGTTTATGGGGATAAAACATCAAGAAGAATTTCCTTTGAATATGCTATGATGAAGGGTGTTAACGATACGCCCGAATGTGCAAAAGAGCTCGGAGCAAAATTAAAAGGTATTCTTTGCCATATAAACCTTATTCCTGCCAATGAAGTGCCTGAAAAAGGTCACGAAAGAAGCAGTGATAATGATATTCAGAATTTTAAAAATATACTTGAAAGAGCAGGGCATACGGTTACAATACGCCGTACCCTCGGTTCTGATATAAATGCTTCCTGCGGTCAGTTGCGTAGGGAGAAAATGAAAGAAGATAATGCTTGAAAGGGGTGAAACACCGTGAAAATTTTTGGAAAAACCGATATAGGTCTTGTTCGTGAAACTAATCAGGACGCTTTTTCTTTTGGCAGTTTTGATGATGGCAACTGTTGGGCAGTTGTTTGTGATGGAATGGGCGGTGTTTCCGGCGGTCAAGTTGCAAGCGATATTTGTGTTAAAAAGATTTCTGAAGCTTTTGAAAGAGGTTATCGCAAAGGAATAAATATAGGCAGTGCAAAAAATCTTTTAACAACTGCTGTTAATGCTGCTAACTCCGCAGTTTTCAAAAAAGCACAAGAAAATCTTGAGTTTAAAGGAATGGGAACAACTGTTGTTGCGGTGCTTGTTTTAGGCAATATTGCAGTTATTGCTCATGTGGGTGATAGCAGAGCTTATCTCGTAAATGATACAATCAAGGCTATAACAAAAGATCACTCTTTTGTTCAGTTGCTTATTGATACGGGTAAGATTAATGAAGAAGAAGCAAAAATTCACCCTGACAGAAATGTTATAACAAGAGCAGTAGGGATTGAGCATGTCGTTGATGTTGACATAGATATTGTTGATATCAACGCTAATGATAAATTACTTATTTGCACAGATGGACTTAACGGTTATGTCCCTGATGCTGATATATTAAAAATAATTAACGAATACGGTGATTCTTCAACCGAAAAACTTGTGGAAACGGCAAATAATGCAGGCGGTCGCGACAACGTTACAGTAGTTATCATTGCCGACGATATTCAAGGAGAGTAAGTATGGAAAATTATGTAGGTAAAAGACTTGACGGAAGATATGAAATTCGGGATGTTATCGGTGTAGGTGGTATGGCAGTTGTTTATAAAGCATACGACAACATTGATGATAGAATTGTTGCAGTAAAGGTTCTTAAAGAAGAATACCTTGCAAACGAAGAGTTCCGTCGCAGATTTAAAAATGAATCCAAGGCAATTGCAGTTTTGTCCCATCCTAATATTGTTAAGGTTTACGATGTCAGCTTTGGTGACAGATTACAATATATTGTAATGGAATATATTGAGGGTATAACTCTCAAAGAATATATTGAAAAACGCGGTGTAATTGATTGGAACGAAGCATTGTTCTTCATTATTCAGATTCTTCGAGCTCTTCAACATGCTCATGATAAGGGCGTTGTTCACAGAGATGTTAAACCACAGAATATTATGCTTCTTGAAAATGGAACAATCAAAGTTGCAGACTTTGGTATTGCAAGATTCAGCCATAGCGAAAGCCGTACCGTTACAGAAAAAGCAATCGGTTCAGTTCACTATATAAGCCCCGAACAAGCTAAGGGTGAACTTACTGATGAAAAAGCTGACCTCTATTCAGTTGGTATAATGCTTTATGAAATGCTTACGGGTAAATTACCCTTTGATGCGGATAATGCGGTTAGTGTTGCTCTTATGCAGGTTAATAGCGAGGCTCAGCCACCAAGAATAATTAATCCCAGAATCCCTGTTGGGTTTGAGCAGATTACTATGAAGGCAATGCAAAAAAGCACCAGAGAGCGTTATCAGAGTGCCGCTGAAATGTTAATGGATTTAGAAGAATTAAAGCGTAATCCAAACGTTAAATTTGATTATCAGTCTTTTTCCGCGGATTTAGATGCAACTCGACCCATTGGCAAAATTCAGGAGAAAACTCGTACAATTCCGGTGGTGAAGAGCGAAACTGCCGAGTTTAAAGAAAAACCTGTTATGGTTTCTCCCTCTGCAGAAGTGCAGAAGAAGGTCAGAACTCTTACTCAGACCAATGAAACAGAAGCTGTTCAGGATGTTCAGAAGAAAGGTATAAATAATAAAGCAATAATTGCAGGTATTGCAGTTGCAGTTGTTTTGTTTATTTTAATTCTTCTGGGAACAAAGCTTTTCAAAAATAAAGAAATTGAAGTTGATAGTTTCGTTGGTATGAATTATGAACTTCAGATTAAAGATAACGAAAATTATAACGATAAATATAATTTTGAAATTTACTATGCCTCATTCTCTGATGCTCAGGAGGGTTGCGTTTACGATCAGGACCCCAAAGCAGGTACACCTGTTAAGGAAGGTTCAACAATTATTTTATATATTGCTAAAGCAGGTGAGGGTCAGGTTGTTCCTGATTTTACAGGTAAGAATTTCCGTGAAGCAAGCGATACTCTTGAAACGCTGGGATTTAAAGTTGTAGTAGTTCCAACTGAAGATAGTTCTGTTGCAGTTGGTGAGGTTGTAAAAACAGAACCCGGTGCAAATACAACTCTTGCTTTAGGTGCAACTGTTACTGTTTATTATGCGGCAGATACAGATTCAGATAAGCTTTTCAAAATGCCTAAACTTGAGGGTAAATCTCTTGAGGATGCAAAAGATATTCTTGAGGAAAACGGACTTGTGCTTTATAAAGTCGAAAGTGCAGATAGTTCTGTTGAAAAGGATTATGTTCTCAGTCAATCGCCTGCCGATGGTTCGCCTGTAAGAGAGGGCGATACAGTTGTTCTTACGGTTAGCTCCGGTTGTGTAAATGCTCAGAAGACTTTAACTTTGCCAAAGGCAGGAACCGTTACTGTTAAAGTGCTTCTTGATGGAGAAGTAGTTAAAACTGAAAGTGTCAACACTTCTCTCAACAGTTCTTACGTAGTATCTGCAAGCGGAAGTGAAGAAAACTCTGAATTGGTTGTATACCTTAATGATGCAGTTTTCTATGAAGCAACCGTTAACTTTACAAGAGATCCTGCCAAATTTACTAAAGAAAAGACTTATGATGTTGCATTTTATGCGGATGTAATTGGTCTTTCAGAAACTGAAGCAGTTAATACTCTCAACGGTTTAGGGTATAAGAATGTTACTGTAAAATATGAAGAAAGCTTTGAAAAAGAGGGTACTGTTATTAATCAGTCACCTGTGTATTCAACTGCACCTAACCTTGATAAAACAGCATCAATAGTTCTGACTGTTTCAAAGAAAAATGTAACTGAGCCAACTCAATCAACTATTCCCGAAGAAAGTAGCACAGAAGCACAAGTGCAGGTACAGTAATTTATGGAAAGAGTTTTAGAGGGGATAATAATTAAAGGTATCGGCGGTTTCTATTATGTAGAAGCCGCCGGAGAGATTTTTGAATGTAAGGCAAGAGGTGCGTTCAGAAAGAAAAAAATAACACCCCTTGCAGGTGATAATGTAACAATCACAGTTCGTCAGGACAGAGAAAACACCATTGATGAAATTCACGAGAGAAAGAATTATCTTTTAAGGCCACCTGTTGCAAATATTGATACACTTATAATAGTTTCTTCTGTTAAGGAGCCTGTTCCCAGCCTTCTGGTTATTGATAAATTAACTGCAATAGCTGTTGATAAAGGTATAAAGCCCAGCGTTGTGTTTTCTAAAAGTGATTTAGGAGATACAAGCGAGCTTGAAGCCGTTTATAAAAAAGCGGGGATAGATGTGGCTTCTGTTTGCTGTAAAACAGGTGAGGGTGTTGAAAAAGTAAAAAATATGATAAGTGACGGTATAACTGTTTTCACAGGTAATACGGGCGTTGGAAAGTCATCTCTTTTAAATTGCATTGATAAACGCTTTTCTCTTGCAACGGGAGAGGTAAGCGATAAATTAGGTCGTGGTCGCCATACTACCAGAGAGGTCACTCTTTATCATATCGGAAATGGTCTTGTGGCAGATACTCCCGGCTTTTCTTCTCTTGATATTGAGCAGAGCAGTGAGGTTATTGTTAAAGAAAATTTACCTTTCTGTTTTCCTGAATTTAGCGAATATCTCGGTAAATGTAAATTTACAAGCTGTTCTCATACAGTTGAAAAGGGATGTTGCATTTTAGATGCCTTGAAAGAGGGCGTTATACATCAAAGCAGACATAATAATTATGTTGCAATGTATAACGAGGTTAAAGATTTAAAGGATTGGCAACTGTAACACTTTTTAAAATCACTCATATTATGTAACAAATACATAAGGAGTGGTAGCTTGTGAAAGTTGTTGTATGTCGCAGTCCAAAGTTTTTAAGAGGCTTTCTTAAATTAATGTTTGGAATTAAGGATGAATAAACAAAGAACTCGGTCGAAATACCGAGTTCTTTGTTTATTGCTTATCTTTCCGTTATTGTTCCTGCATTGTATTCCCAAGGCTCAAAGCCACCATCAAAAGCAGGGGAGTTTTCCGCAAGGGTGAAATCTCTGTTTTTAGCATCCTTAAAAAGAGGGTCGGCTAAAATAGCATTGTTATAATAACCTCTGCCGTACATACCAAGTATGTTTTCGCTATCAAAAATGCTTGTTGAGCCACCTGAGTAAACTGTTTTACCTGAGGTGTTATAGTCCCAATATAAATTGTTATTATCCTTGAACCAATTAAGAGCGATTGTATCCTTATACATTGGTGTATCGTCGCCAACAAGAATGTTGTTGTAAAGGTACAAGGAATTGTGGTCTTCATTTCTTGTGATTCTGAACTGACCCTCGCCACCGAAAGCAAAGATATTATTTCTTATCATATTATCCTTGCCGTAGTGCTGGTGGAAGGTCTGTGAAGAGCAGTCATAAACAAGGTTCTTTTCAACAAGAATTTCTGATGAGCCTTCGTCAAGGTAAATACCCCAACCGCCATAACCGTATGCACCCTCATCACAACCTACATTATAGATTATGTTTTCGGAAATAACAGTATCGGGCTGAATGCCGAGTGTATAAATACCGCCCATATCAGAAAGCCAACCGTTACCGATGTTATAAATAAGGTTGTTGCTGATGTTTATGTTGTTTGTGGAGTTATCTGTATAGCCCCAGTTCCAACCAACTGAAATACCGGTGTACCAGCCATCGTGTATTTCGTTGTGCGTAAGGTCGCAGTCAATAGCGTGGGTAAGAAGAATACCGATTGAGTTGTTGAAAATTCTGCCGTATCTACTGATGTGGCAGTCAGTAACATTAATGTTCTGAGTTGAGGCAGGAACAACAAAGTCACCGTGAATAAAAATTGCATTACCACCAATTTCATTAAATAAACAGCTTGTTATATTGCAGTCCTTTGAAGCCTTCTCAAATTTAACTGCAGTATAAGAAATGTTTTCAAAATTACAATCTGTGAAATTGATGCCCTTTGAAGCTGCGATATATATTGATGCGGGTACCTCAAATGCAGCCTGAGGATGCTCTGCACCATATTTAATTGTTTTATATAAAGGGTGTGATTCATCAAAGGGGTTGCCTGTATGAGTACCGTTTATATGGTTCCAGTCTGTATTTTTAAAATTAATTCCCTGAAACGATATGTTTTCGGCATTGTTTATTGTTAAGAATTGTTCATTTGAACCGGCGTAAACAACTGTGTTTTCAAGTGTGTCTCCATCCTGCGGTATGTAATAAAGCTTTTCTTCGTTGCGGTCAAGATACCATTCACCCGGAAGAGAGAGCGCTTCTTTAACATTTTCTAAAATATAGTTATCGTCAACTCTTGTTTTCATTGCGGTGGGCTTGGTAGTGATGATTTTACCGGTGGTTTTATCAATTGAGTGCACCGGTAATAAATCCTCGCACCAAAAATGCATAATTTTTACATCTATATCGGTCTGATTTGTAAAATCAAGTAAATCCTCGGGATGTGCATAGAAAACAGGGGAGTGAACAAAAAAATTGGGGTCCCACTCTGAATCGAATTTTTCATCTGCATTTGGTTCTGCCACAACCTTAAAAACATCTGCTTTAGGATAAATTGAACGGGAAAGTCTTTTACCGTCCTTGAAAAGTGAACGGAAATAATCTGCATCGCTCTTAACGGGCATATCTGTGACAAAAGCTTTAACATCATTGATTTTTGTTTCTTTCCAATTACCTTTGATTTCTTTTGAACCTGAAAAAACAACTTCTTCGTTGGGGTATGAACGATAAAGAACATTGTTTTTATCATTTTCATCGAAAGCAATTGTATCAAAGATTGTATAAGTACCTTCTCTGAACCATACGGTAACTTTTTTATCTTTTGGTATATTTAATGCTTTTAATTTTTCCTTTGCACCATTTAAGGTTTTTAAGGGTGATTCTAATGTTCCGTCAGCGTTGTCATCGCCGTTGGTTGCAACAATTAAATCATATTCATCCATTTTAAATTCACCCTCGTCAAAAGCTTGTTTTGTGGGTTTTTTATCGCTGTCATTAAAAACAGCCTCTCTTTTATCAGGAAAGTTAGCAATAAATGCAACTGTACCCGCTATTATTGCTAATACAAGAATAACTGAAACAATAATAAAAACAATTTTTTTTACTTTCTTTTTATTTACTTGTTTTTTCATTCTGTTTCCCCCAAAAAATTAAAATTTAACTCTCTCTCCTGTATGAGCATTAACAATTGCTTTGTGAACACCGATATAGGTGTTCGAAATATATTTATCAAGATGCAGACTTCCAAAGAACCAACGCTGAAATTCACTGCATTTTGAAAGCTCGTCAAAGTAAGCATTAAGAGTGGTAACTCTAACAGCTTCGCTTTCACCAAGCTTCAAAAAGCTTTTGATAGTTGTAGAGGGCTCATGAGTAATAACAACATCAATTTTGCAATCGTTTTTTTCAAGGCTTTCTGCACCCTCAAGAAGCTCTTCTTTTGATGGGATTTCATATTTAAGCCAAGGATTGTCTTCAAGCCTTGAATCGAGGTCGGGACTTTCACCGCCACCCATTGTAAATATTTTAAGACCGTCAATGGTGAAAACCTGCCCTCTCATAAGGTGATAAATATTATCTGAAATCTGATGCACTTTACCGCCATTCCAGGTTGTGAGAGGGTAGCCGTTCAAAAGGTCAAAATTCTCATGAGTTCCGTCGATGAAGCAGATGTTGTATTTCCTCTTTGAAAATGACTTAAGTATCTTTTGCTCCGTTTTTGATTTATCCCAGATAAAGCCAAAATCACCGCAAACGATTAGTGTATCGCCATCGTTAAGACACTTCAAAGCTGATTTTGAAAGTCTTTCGGGGTCGCCGTGAGTATCTCCGGTAACAAAAACCATAATTTAGTTCTCCTTTTTTGAAAAATACTATTTAATTTCTTTAATAAAGATGATATACTGTTATTACATATCTGGCAAGTTGTTTTTGCGGTATGGGTAAGCCCATACCTTACAAAAGTTGTAACATTGCAGTAACCGTAAGATACAGGCTTGCCTGTACCTTTGAATAGGGTTACTGAGTTTTAAATGTATAAAACTATTCTATAACATTTCACGGTGATTGTCTATGAAAAAATTGCTGATTTTAATAAATTGTTTGATTTTAATGTTTTCTTTCTATGCTCCGGCCTTCGCCTTAGAAGCGGAAGAAGATAAAGTTAAAACCAAGGGCGAATATTATGATATTGAAGCACCCGATTATGAAACGGGTATTGCTCTTCTTGTTAATTCGGATACAGATACTGTTATTTACAGTAAAAATGCTGATAAAATAACTGCACCTGCGTCTCTTACAAAAATTGTTACTGCATTGGTAGTTCTCAGTGAGTGTAACGATTTACAGAAGAAAATAACCTGCTCATATGATGCAATTCACAGCCTTGATGGTACAGGTAGTTCTGTTGCAGGTCTTGTGGATGGTGAAAAAACAACTCTTGAAATGCTTTTGTTTTGCTTGTTTTTGCCCAGTGCCAATGATGCCGCTGCAGTTCTTGCAGAAGAGTTTGGTGACGGCAAAACTGAAAACTTCGTAGCAAAAATGAATGCATTTGTTCAGGAATTGGGTTGTAAAAATACTCATTTTGCAAATGCTCACGGGCTTGATGATGAATCTGTCAAGGACTTCGAAAGTGATACTCAGAACAGAACAACCGCAAGTGATATGTATCTTATTGCAAAAAAAGCTCTTCAAAATGAAACAATTGTTAAAATGTCTTCTAAATACGGCAAAACGATGCCGAAAACAAATAAAAGTGATATAAGATACCTTTATAATACCAATCCTCTTCTTAACAGTTATTCCGAATACTATTATGAAGAAGCAATCGGTCTAAAAACAGGTACAACCGATAAAGCAGGTGCATGCCTTATTTCAAGTGCAACAAAAGATGGTTATACATATATTTCCATCGCAATGAAGGGTGAAACAGAAAAGATAATTGATGGTAAGCCTTATAACACAGCTTTTCTTATGTGCCGTTATATGCTTAGATGGGCTTTCAATAATGTAAAAATGAAGGTTATTGCCGATGATAACTATATCTTAGGTGAGGTTGGCGTTAAGTTTGGCAGAGGTGCAGATTATGTGGGGCTTGTTCCTAAAGGAAGTGTTGCCTCTGTTATTCACGAGGATTTAACTATCGAAGATTTAACAGTCAAGCTTTCTGATTCCTTCCCCGAAACTGTTGACTCACCTATTGAAAAAGGGGAAACTGTGGGAAGAGCACAGCTTATGTATAAGGATGTTGTGGTGGCAGATGTGGAGCTTGTTGCCTTTCAAACTGTTAAGAAAAACTATCTTTGGGCAATGTTCAACTGGATTGAGGGAATCGCAACCTCAAAAGCATTTCTTGTTGTGCTTCTTATAGTTGTGGTTATTATTATAGTTCTTTGGTTTGGTACTAAAAATCAGCGTAAGCGTAAAAAACGCCGTAAACAAAGAGTTGAGGTTGTTAAAGATTACAGTAGGTTAGCTAAGTGATATACAAAGTAAATATACAGATTATACAATGTGGATTTTGTGTTTTGTTGCAAATTCCACATTGTTTTTTTATAAAAATGTAATTTGCCACAAGAGAAAAATGTATAAAAAACGGAGAAAAATAAAGAAAACAAGAGATAGTAAGAATTATTTTAAAATCAGTGAAAAAAAGTGTTGACTTTGAAACTTGCTTATGATAATATATCAAGGCAATGAAGAGGGAATCCCCTCAGAACTATTACGGAGGTAACTGTTATGTCTACTTATATGCCTAAAGGCAAACCCGAGCGCCAGTGGTATGTTCTTGACGCTGAAGGCAGAACTCTCGGCGAAGTTGCTGTTGAAGCTGCTGTTCTTCTTCGTGGTAAGCACAAACCCACATTCGCTCCTCACGCAGACTGTGGCGACAGCGTTATCATCATCAATGCTGCTAAGGTTGTTCTCACAGGTAACAAACTTGAAGATAAAATCTATTATCATCACACAGGCTATGTTGGTAACATGAAATCCGTTAAATACGGCATTCTCATGAAAGAAAAACCTGAGTTCGCAATGCAGAAAGCTGTTAAGGGTATGCTTCCCGATAACACTCTCGGCAGAGCTGCTATGGCTCGTCTTCGTGTATATGCAGGTGCAGAACACGAACAGACAGCTCAGAAGCCTATCGTTAGAGAATTTTAAGGGAGGAGGCACTAATTATGTACGAAAGTAAAGCATATTTCTACGGCACAGGTAGAAGAAAAAAATCCGTTGCACGTGTTCGTGTATATCCCGGTACAGGTAAAGTTACAATCAACGACAGAGATATTGACGATTATTTCGGTCTTGAAACTCTTAAACTTATCGTTCGTCAGCCTCTCGCTCTTACAGAGAGTCTTGAAAAATACGATGTTGTTTGTCGCGTAAACGGTGGTGGCGTTACAGGTCAGGCTGGTGCTATCCGTCACGGTATCGCGAGAGCTCTTCTTCAGTCTGAAGACGATGTTCGTCCCGTTCTTAAGAAAGCAGGTCTTCTCACTCGTGACCCCAGAATGAAAGAAAGAAAGAAATACGGTCTCAAAGGCGCACGTCGTGCTCCTCAGTTCAGCAAGAGATAATCAGTATTATTTCAAAACATTCAAAACCCCCGAAACCTTTGGTTTTACGGGGGTTTACTATTTAGCTGAAAGGTTAATCTTTATGAATGAAAATAAAGAGTTTTTAGGAACTGCACCTGTCGGAAAACTGCTCTTTAAATTAGCAATTCCCACAGTTGTAGCCCAAATTATAAATATGCTTTATAATATTGTTGACCGCATTTATATCGGTCATATTCCCGAAGAAGGTAGCCTTGCTCTTACAGGTGTAGGCGTTTGTATGCCAATTATAATGATTGTTACTGCGTTTGCGGCTTTAGTAAGCGCTGGCGGTGCTCCGCGTGCTTCAATATTTATGGGAGAAAAAAATAAAGATTCTGCTGAAAAAACACTTGGGAACTGTTTTATGTTGCAGATTATATTATCGGCAATTCTTACCGTTGTCTTGTTGATTTTGAATGAAGACTTACTATTAACTTTTGGTGCAAGCGAAAATACCATAAGCTATGCAACAGATTATATGAGTATTTATGCGCTCGGAACAATTTTTGTTCAGTTAACTCTTGGTATGAACGCCTTTATTACTGCTCAGGGTTTTACAACCATATCAATGGTATCAATAATTATAGGTGCAGTTAGCAACATTATACTTGACCCGATTTTTATTTTTGGTTTTGATTTGGGTGTAAAGGGTGCTGCTTTGGCAACTATACTTTCTCAAGCTATTTCTTGCGTTTGGGTTGTCAGTTTCTTGTGTGGAAAAAAGACTGTAATTAAACTAAAGAAATCAAATTTGAAGTTATCACCAAAAATAATTTTACCTTGTATTGCACTTGGAACAGCAACTTTTATTATGCAATCTAGTGAAAGTGTAATATCAGTTTGCTTTAATTCATCTTTGTTGCGTTATGGCGGTGATATTGCAGTAGGAGCTATGACTATTTTAACAAGCGTAATGCAGTTTGCGTTATTGCCGCTTCAGGGCATAGCACAGGGTGCACAGCCGATTTTAAGCTTTAACTATGGTGCTAAAAATACTGCGCGTGTTAAAAAGGCTTTTCGTATTCTTATTACAACTTGCCTTGCTTATTCCGTAACCTTGTGGGCTGTTGTAATGGTTGTTCCTCAGTTGTTTGTAGGGATATTTACACCCGATGCTGATTTAATTGAATTTACCGCACCGGCTCTTCGCACATATCTTGGTGGGATTTTTCTTTTCGGTATTCAAATAGCTTGTCAGATGACATTTACCTCTCTTGGCAAAGCGGTGAATTCCATTGTTGTTGCGGTGGTCAGAAAATTTGTTTTACTTTTACCGTTGATTTATATAATTCCGCTACTGGTTTCAAACAAAACTATGGGTGTTTATATGGCAGAGCCGATTGCGGATATAGTAGCGGTAACCTTTACAGCAATTTTGTTTACTTTTCAATTTAAAAAAGCAATGAAAGCTTTAGAAAACTAAAAATAAACAGGTTCGTAAAAAGTTTTACTTTTTACGAACCTGTTATAGTTTTATGTACTAATTAGTCTTCGTCTGCAAAGAAATATGTTTTCTTGTCTGCATCGGGGTCTGCAAGACCATTGTAATCGTTGTAAGCTTTAGCCATTTTGTTGAAGTTCTTGATAAGGATGAAATCACCGAGAACAAGACCGAAAATAGAGAAGATAACAACAAGTGCACCGCCCTCGCTGAATTTAAGGTCATAGCGTTCTGCATTTTCCTGAAGTCTGTTAGCAAGCTTGCATCTCCAAACAAGACCGAAGATACCAACTGTTATGATGCTTAAAAGAACAACATATTTGAATTTCATTGTCTTCTTGCCGTCGCCTTCGCAAAGGTCGTTAACATCTTTAGTATATTTACCCCAGAAAACAAGAGCATAAATACCAAGAGTGAGGAATGAGAAAAGGTAGTAAGCAACAAGGCTTCTTTCTTTCATATTTTTCATTTTTACAAAACTCCTTTGAGCAGTTTTTATTTACCAATTAAGTATATTATATTTTTTTATAAAAATCAAGCATTTTCGGAAGATAAGGCTTTTTGAGATGTGTTTTGGCTTTCTAAAGCTTCTTTTCGCTCTTTTAACTGTCGTTCAACCTCTTCTCTGTGCTCCTTGCTATCTTTTACGAATGAGATGATTATAAGATAAAGTATTGCCCCAACAACGGGACCTAACATAAACATAGGCCATTGCCATTTTAAGAATTTTGTGTTCTGTTTTTTACCCAATTCAAGAAGTGAGCTGTCATATTTAAGATAGCTTAACATTCTGCCCTCAATAAATGTTGTAACTGCAGTTGTCATCTTAGTTGTGAAATTCTGCATTGAGAACGAAACACCTTCTGTTCGAATACCGGTTTTCAGCTCTACTTCGTCAATAGAGTTACTTGTTAGAGTTCTGTGAGCAATATCCATAAGGCTACCCGGGAGATTCACAAGTGAAATCAAGGCACACATTATGATGAATTGTGGCCAGGAGTTATATCCGATAAAATAAGCAACAACTCTGATTGCTATAGCAGCAACCTGAGAAATAACAAGCAGCTTTTTCATACCACCAACTTTTTCTGCGATTTTATTAGCAAAGAAAATTGCAGCAGTACCGGGAATTCCCGCAAGAAGACCGAAAAGCACCTCAAGAGATTTACCGTTGGTGAAAGTTATTGCATTTTCAAAGAAATATGCATTCTGAACCTTTGGGCAGAAGCCTTGTGAAAATCTTGCCAGTGAAATGAGTAAAATCGTAGGATTATGACGCAGAATTGTAAGAGATTTGAAAACACTTTCTTCGGGTTCTCCGCCCTCAACCAATTCATTGATTTTATGGGCTCTCATTGAGAGAATTTCTCCACCAAGACCGAAAAGGGCACCGAAAATAACGAAAACGTGCATATCATCAATTCCTGCACTGTTAAGCATAGTTCTGAATTGCTGAAATAATCCGCAAATTGCACCGCCTGCACCTGCACCGATTGAAACCCATTGAGCAATTCTAGCTCTTTCGTTGGAGTGGGGAGAGGCGAGAGCAATCATACCCCAGAGACCGACATCCTGGAAAGAATAGAAAAAGTCCCAGATAATATAAATTAGAAATATGTAAACAATTTTTCCGTTTTCATCAAAGGGCACATTCATAAATAATAAAGCAGAAAGTGCACCGATAATTGGTGGGAAATATAAAAGATATGGTTTCAGCTTGCGGTAGGGCTTATGCCGCCTTCTGTCGATAGTTGCACCAACAATAGGGTCATTAATTGCATCCCATACATAAGTCAGCGAGAAAATATTACCGACTTTTTTAGGGTCAATTTTCAAAATATTTATGCAGAAGTATCTTATCCAACCTGAAATATAGCCATAAGAGATGTTTTGTCCTGTAAGACCTACCGCATAGTTCAAAATATCTCTGTTAGCAACATAGCCTTGAGCTTTTGGTTCTTTTTGGAAAAAGTATCCTAAAGACATTTTACTCATATCATCACTCCTATGTAATAATTATATCTCACTATTATTTGTTTTTCAATTCACTCTTTTCTTTTGAATGTAGAAAAACTACTTATATATTTAGTGACTGTATATAAATGTAGGAAAAATAGGGTTAAAAAGTACCTGTTAATCATTGACATTCATTGGTATTTATGTGATAATATGCGGTGAATGATTTTTTACTAAGGGGGAGTTTTTTTGATTAAAGAACTCGCAAAACAGTACGATCCTAAAAACGTTGAGGAGCGTATATATAAAACCTGGCTTGATGGTAAATATTTCCATGCTAAGTGCGAAGAGGGTAAGCCTACCTATACCATCGTTATTCCGCCACCCAACATTACAGGTCAGCTTCATATGGGACATGCTCTTGATAATACTCTTCAGGATATTCTTATCCGTTGGAAGAGAATGTCAGGCTTTGATACCTTATGGCTTCCCGGTACAGACCACGCTTCTATTGCTACTGAAGCCAAAATCGTTGAAGCAATGCGCAAAGAAGGCATTTCTAAAGAAGATTTAGGCCGTGATGGTTTCTTAGAGAGAGCTTGGGCTTGGAAAGAGCAGTACGGTGGCAGAATCGTTGAACAACTTAAGAAACTCGGTTCTTCTTGTGACTGGGACAGAGAAAGATTTACTCTTGACGATGGTTGCAACAAAGCTGTTAATACTGTTTTCAAAAGACTTTATGATAAAGATTTGATTTACAGAGGCAACCGTATGGTTAACTGGTGCCCTTGCTGTAACACATCCATTTCCGATGCGGAAGTTGAATATGAAGAGAAAGACGGCAATTTCTGGCATCTTCTTTATACTGTTAAAGAAACAGGGGAGAAGCTTGAGCTTGCAACAACCCGTCCTGAAACAATGCTCGGTGACACAGCGGTTGCAATTAATGCAGAAGATGAAAGATATAAGCATCTTCACGGTTGTCATGTTATCTTACCTCTTCTTAATAAAGAAATTCCCATCGTTTGCGATGAGCACGCAGATATGACAAAGGGAACAGGTGTTGTTAAAATTACACCCGCTCATGACCCCAACGACTTTGAAGTTGGTCAGAGATGTAATCTTCCCATTGTTCGTACATTTACTTATGATGGTCGCCTTACAGGTGCAGAAGATAAGAGAATTGCTGATGAGCTTATTGCAAGCGGAAGAGCAACCGAAAATGAACCTGAGGTTCTTGATTGCGGTAAATATGCAGGTATGACCACTATGGAAGCAAGAAAAGCAATTCTTGCAGACCTTGAAGCAGGCGGTTATATCAAAGAAATCGAACCTCTCAAGCACGAGGTTGGTACTTGCTACCGTTGCCACAGCACAATTGAACCTATGGTTTCAAAACAGTGGTTCGTTCGTATGGTTCCTCTTGCAAAACCTGCTATTGAAGCAGTTGAAAAGGGCGAAACAAAATTTGTTCCCGAAAGATTTACAAAGAACTACCTTAACTGGATGAACGGTACTCGTGACTGGTGCGTTTCCCGTCAGCTTTGGTGGGGTCACAGAATTCCTGCATGGTATTGTGAGGATTGCGGCGGCGTTACTGTCAGCGTTGATGCACCCGATAAATGCTGTAAATGCGGATCTTCAAATCTTACTCAGGATGAGGATACACTTGATACATGGTTCAGTTCTGCTCTCTGGCCCTTCTCAACTCTTGGTTGGCCTGATAAAACAAAGGATTTAGAGCATTATTATCCTACAAATACTCTTGTTACCGGTTATGATATTATCGGTTTCTGGGTATCAAGAATGATTTTCTCCGCTCTTGAATATACAGGCAGAGTTCCTTTTGATACAGTTCTCATTCACGGTCTTGTTCGTGATGCGCAGGGTAGAAAAATGTCCAAATCTCTCGGTAACGGTATTGATCCCCTTGAGATTATTGACCAGTATGGTGCGGATGCTCTTCGTTTCTCTCTTGCAACAGGTAACAGCCCCGGTAACGATATGAGATTCTTGCCCGAGAAAATCGAAGCAAGCCGTAACTTTGCTAATAAGCTCTGGAATGCTAACCGTTTCATTCTTATGAATCTTGGTGAGGATGAGCCTGCACCTCATATCCCCGAAAATCTTGCAACTGAAGATAAATGGATTTTGAGCCAGTTTAATAGCCTTGTTAAAGCGGTTACAAACTCTCTTGAAAACTATGAGCTTGGTATCGCAGTTCAGAATCTTTATGACTTTATCTGGGATGTATTCTGTGACTGGTACATTGAAATTGCAAAAATCCGTCTTAACGGTGATAATGAAGAGGGCAAAAAGACTGCTAAAGCAGTTCTCGTTTATGTAATGAGCAACACTCTTAAGCTTCTTCATCCCTTTATGCCTTTCATTACCGAGGAAATCTGGCTTGCTCTTCCTCACGATGGTGAATCAATTATGATTTCCGAGTGGTGCAAGTATGATGAAGCTCTCAATTTCTCTGTTGAAGAAGAGGCTATGGAACGCGTTATGACTGCTATTAAGGCAGTTCGTAACCGCCGTGCAGAAATGAATGTTCCTCCCTCAAAGAAAGCAAAGCTCTATATTGCAACAAAATACACAGAGGATTTCACAAACGGTAGCGTGTTTATGAACAGACTTGCATCCGCTTCCGAGGTTGAAATCGGTGATGAGTTTGAAATTGAGGGTTGCGTAAGCGTTATCACAGAAAGCGCAAAAATTTACATTCCTCTTAACGAGCTTGTTGACTTTGAAGCAGAAAAAGCAAGACTTCAGAAAGAGCTTGACGCTGCCAAGAAAGACCTTGAGTTCGTTGAAAATAAACTTAATAACCCCGGCTTTATGGCAAAGGCACCTGAAAAGGTTGTTGCTCAGCAGAGAGATGCTCAGGAAAAACATAAAGCTAAAATTGCAATGCTTGAAGAAAGTCTTCTTAAACTCAAATGAATTATATTGAAGCAGTAAAATATATACATTCATTATTAAAATTCGGTATCCGTCCCGGTCTTAACGGGATGGATGCCTTATTGCATTTTCTTGGTAACCCTCATAAAAAATTGAAATATGTTCACGTTGCAGGAACAAACGGTAAGGGTTCAACCTCAACTGCAATTTCAAATGTTTTTATTGAAGCAGGGTATAAGGTTGGTTTATATACCTCACCTTATGTTACAGATTTTTTAGAGAGAGTTCAGTTTTGTGGTAACCCAATTGATAAAGGAATTTTCGCAAGAAATGTAGAAAAAGTAAAAACTGCAGTTGAAACTCTTGAAAAACAAGAGATTATAATAACAGAATTTGAAGCATTAACCGCTTCTGCATTTCTCTGCTATAAAGAGCTTCAATGTGATGTTGTTGTACTTGAAGTTGGTTTAGGCGGAAGACTTGATGCAACTAATGTTATCGAAACTCCCTTAGTTAATGTTATAACCTCTCTTTCAATAGACCATTCTGCAATTTTAGGTAATACAATTGAAGAAATTGCCCTTGAAAAATGCGGAACTATTAAAGAAAACGGTAATGTTGTCTGCTCTTTCGGTCAACCAGAAGGAGCAATAAAGGTTATTGAAAAAACTGTTGAAGAAAAAAACAACACCCTCACAATACCTTGTGAAAGTGATATTAAAATAAATAAAAGCGATGTTTTCGGTACAGAGTTTATTTATAAAAATAACACTTATTTCGTAAAAATGGCAGGGGAGCATCAGCTTAAGAATATGACATGTGTTATTGAAGCCTGTAATGTTTTAAAGGATAATTTTAACCTTACCGACGAGAATATAAAAATAGGAATAAGTAAAACTATTCTTCCTGCAAGAGTTGAAATTATTTCAGAAAAGCCTCTTGTTATTCTTGATGGGGGGCATAATGAAGATGGTGCAAAAGCTTTCTATAACGCGGTTTTGCCTGAGCTTGAAAAGAGGAAAAAAGTAATTGTTGTTGCTGGTATGATGGCTGATAAAGCCGTGGAAAATTCCTTGCAACCGTTAATAAAAAAGAGTGATTGCTTTATTTGCGTAACACCTGAAAATCCCAGGGCTATGAGTGGTGTTGAGCTTTCAGAAATTGCCAAAAAATATTGCGATAATATTTTTGTTGTTGAGTCACCAAAAAAAGCAGTAAAATTTGCGAAAACTATATTGAAAGATAACGGCATTTTATGTGTTGTTGGCTCATTGTATCTTGCAGGTGAAGTCCGTGAAACACTTTTGGAAATCTTTTAAAATTTAACAGAACATTTATTGATTTAAAACTGAAATAATGTTAAAATATTAGTATAAGTATAAGGCAATACGAAAGGAGATTTTTTATGGTTAAGTTTGATGCTTTCGCCGGTGGAATTGAAATTGGCGGTCTTCGTAGTATGCTTGAAATAAAAATTCTTATTTGTTATATTCTTGAATCTGTTAAAAGTCCTATGACAAGAAATCAGATTTGTGATGTTCTTCAGAAAACAGGTTTAGTTAATTTCTTTGATGCTAATTCGGCTATTGATGAACTTTTGGAAAGCAAAGCCTTAAGGGAAGAGGAATATTTTGGTGAAGCTCATCTTATAATTACTGCAAAAGGCAGTAATAGTGCTAAAGAACTTGAAACTCAACTTCTTCCCGGTGTTCGCGACAGGGCCGCTAAGGTTGCTCTTAATACTGTTGCAAGAGCTCGTTCTGAAAGAGAAAATAAGGTTCAGGTTGAAAAGGTTGGTAATGGCTATGATGTTACTTTTGAAATTGAAAGTAACGGAGATAAGCTTCTTTCATTGACTCTTAATGTTTCAGATGAATGGCAAGCAGAGCAGTTGAAGGATGGTTTCCTTGATGATCCGGGCGCACTTTATTCCGATATCATCAGCAGATTAATAGGCGAATAAAATTTTAGGGAGAGTTGAAAAACTCTCTCTTTTTGTATTATAAGTAAAAATTTGACAATAATATTTTTGAAATTATCAGTTCTTGAGGAGGAATAAAATGAATTTCAAAAAAATGTTGTCAATTATTATGGTCTCGGTGTTGTGTTTAACCCTTTTCAGCGGTTGCGGAGAAGATAAAAACACAGGTAATACCGATACCACAGGTACTACTGAACCTACCGTCCTTTCGGCAAAAACAATTACTCTTGTTGGCGGTATGGCAGATATGGGCTTCTATGAAAACTTAAAAAAAGGTGGGGAAGAGGCGGCAAAAAAATATGGTTTTACAGTTAACTATATTGGTATTGAAGATGCTGAGCAAAGTGACGTTGTAACTCATATTAATAAACTTAAGACGGTTTTAGATAATGACCCTTCAGGTGTAGTTATTACTCCTATGGGTGAGGGATATGGTGAAATTTTAAGTGAGTTTTACGATGAAAATATCCCTGTTGTTCAGGTGGATAGTGTTGCACCGGATGATATAGAAAATTTAGAGGGTAAAAACAAAAATCCTATTGTTGCAACTGTTTTGACTGATTACAAACAAGCAGGAGCACTATGTGCCGAAAAAGTGTTTGAAGAAGTAAAAGAAGATATAAAAAAATCTCAAAACACTTATGTTATCGGTATAATTGAGCGTGAAGATGTTGATTATGATGAAGAAAAAGCAAATGGTTTTATTGAGAAATTCACAGAATTAGCAGATGCAGATGAAAGCACAAAAGGAAAGTATAAAATTGAAACGGAAGATGGAGCAGATTCTCTTGATAGTTTAATGGAAGAGAACGTTAAGGCTGTTTTTATAACACATCCTGAAATTGCCGATAAAATAAGTGACGTTATTTCTTCTGAAAAAGATAAGTATAAAGAAATAACTTTCTGTGGTTTTGATTCGGGGGCAAAGCAATTGAAATGGCTTGAAAATGAAGATAGCGGTAAATTTATCGGCGGAGTTGCACAGGATTCTTATAATTTAGGTTATAATGCAGTTGAGCAATGTATATTTTCAATTCAGGGTAAAGAACTGAAACCCGATATAAAAATAGAGGGTCATTGGTATGATAAAACCAATAAAGATAAAATGATGCAAGATAAATTTATTTTCAATAAGTAAAATTAAAGTGTATTCAGTTGGTGGACTGAATACACTTTTTAACTATTTGCAACCGCAGTTGTTATTTAGTTTAAAGTTCGTTTCACAAGAGCAATCATTTGCACTTGGTGGGAAAAATTCATCAATTGGGAAACTGATTTTCCTGAAGGTGTCGCAGGGGTCTTCTGTGTCACAGCAGCATTCTTTTGTGGGAACGCAGAAATCGTAAGCAGGAATAAGCATTTGTACATCTCTTTCCAACTGAACAATTGTGAAAATTCCCAATGTAACCTTAACGGCTTTTTCACCTTCGCAACAGCAGAAATTGCCTTCAAAGCAACGGCAAATATGGTTAGGAACAGAGTCGCAACAATTACCCATTGTGTTGCAACAATCGCAAATTCTGCAAATATTGGCATCAAGAATAATGGGGTCAACAACCTGAACCTTTGCTCTCGGATTTGCGTTACCAATTGGGTTCTGTTCATCGTAACCATCGCAAACAAAGTTAGATGAAAAGATTTTTACATTACCTTCGCTGCCATAGAGAATGCACTTTTTGTTAAAGGTTACAAGACCTTCAAGCATCGTTGGTGTTGCGGTGGGGCAGGTGAAGGCATCAAGGCATACCTTAACAAAAAATGTAAGGTCAACGGAGTAGCAACCCTTGTTGAAGGGTACTTTTTCAACTTCAACAAGGCAATTAAGTATTTCAGCTGCTCTTGGGCGAACAGATGAAGCGTTTTCAAGAATGCATTGACCTCTGTCGGTTAAATAAACTCTTAAATCCGTAAGGCAGTCCTTATCGGCACAGGAGTCATAAACTCTGTTTGTATCAATGCAAATCGCTTCTTTGATATGGTGAAGGTCGGGGTAGTTTTTGTTATCAGCCATATCTTTTCCTCCTATATTAAGTATTGAAGCAGAAGTTCAACTTCAATACATAATATGTAGAGACAAAGATTTTGTTACAAAATTATACTCCTTCTAAATTAAAGGGTGGAATATATTCTTCTTTAGCGGATGAAAGCTCTTGCATGAATCCGTCTTCAATACCTGACTCGAAAAGATATTCTTCAATTTCATTATACTCTTCTTGTGTTAATCGCCTTGTAAGTTCGGGAATTCTGCAAGCTTTGTTGGGGGTGAATTGGCTCATAAGGCTGAAAAGTACGTCACCATCATTAAAATTCTCTTTTACCCAGTCAATAACCACTTTTGTGTTTTCTAAATTATTCGGTAAAATCAAATGGCGGATTATAACACCTTTAGTCATAATTCCGTTTTCATCAAATTCGCATTTACCAACCTGACGATACATTTCTTTAATTGCTTTTGTTGCCGTTTCGAAATAGTTGGGTGCTTTTGAATATTTTAAAGCTAGTTCATCATCGCTGTATTTTAAATCAGGCAAATAAATCTGCACTTTATTTTCTAAAATTTTTAATGCTTCAATGCTTTCGTACCCCCCACAGTTATAAACAACGGGGACGGGTAGTGGTTCTTCAAGGGATTTTGCAATAGCGTTGATAAAATGAGTACCTGTAACAAGATTTATGTTATGAGCGCCTTGATTTATAAGCTCAAAGTATATTTCTCGTAATCTTTCAATGGTTATTTCTTTACCGAAACAACCCAAGCTGATATCTTCATTCTGACAATATACACATTTTAAATTGCAACCCGAAAAGAAAACAGTACCGCTACCGTTAGTGCCGCTTATGGGTGGCTCTTCCCAAAAATGCAAAGCTGCCCTTGCTATAACGGGATTTTCCCCCATATTGCAAAAGCCCTTACCGCTGTCGGTAAGAGCTTTTCTTTGAGTGTTACATTTTCGCGGACAAAGATTACAAGTGAACATTTTATTGCTCCGCAGGTGTTGTGGTAGTAGCTTTTTCTGTGGTCTTTTTGTTAGCGGAAACAAGCTCAAGATAGTTCATTGAAAGCCATCCGCCTGTTTTTTCGTAAACAACATAACCCCAATCTTCCCAGACTGCAATAACCTCAACCTCATGACCCTTGGGAACATAAACAAGTCTGTCAGATGATGTGTTGGGTTCAAGACGAAGACCGAGAGGGTCATCCTTTGTAGCGATTTTATATTTACCGGGTTCATAAGAATATGAAGTCTGTTGGGCTTTTTTTGTGGTTGAAGCGTTATTCATATCTGCAATAGATGCAAGGTCGATAGAAACGCTTTCCTGGGGTGGTTTAGTTGTGGTTTCTTTTTTATTTTTACCTGATGAAGCGGTAGCAACAACTGCAACGATAATTGCAATTAAAATGAGTATTGCAGAAATTATTAAAACTATAGTATTTTTGTTTTTTAACTTGTCCATATCCATTCTCCTTATCTTTGGTGAAACAAAATTCGCCTATAAGTTATTTTAATTATAGCATTTTTTTGTGAGAAAATCAATAGCTGTGTATCTGTTAAAATTAGTGTAAAAAAAGATTATGAATAAACTGAAAATATAGTCTAAAAATGTTGCTATTTTCTATATTATTATGGTATAATAATATGAATTTTATTGTGTGGTGGTATGGTTTTTTTAAGGTGGTGGAAATATGGTCATTTTTGGTATCGACCCGGGGTATGCAATAGTTGGTTGCGGTGTTGTTAGATATGAAAGAAACAATTTCTCTTTAATGGGCTATGGTGCAGTAACAACCGATAAAGATATGCCATTTAACGAGCGTCTTACCAAAATTTATGACGATATTACAGAGCTTTTGCAAAAGTTCAGGCCCGATGCAGTCAGCATTGAAAGACTCTATTTCAATACTAACCAAAAAACCGCTATCGATGTTGCTCAGGCAAGAGGTGTTATCGTTCTTGCAGTTGAAAAGGCGGGGATACCTATTTTTGAATACACTCCCTTGCAGGTTAAGCAAAGTATAGTTGGCTACGGCAGGGCGGAAAAGCAGCAGGTTCAGGAAATGACAAGAATGTTTCTTCATCTTGATAAGATACCAAAGCCTGACGATGCCGCCGATGCACTTGCCCTGGCAATATGCCACGGTCACGCAAGTGATTCTTTGATGATAAAAAGTAAAATTTAGGAGTTATTATGTTCTATAGTTTGACAGGAAAAATAATATATAAAGATGAGCAAACAGTTGCAATTTCTTGCGGTGGGGTAGGGTTTAAGTGCTTTACAACAAGAAACTCTCTTGCAAAGCTTTCTTTGCAAAGCGGTGAAGTAACGGTTTTCACTCATCTCAATGTCCGCGAGGATGCACTCGATTTATTCGGTTTTGCAACAAACGATGAGCTTGATGCTTTTAAGCTGTTAATTACCGTTTCCGGTGTCGGTCCTAAAGCTGCTCTTGCAATTCTTTCAGAACTTTCTCCCGATGCTTTTGCAGTTGCGGTCGCGTCTGGTGACACAAAAGCTATAACAGCTGCAAATGGAGTTGGTCCCAAGCTTGCTCAAAGAGTGGTTATGGAGCTTAAAGATAAAATTGCAAATGTTTCGTTTATTTCAGAGGAGAGCAGTTCAGTTTCAAATGCAGTTACTTCTGCAAACTCAATGAGCAACACTTCTGAAGCAATCGCCGCATTAACAGCTTTAGGTTATTCTCAGACAGAAGCTTCTGTTGCTGTCAGTAAGTTTTCACCTAATCTTTCGGTTGAAGAGCTTATTAAAGGTGCTTTAAAAAATATGACGTTGAGATTTTAATAGGAGAAAGAAATGAACGATTTTTTTATTGCCGATGAAGAGAGAGTTATTGCTCCCGAATATATTTCCGATGATAACGAAATTGAAACATCTCTTCGGCCTCATACTCTTGAAGAGTATATCGGTCAGGAAAAAGCAAAAGAGAACTTGAAAATATATATTGAAGCTGCAAAAAACAGACACGAGTCCTTGGATCATGTTTTGCTTTACGGGCCTCCCGGTCTTGGTAAAACAACTCTTGCAGGTATTGTTGCTAATGAAATGGGCGTACAGATTCGTGTAACTTCAGGACCTGCAATTGAAAAGCCCGGTGACCTTGCGGCACTTCTTACAAGTCTTAATGATGGCGATATCCTTTTTATTGACGAAATTCACCGCCTTTCAAGAAGCATTGAAGAAGTACTTTATCCTGCAATGGAAGATTTTGCTCTTGATATTATAATCGGCAAAGGTCCATCTGCACGTTCAATAAGACTTGACCTTAAAAAGTTTACTCTTATCGGTGCAACAACCCGCGCAGGTCAGCTTTCTGCACCATTGAGAGACAGATTCGGAGTTATTTTAAGGCTTGAGCTTTATTCACCAAATGAGCTTGCAAAGATTGTTAAAAGAAGTGCGGGTATTTTAAATATTGAAGCCGAAAATGACGGCGCTTTGGAAATAGCGTCCCGTTCCCGAGGCACTCCTCGTATAGCAAACAGACTTTTAAAACGAGCAAGAGATTATGCTCAGGTTATGGGAAATGGAATAATTACAGTAGAATCTGCACAAAATGCACTTGAAAGAATGGAAATTGACGAATTGGGACTGGACCTTGTTGACAGAAATCTTTTAAGAGCAATGATTGAAAACTATAACGGTGGACCTGTTGGTCTTGATACTATCGCCGCAATGATTGGTGAGGAAGCAGTAACCATCGAGGATGTTTATGAACCCTATCTTATGCAGTTGGGATTTTTAACACGAACACCCCGAGGAAGAAAGGTTACCGCTTTAGGTTATAGGCATTTAGGTATAAATCCGGTTACCGATGATTCTCAGGGTTCTTTCGAATCATATTAATCGGAGTGATATTGTTTGGGCAGACTTTTTGGTACTGATGGTGCAAGAGGAATTGCAAATACGGAGTTAACTTGTGAGCTCTCCTTGGAAATAGGCAGAGCGGCAGCCATGGTGCTTACCGAGCATACAAATAAAAAACCGAGAGTTTTAATCGGTATGGACACAAGAGCATCATCGCAGATGCTTGAAGCATCAATTTCATCCGGACTTTGTTCTGTTGGTGCAGATGTAATGCTTTTAGGCGAAATTCCTACACCTGCAGTTGCGTATCTTGTCAGGAAATATGAATATGATGCGGCAATAATGATTTCGGCATCTCACAACCCTTGCGAGTATAACGGAATTAAGATTTTTCAAGGAACGGGTTATAAGCTTCCTGATGCTCTTGAGGAAGAGATTGAAAGCATAATTCTTGATAAATCTCAGATACCCCCAATAAAAGTCGGTGGTGAAGTGGGTAGAGTCACTCATTCACAAACTGCCTGTAATGATTATATAAATTATCTTGTAAATATGGCAGAAGATGAACTTTATAAAAGTGGTCATAAAAGTTTTGATGGTTTGAGAATTGCCGTTGACTGTTCAAATGGTTCAGCTTCTGTTACAGCACCCCAAATATTTATGAGCCTTTGCGACGATTGCTTTTTTATTGCATCTCACCCAAATGGTACAAATATCAATGAAAAATGCGGTTCAACCCATCTTGAAGTTCTTCAGGATTTTGTTGTTAGAAATAAATGTGATGTTGGTCTTGCTTTTGATGGCGACGCAGACAGATTTCTCGCAGTTGATGAAAATGGTGATGTAGTTGATGGAGATAAATTAATTGCCATTTTCGCAAAATATATGAAAGATAAGGGAACTTTGAAAAATAATACCGCAGTTGTTACTGTTATGAGCAATATGGGTTTTTTCAAGTTCTGCGAAGATAACAATATAAACTGCGAAAAGACCAAAGTCGGTGACAGATATGTTCTCGAAAATATGGTAGAGAATGATTATGTTATCGGTGGTGAGCAGTCAGGTCACATTATCTTCAAGGATTTTGCCACAACCGGCGACGGTCAGCTTTCTGCTTTGAAGCTTCTTTGTGTAATGAAAGCGACAGGTAAAAAGCTTTCGGATTTGGCATCAGTTATGCAGGTTTTTCCGCAGACGCTTATTAATGTACGGGTTTCTGATTTTGGCAAAGCAAGATTTCCTCATGACGAAGAAATAAAAAATGCAATAGCAGAAGCAGAAAAAGAGCTTGGCAATGACGGCAGAGTTCTTGTTCGGGTTTCGGGTACAGAGCCACTTGTCCGGGTTATGCTCGAGGGCAAGGATGAAGAAAAGATAAATCGACTTGCACAGGAAATAGCGCAGGTTGTTAAGGAGAGATTACTTTAATGCGAGTTTCTGACTTTTGGAAGGATTACGAGCTTATAGATTGTTCCGATGGTGAACGCCTTGAACGTTGGGGAGATATTTTTCTCATAAGACCTGACCCTCAGGCACTTTGGAATACTAACAGAATAAATCCCATGTGGAAAAAAGCCCACGCAAGATATCACCGCTCAAATCAGGGCGGTGGCTCTTGGGAATTTTACAGACAAATTCCTGAAGTATGGCAGATTGGATATAGAGATTTGAAATTTAATCTTAAGCCAATGGGCTTTAAGCATACAGGGGTTTTTCCTGAGCAGGCTTGTAACTGGGATTTGGTTGCAGATATAATTGAAAAAAGCGGAAGAAAGGATGTTAAAGTTCTTAATCTTTTTGCGTATACAGGTGCTGCAACGGTTTCCGCTCTTTTAAAGGGTGCATCTGTTGTTCATGTTGATGCTTCAAAAGGTATGGTTCAATGGGCTAAAGAAAACGCAGCATCTTCAGGTGTTGCAGATAAAAGTGTTCGTTGGATTGTTGATGATTGTATGAAATTTGTTGCCCGTGAAATCAGACGTGGAAACAAATATGATATTATAATTATGGACCCGCCCTCATACGGCAGAGGTCCGGGCGGAGAAGTCTGGAAGCTTGAAAATGAGATTTATGGATTTGTGAATCAGTGTTGTGAGCTTTTAACAGAAAACTCTCTTGCAGTTCTTATTAACTCTTATACTGCAGGTGTTTCTCCTGCAGTAATGAGTTACATATTAAATTCAACAGTAGCAAAACGTTTTGGAGGTTTTGCGACCGCCGATGAAATCGGTCTTAAGGTTACCGATAGCGGTCTTGTTCTTCCTTGCGGTTCTACTGCAGTGTGGACAAAATGATTATGAATAAGATTATTGAATTTAAAAATGTGGATTTCCGTTATGCTGATGAAGAAAGAGATGCTTTAAATAATCTTAACCTTGATTTTTATGAGGGTCAGTTTACATGTGTCCTTGGTCATAATGGTTCAGGTAAATCTACAATGGCAAAGCTTATTAATGCTTTGGAATACCCCACAAACGGTAGTGTTACAACCTATGGTTATAATACTGCCGATGAAAAAAATGAAATACCGATAAGACGAAAAGTGGGTATGGTTTTTCAGAATCCCGATAATCAGATTGTTGCAACAATTGTTGAAGATGATGTTGCTTTCGGTCCTGAAAATCTTGGTGTACCTCGTAATGAAATAAGGAAGCGTGTTGACGAAGCTTTAAAGCTTGTTGATATGTATGATTACAGAAAACACGAACCCCATCGTCTTTCCGGTGGTCAGAAGCAGAGAGTTGCAATTGCAGGCATAATTGCTATGCAAACTAATTGCATAGTTCTTGATGAACCAACTGCAATGCTCGACCCTAAAGGCAGAAGAGAGGTTATGAATGCTCTTTTGAAGCTTAAAAATGAACTTGGTATTTCCGTAATTCTTGTTACTCATTTTATGGATGAAGCTGTTAAGGCCGATAGGGTAGTTGTAATGAATGACGGCAAGGTGGAGCTTGACGGTACACCTGCTGAGGTGTTCTCCAATATAGAGCTTTTAAAATCAATCGGACTTGCTGTCCCGAAACCAATGGAGCTTGCAGTTTCATTAAAAGAGAATGGTATTGGTTTAAAAGGAACTCCGCTTACTGCAGAAGAATTTGTAGAACTTTTTAAAGAATATAAAAATAACAGAGGTTAAATTATGGCTGTGCTTTCGGTGCACAATTTAATATATGGCTATTCCAAAGGTACTCCTTTTGAAACGGGTGCTCTTAAAGATGTGTCTCTCGATTTTGAGCAAGGGGAGATTGTTGCTCTTATAGGTCACACCGGTTCGGGTAAAAGCACTCTTTTACAGCATCTTAACGGACTTTTAAAAGCAGATTCGGGTGAAGTTCTCTTAGAGGGTGTTGATATTCACTCATCAAAGGAAGCTTTGCGCAAATGTCGTTTTAATGTAGGACTTTGCTTTCAATACCCTGAGCAACAGCTTTTTGAGTCAACAGTATATAAAGATATTGCTTTCGGTCCTAAAAACAGAGGGCTTTCAGAGGATGAAATCAGGAGTAGAGTTCTTTCAGCAATATCCTATGTAGGTCTTTCAGAAGATTATCTTGAAAAATCACCCTTTGACCTTTCAGGCGGTGAAAAGAGAAGAGTTGCAATAGCAGGTGTAATTGCGATGGAGCCTAAGGTTCTCATTCTTGATGAACCAACCGCAGGACTTGACCCCGTTGGTAAAAATGCTTTGTTAAATCTTATCAAAGATTATAATGCATCAACGGGTAGTACAATAATTTTTGTTTCTCATAATATGGATGATGTTGCATCCGTTGCAGACAGAGTTATTGTTATGAATAGAGGTCAGGTAGCCATTTCGGGAACTGTTCCTGAGGTTTATTCCAAGGGAGAATTTCTTTCAGAATTGGGCCTTGATGTTCCTGAAATCACAAATATCTTTCTCGAGTTAAAGAAAAACGGCTTCGATTTGGGTGAAGCAGCTTATACGGTTGAAGGTGCTAAAAAAGCTATTCTTGAATTTCTTGAAAAGGGGGAGAATGTATGATTAAAGATATAACAATCGGTCAGTTTTTCCCCGGTAACTCACCAATCCATAAATTAGATGCACGAACAAAAATTATATTGACTTTCATTTTTATAATATTTATTTTTGTTTGCCGCAATTTTTGGTCTTTAGGGCTTTTGAGTGCGTTTGCGGTATTAGTGTTTATTCTTACAAGGATTTCACCAAAGCTTGTTTTAAAGAGCTTTAAACCGCTTTTACCAATAGTTTTACTTACAACAATTCTTCAGCTTTATTACATCAAAACAGGCGATATTCTTTTTCAATGGAAGTTTATCACCATAACTGATGCGGGTATTTTTAATGCGATATTTATTATCACTCGTATTTTTACTCTTTTATTAATCAGCTCACTGCTCACATATACAACTGCACCGACTGATTTAACAGACGCTATTGAGAAACTTTTGTCACCTTTGAAGGTGTTTAAGATTGACGTTCATACCTTCGCTATGATGATGACAATTGCCTTAAGATTTATTCCTACTCTTATCGATGAGATTGACAGAATTATGTCTGCTCAGAAGGCGAGGGGGGCAGATTTTGAAAGTGGCAATTTAATTAACAGAATAAAAGCGTTATTCCCTATATTTATTCCTCTATTTATCTCTGCATTTAAAAGAGCAATAGAGCTTACAGATGCTATGTCATGCCGTTGTTATACAGGCGGTGAGGGAAGAACCCGTTTAAGACAAATGAAAATGACATATCGTGATATTGTTAGTTTTGTTATTATGGCTGTTATTTGTTCAGCAATAATCGTTTTGAATATATATTTTAAAAATGTGATTTGATTTATGCGGAATTTATTGTTTAAAATAGCCTTTGACGGCTCTGCTTTTCATGGCTGGCAACAGCAGGAAAATGCAGTGACAGTTCAGGGTGAGTTGAAAAAGGCTT
Organism: Acutalibacteraceae bacterium; assembly: GCA_045591525.1. Taxonomy (GTDB): domain Bacteria; phylum Bacillota; class Clostridia; order Oscillospirales; family Acutalibacteraceae; genus DTU089. The sequence continues at coordinate 49,620 of JAZNTA010000201.1, read as the reverse complement.
GGGAAAGTCTTACGGGTGAGATACCGAACATAATCGGTTGCAGCAGAACTGATGCAGGCGTTCATGCTAATGAATATTATTTTAATGTGAGAACTAAGTCAACAATTCCTGCTGAAAACTTTCCCGTTGCACTTTCTTCTGCAAAACTACCGAAAGAAATATCTGTTTACTCTTGTAAAGAGGCGGATTATAAATTTAATGCCCGATTTGATTGCGTAAAAAAGGAATATGAATATGTAATTGAAAATACTCAGGTTCCTTCACCATTTTTATATAAAAGAGCATTCAATTATAAATACAAAATTGATGTTGATTTAATGAATGAGGCGGCACAGTATTTTGTGGGTACATACGATTTTTCTGCGTTTTGCGCAGCAGATGCACAGGTAAAATCAAAAGTTAGAACAATTTATAGCGCTGCTGTTATACGCGAAGGCGATTTGGTTAAATTTCGCGTATGCGGTAATGGTTTCCTTTACAATATGGTCAGAATTATGGTGGGTACGCTTTTTTATGTAAATAACGGTAGAATTAAAGCAAGCGATATTCCTCAAATTATAAAAGATGGTGACAGAACAAAAGCAGGTGTTACAGCAATACCTGATGGATTATACTTAAATAAAGTTTATTACGGAGGTGAGAATATTGAAAGTTAAAGTAACAGAGTTAAACAGTGGTTTTACCGGTTATGGAAAAGTTCCTCGTTTTTCTCAGAAAACTCAAAGCAAAATGATTATTGCAGGTGTTCTTGTTGCAGTTTTTGTTTTTGTTTATTTTTTGTCTTCTGTCGGTATAATTCCATTTGACGCTTTAAGTTCAAGATTTTCTTCTTTTGTACTTCAGGACTCCGATAATTTCCCAATTGTTGTTAATACTGATTCAACTGTTAATACAGCAATAATCGGAGACAATATTATCATTTTAACAACGGAAAATTTTTCAGTTTATTCTCAAAGCGGAAAACTTGTTTATTCTCAACCCCATAGTTTTTCATCACCTGCGATTTCTGTTAACGGTGACAGAGGGGTTGTGTTTGACAGAGGTTATAAGAGCTATATGCTTATTAACGAAAAAAAAGTAGCATATACCGGAGAAGCTTCCAATCCCATAATTTGTGCTGAATATGGAGAAAGTGGCAATTATGCACTTGGAACTCTCGGTGAAGAATCAACAAGTGAATTAATTGTTTATTCAGCAACAAATAAGGTTAAATTCCAATGGAATTGTGCTTATGAGCATATTGCTTCAATTGCATTAGCTCCAAATGGTAAATTTGCAGGTGTTGCAGTTATTGGTGCTGAAAACGGTGAGGTATTCACTTGCGTTAAATATTTTGGCTTTGATTATCAGGAACCCCTTAATTCACAGACTATATCAGGTTCTGCTGTATTTGATTTGAATTTTACAGCGGTCAATACATTAACTTTGTTTTCGGATACGGGGGTTTATAAAATCACCAAAAAAGGTGAAAGTTATGAAACAATAAAGCAATATTATTCTTCGGAATTTAATTCTTTTGATTGTGTTGATAACGGCAAAAGCATTGTTTCTTTGGCAAAATATGGTAGTGCAAACGATTTTTCCGTTTGCGTATATTCCCCGGTAGGTAAAGAAAAAGCAGATATTTCTATAAATTATGCCGTTAAAAGCGTTACAATGAGTGAGAAATATATATTTGCTCTTGCCGAAAACTGTATAATGGTTTATAATTTAAACGGAAGAGAAATAAGCCGTATTGATATTAAAGGTGATGCCAGAAGTATTTTAGCAACTGATAGATATATCTTTGTATTTTCTCTTGATAAGCTTTCACGATGCTATGCTTACGGTAATTCGACAATTGAGTTAAGTAATTGATTAGGAGGTTTTTATATGGCTTACATAGTTGATATTCTTATTATTGCACTTTTTGTTTTTATAGTAGTTGCAGCTTATAGGAAAGGTTTTATTTCAACAGTTATTGATACTTTTGCAGTTGCAATTTCTGCTGTTGTTTCCTATATGTTTTTTGAACCTGTGGCAGAAGGTGCTTACAACCTTTTCGTTCGTGATTTGGTTGAAACTCGTTTTACAAGAGTGTTGGATGATATTTCATCAAGCTTGAGTGTTGCTGATAAAGTAAGTGCTATGATTGATGGATTGCCCCAGGGTGCCGTAAAACTTGCAGAAGTTATGGGCGTTAATTTTAATTCTTTAGCTTTTTCAATGTCTTCCGGCGGAAACCTTTCCGATGATGCTTTGATTAAACTTGCTGTGGATAAAGTTGGTCATCCGATTATGATAAATGTTACAGAAGTTATAACATTTGTAGCAATGTTTGTTATTATTACCATTGCATTGAAATTTATTGCAGGTATTTTCAAAAAAGCAAATGATATTCCTCTTTTAGGTAAACTTAATGCAGGTCTTGGCGGAGTGATAGGTATCGTAAAAGCTGCAGCTGTTGTTTTTGTTGCTTGTACTGTTTTTTATTTTATTGCAGGTATGTCAGGAGCAGGTCCTGTTATTGAAGCAATTAATAATTCTAAAATTTATGCGGTAATTATTGAAAATAACCCCATAGTTAATCTTATCGGTTAAGGAGAAAGAAAATGAAGGATTTATTTAAAGGTTGTTGGACAATTCCAAATTTACTCAGTGTTATAAGAATTCTTCTCATACCTGTTTTTGCAGTATTGTTCTACAAGCAAGAATACGGTTGGGCAATATTAACACTCGTTCTTTCCGGTCTTTCTGATTTCTTTGATGGGAAAATTGCTCGTAAATTCAATCAAATAAGTGCATTAGGTAAAATGCTTGATCCCGTTGCTGACAAATTGACTCAGGTTACACTTGCCGTGCTTTTGTTTATGTCCTTTAATAAGGCACAGGATGAAACTTTAAAAGCATTCAGTTGGGTATTCCTTGTATTTATAGTTAAAGAGATTGTTATGGTTCTTGGCGGAGCGGTAATGCTTGCTTGTGGGATTCGTCCCGGTGCGGCTGAAATCTATGGTAAGGTTGCAACCTTTGCATTCTATGCAATTATGATTTTAGTTATTGCTTTTGGTCCCGAGGTTGGCGTTTTCAGAACAGTGTTCACTCTTCCCAATATTCTTATGATGATACTTGTTATTATTTCGGCAATACTAACTCTTGTAGCATTTGCAAGTTATCTTCCCGGAACATTCCGTCAGTTTAAGGAACGTTTTTCAAAAAAATAATTTAAACGTTTACAATATTTATACTATTCCCAGGAGAAATAAATGAATAATAAAATGATATGCACAAAATGTAAAAAACGCCCTGCAGTAATTTTCGTTTCCCGCGTTGATGGGGACAAAACAACCCAGGAAGGTTATTGCATAAAATGTGCAACCGAACTTAATATCGGACCTATTAAACAGATGATGCAGAGTATGGGCATCACAGAAGACGATATTGAAGCTGTCAGCGAGCAGTTTGGCGATATGATGGAAAATATGGATGATTTCCAGCTTGGCGGCGCAGGAACTATGCCTTTTATGCAGAATTTCCTTAATAATAATCCTATGGAGAACAATTCTTCCCCTGTTGAAGAAGAGGTTGAAGAAGAGAAAGAGGAAAATGAAGATAATAAAGGCAAGAAGAAAAAGAAAAAACACAAAACAAAAAGGAAATTCCTGAATTCATATTGTACCGACCTTACTGCAAGGGCAAGGGACGGCAAAATTGACAGAATTATCGGTAGAGAAACCGAAATTTACAGAGTTACTCAAATTCTTTGCAGAAGAACAAAGAATAACCCTTGTTTAATCGGTGAGCCCGGTGTTGGTAAAACTGCTATTGCAGAGGGTCTCGCTCTTAAAATTGCCTCGGGTGATGTTCCTGCAAGAATTGCAGATAAAGAAATCCATCTTCTTGACTTGACATCTCTTGTTGCAGGAACTCAGTTCCGCGGTCAGTTTGAAAGCAGAATTAAAGGTCTTGTTGACGAGGTTAAGGAAGAGGGGAATATAATCCTCTTTATTGATGAGGTTCATAACCTTGTAGGTACAGGTGACGCAGAGGGCTCAATGAATGCTGCAAATATCTTAAAACCTGCTCTTTCAAGAGGACAGATTCAGGTTATCGGTGCTACTACCTTTAATGAGTACCGTAAACATATTGAAAAAGACGCCGCTCTCGAAAGACGATTTCAACCTGTTAAGGTTGAAGAACCATCGGTTGAAGAATGTTTTAAGATGCTTGTGGGTATTAAAGAATATTACGAGGATTTCCATAAAGTTAAAATTTCCGATGCTCTTGTTTACAGAGCAGTTCACCTTTCTGAAAGATATATTAACGACAGATTTTTACCCGATAAAGCCATTGACCTTCTTGATGAGGCTTGCACTTGTGCAAACCTTCGCAACGTTGCTATAAGTGATTATCAGAAGCTTATGGCAAAAATTGAAGATTTAAACGAGCGTCAGGAAGAATTACTTGATACAACTGCTGAAGATGGTCCTGATTATGAAGCAATTTCGAATCTCAAAGCAGAAAAAATTGCTCTTGAAAAAGAAGCAGCTCAGGTTAAAATCAAAGCTGATGATAACGATGTTACCGAGGAAGATATTGCCAGAGTTATTAATCTATGGACAGGTATTCCAACTTCTAAAATTATCGAAAATGATATGAGAAAGCTTTCGGGTCTTGAAAGCAAGCTTAAACAGAGAATTATCGGTCAGGATGAAGCAATTGAGGTTCTTGCCGCTGCTATCAGAAGAAGCAGAGTTCAGATTTCTGCTGTAAGAAAACCTGCATCTTTCATTTTTGTTGGTCCAACAGGTGTTGGTAAAACAGAGCTTGTTAAACAGCTTGCAAATGAGCTTTTTGAAACTCCTGAAACTCTCATTCGTCTTGATATGTCCGAGTTTATGGAGAAGCACAGCGTTTCTCGTCTTATCGGTTCACCTCCCGGTTATGTTGGCTATGATGAAGCAGGTCAGCTTACTGAAAAGGTAAGGAGAAAGCCTTATTCGGTTGTTCTTTTCGATGAAATTGAAAAAGCTCATCCCGATGTTCTTAACATTCTTCTTCAGATTCTTGATGAGGGCAAAACAAACGATGCTCAGGGCAGAACAGTAAGCTTTGAAAATACTGTTATTATTATGACCTCCAATGCAGGTAGTCATATCAGCGAAAACGCCCTTGGCTTCAATCGTGATAAGAATCAGGCTTCTAAAGATAAAACGATGAAAGCCTTAAAAGAATTTTTGAGACCTGAATTTTTGGGAAGAGTTGATGAAATTGTAACCTTCAACACTCTCGGAAAAGAAGAACTTGTTAAGATTGCAGAAGTTCTTTTGGGCGAACTTAAATCACCTCTTAAAGATAAAGGTATTGACCTTGTTATCGGAGCGGGTGTATATGAAATAATTGCTGGTTTATCCGAAGATGGCGGTCGAGGTGCCCGTGATATAAGAAGAACAATAAGAAAAGAAGTTGAAGATAAAATCGCAAATATTCTTATTGATAATGCAGGCACTCTTGTTAACGAGATTAATGTTACTGCAATTGACGGTAAAATTTCAGTTGATTTTAAAGCGTAATTTATAAATAAAATACCGACAGAGCAAAAAAGTTCTGTCGGTTTTTAAAATAGGTTTATTTTATGAAAAAAGTGGTAGTAGGTATCATTGCCCATGTGGATGCAGGGAAAACAACTCTTGCAGAAACATTACTTTATAAATCGGGCAAAATAAGGAAAATAGGTCGTGTTGATAATGGTGACACGGCTTTGGATACCCATACCCTTGAGCGTGAAAGAGGTATTACAATTTTTGCAGGTCAGACTGTATTCAACATAGGGGATTTAGAGATTAATCTTCTCGATACCCCGGGACACGTGGACTTTTCTGCAGAAACCGAAAGAATGCTTAAAATTCTTGATTATGCGATTCTTGTTATAAGCGGAACTGATGGTGTTCAGGCTCATACAAGAACTCTTTGGAAGCTTCTTTGTGCCTATAATATTCCGACTTTTATTTTTGTAACAAAAATGGACTATGCAAGGCTTTCGAAGGAAGAGCTTATAGCTGATTTGAAAGAGCATTGCTCTGATAATTGTATTGATTTTTCTGATGATTCCTCAAATGATTTCTTCGAAAATGCTTCAATGTGCGATGAAGAAGCCTTGGATGCATATTTAGAAAAGGGAATAGTTGAAAAAGACCAAATTAAAGAGCTTATAAGAAATCGTAAATGCACACCTTGCTATTTTGGCTCAGGCTTAAAAGGGACTGGTGTCGATGAATTTATAAGTGGTCTTGAAAATTATATTTCAGTAAATAATTATCCCGACGAATTTGGTGCAAAGGTTTATAAAATAACCCACGATAATAAAGGTGAAAGAATAACTCATATAAAAGTAACGGGCGGTTCCTTAAAGGTTAAAGATATAATTTCTATAAACGATAAAAACGAAAAGGTAAACAATATTAGAGTTTATTCGGGTGAGAAATTTATAACTGTTGAGGAAGCCTCAAGTGGCGGTATATATGCTCTCACAGGCATTAACTCGGTTAATACGGGCGATGGATTGGGATTTGAAGAATCTTTTGGGAAAGCCTTTTTAGAGCCTGTTATGAATTATAGAATTGTTTTGCCCAAAGATTGCGACCCGAAAACCTTTTTTCCTAAACTAAAAGAACTTGAAGCAGAAGACCCACAGTTACATATTACCTGGAACACATACTTGCAGGAAATTTATGTTTCCTTGATGGGTGAGGTTCAGACTGAAATTCTCAAAAGCATTATTTCAACACGATTTAATGTTGAGGTGCAAATCGACAGCGGTAAAGTGCTTTATAAAGAATCCATCGAAAATAAAGTTGAGGGTGTAGGACACTATGAACCCTTAAGGCATTATGCCGAGGTACATTTGATTTTAGAGCCTTTACCGAGAGGAAGTGGGCTTGTTTTCTCTTCAAAATGCAGTGAGGATTCATTAAGCCGAAACTGGCAGAATTTAATTATGGGTCATTTGTCCGAAAAAGAGCATTTAGGCGTACTTACAGGTTCGCCTGTTACAGATATTAAAATTACTCTTGCAGCCGGCAGAGCCCATTTAAAGCATACGGAGGGTGGGGATTTCAGGCAGTCTACCTACAGAGCCGTAAGGCAAGGTCTTATGCAGGCTAAATCCATTCTTTTAGAACCGTATTACAGCTTCCGTCTTGAAGTTCCCACTGAGCAAATCGGCAGGGCTATCAATGATATAAGAATGAAAAACGGAACTATTGATTCTCCCGAGGACTTGAACGGAATAAGTGTTTTAACGGGTAAAGCACCTGTTACAACCTTAAACGGCTATGCTTCCGAGGTTGCTGCTTATACAAGCGGTAAAGGCAGATTGTTCCTTGAGGTATGCGGTTATGATGTTTGTCATAATTCAAATGAAGTAATTGAAATTTCAAAATATTCTCCTGAAAGCGATTTGGAGAATACTCCCGATTCTGTTTTTTGTGCTCATGGTGCAGGCTTTAATGTTAAATGGGACAAGGTTTTCGAATATATGCATATTGATTCCTGTCTTGAGCAAGAAAAAACACCTTATGAGATTAATCTCAATAAAAGGAATTTTCATATAGACGATAAAGAGCTTGAAGCTATAATGAATCGTGAATTTGGCGAAGACAAGCACCCGTTTTACAGATATAGTCATAATAAAATCCCTGCAAAACCTGCTACTACGGAATATAATACAGATATCCGCAAGAAGTATGTTATTGTTGACGGTTACAATGTTATTTTTGCATGGGACGAATTAAAGCAAACAGCAAACGAGAACCTTAGTTTCGCCCGTGACAAGCTGTTAGATATACTTTGCAATTATTCCGCTTTCACAAAATGCGAAACAATTGTTGTTTTTGATGCTTATAAGGTATCGGGCAATAATGGACAGAGATTTAATTATAATAACATTCATGTAGTCTATACCAAAGAGCGTGAACTTGGAGATAACTACATCGAAAAGCTTATAAGCGATATCGGTAAAAATGAGAATGTTCGCGTTGTAACCTCCGACAATCTTATTCAGCTTTCTGCGGTGCGTTTTGGTGTTCTTCGTGTATCTGCACAGGATTTCAAACGAGAAATTGACGCAGTTGAAAAGAATATTGATGATTTGCTTTTCAAAATAAATAAACCTCGTCCTCAAAAGGTGGGGGAATTGGTGGAATTTTTATTAGAAAACTGATAGAAATAAGGTGATAAAATGAAATGCCCTAATTGTAACAAAGAAATAGGCAGGTTTGAGCTTGCACCCAATTGTAAGTATTGTGGTGTTAATATTTTTTACGCTCAGCAAGAAGCTTTGCTTACGGAAGATGCTAAAAAATGCGAGCTTGAATATGCAACTTTTCATATTTTAACTGCAAAACTGAAAAACGCTTTTATTGGTGGTAAAATTCAGATAATGAGAATTATTGCAATGGTTCTGGCTATTGGTGCAATTTTTGTTCCTTTTGCAACTGTTGAAGCAAACTTCAATATGTTTTCTGCAAAATTCAGTTTTGGTGCATTTGGAATTTATCAGGCTTTTACTGACGGAACCTTAAAGGCTGTCTTTGATTTGGGTTCTTATACACCGACACTTACAGCTTCGTTTCTTTTATTGTTATGTTTAATTGTTTTGATTTTTATTTGCGGATTAGGTGTTTTTGTAACTTTATTGTTGTCTTTTATCAATATTCGTAAAAGTGCAGAGAAAGCACAGATTTTTTCAATGGCGGGTATGATTATTTCTTTAGTATGTGCAGCTATCAGTTTTACCTTAGATAAAACACTTTCTGAATATACATTTGTTGTTGCCAAAGCAGGCTTCGGTTCAATTGCCTGTTTTGCAGTTTTGCTGTTGATTTTTATTTTAAACAGACTTATTGTTACAAAAAATATACAACCTGAAATAAAAGATATTGATTTGGAAAGAGTACAAATACGAAAACAGATTAAGAACGGGGAGATTTCTTATAGTGATTTACCCTTGCCTGTTTTAGAATCTGAAGAAGAAAAGGTAAAACGTCTTTTGGAAAAAGAGGAGAAGGAAAAACTTGTCCAATCTGCTAAAGGGGAGGGCAAATAAAATGAATAACAAAATAAAACAATTTGTTGCCTTCGGTATTTGCTCTGTTGTTGCCCTTGCTCTTTGTTTAGTGGTGCTTATTATAACTGTTAAAAATTCAGATGATAATACAAATATAACTGAAAACAAAACGATAATTAGTAAAACAGAGCTTAATTCGTCGGAGGATATTTTGGTTGAATATATTAATAAGCTTGTTTTAAAAACAAACGATAGATTTGTTAAAACAAAAACCTATACAGATGTTTCTGTCAGTGATATAAAAGTTTTGAATTCTTCTGAGAATCAAGAAAAAGATGAAGCTTTGCTTGATTTTGCTAAAAATAGAATACTTTCTGCAGTTGATGACTACTATGCGGAAGATTTCTTTGGTACTTTTGAAAAGGATAACAGCAAAAAACTCTCTCTTATAATCAATGAAAATGTATTGAAAAACGCCGTATTTTCAATTGGTCAGGTGGATGAAAACGGTGAAAGTGTTTTTGATGATGAGGGAAATCCGGTTGATGAGGAGTATTATTATTTAATTTACGAAGTTGATATTGAAAGTAAAGCATATACCAAGAAACTCTCTGAAATGCTTTGTGTTGAAGATGATACTTTGGCAAAAGAGAAATTTATTGATGCTGTAAAAACTAATTGCAAAATCGAAAACTATAACGCGAAACCTGATAGCTTTACAATAAAAGCAAAGGTTAACCGCACAAATAATGAAATACAATATATAAATGTAATAAGAAAATATGCTGTTACATTTGATGCTGATTTTATAAATACTACAGAATTTTTTGGCAAAAAACAAATCTCTTTTACTTATGTTTCAACAGATACCTATGAATATTCTTATGCCGGAATTACGCTTGTTGAAGATGACGTTACTGTCAATGAAGGCGAAGAGCACATGCTTAATGTTAATGCAATAATCGATGACGACAGCAAATATACTGTTAAGTTTTTATCATCCAACGAAGAATTTGTAACTGTTGATGAAATGGGTTATGTTAAAGGTTTGAAGAAATGTGACGTACCCATAACAATAACAGTTGAACTCAGTTACCTCGGAGAAACATTTACAGATTCATGCACCGTAAATGTTTCGGAAGAATAGGGAGGTGTTTTTATGAGTGATAGAGAAACTATAAATGTTACTGATGTTTCTGAAAAAGAAAGTGTAAGGTATTATGAAGGCTTCAATTATGTTGGTGTTCGAGAAACAGTTGCTTATCTTTTAAATGACTGGTCCAACTCTTTTAATATTAATTCCTTCACCGAAAGGTATATATGGGATGTAGTTAATATTGATTTTGGGGTAAGTGCGGTAATGAATCTTGTTACTGCTGCGTGGGATATAGTCAATGACACCTTTATATCTGTTATCGTTGACGGAACAAGAACCCGAATTGGCAAATTCAGACCTTACCTAGTGGGTATGCAGCTTCCGTTAACGATAATAAGCATATTTACCTGGTTGCTTCCGTTATTCTTTCCGAACACTGCAGGAACTCATTTGCCGAAACTGATTTATTACTATATATTTGCTATTATAAATGAAACCGCAGGTACATTTACCAATGTTGCCAAAAGTGGTTATATGTCAACAATAACGCCTAACCCCAATGAACGAATACGGTTGATTACCCTTGCAGAGCTACTAACCGGTTATATGGGGGAGGATTTACCCCGTTATATAATGGGTGTGCTTATTGACCTTGTTAATAACAAAGTTGTTAAATGGAAGCTCAGCTCCGTATTTATGGTTATGGGTGGAGGAACAGCATTGATTTCCTCTCTTTGCACATTCTGGTTCTTCCTTCAGTCAAAGGAAAGAGTTCCCCAATCTATTGAGAAGCCAAGCGTTAAGCAGGGTATGAAAGCTATTGTTTCGAACTATCCCGTTTTGCTTATGTGCTTATCGGAATTTTTAGGAAACTTTTCAATCAGTAAAAGTGAAACAAATTACTTTATAGATGTTCTTGGCAGTTACTCTCTTATTACATTATTAAATATACCATCATCAATGAATGGTAGTATAAGTTATGCTTTTGTTGGTCCATTAAGAAAAAGATTTTCATCAAAGTCTTTGTGGATTTTTAACGATATCTATAACAGTGCGATAACAACTGCGGTTTTCTTGTTTGGTATGACAAGTAAAAAAACAATGTTCAAAAAGACCATTCCTATGTGTATTGCATTTGGTTTGAAAGAATGGTTTGTTAAATGGTCCTGGGGTATTTCTAAGGTTATTAATGCAGACCTATGGAATGAAGCTATGGATTATTGTGAATGGAAAAATGGCTATCGTATGGAAGCCACAACAGGTGTTGCAAAAGGGCTGATATTAAAAATACAATCTGCATTACTAGGTTCTGTTACAAGTTTGATAATGAAACGAATAGGGTATGTTCAGGGCCTTGAAATCGGAACTCAGAATGATAGAACAAAATTCTGGGAATTTGCCCTTTGTACTATTGTTCCTACAGTAACGGGGATTTTAAGAATAGTACCTAAATTCCTCTGGCCTATATCAAAGCAAAAAAGAGAATGGATGTACGCCGAGCTTGCTGAAAAAAGGCAACAAAGCGTTATTGAATATTCCAAAGATGTGTTTTAAACAAAAATATCCCCCTCGGATTCTGAACCGAGGGGGAATTTATATGTTTGCAGATTAAGTAAATTAAACTCTTACAATTTGTGAGTTGAGCTCGCTAAGTCCGTTCATAAGAGCGGATGCAACATTTTTACCAAGGGAGATAAGTTCATGGTAGTGGTTAACGGGGTCACCCATTGTATAGTCATTATCGGGAACAACATAACCGATAGCATCGTTCATAAGACCGAAGCATTTAACATCATTACCAAAAATCACACATGCGGGAGAAGCTTGGAATCTGGTTGCTGTTACAGAATACTGAGATAATAATGAAGCACCATTAGGAGCAATAAGGTCCTGACAAATTTCACCGGGAAGGAATACAGTTTTAAACTGATTGCCCATTTCCATATAACCAACCTCAGTAATTGTTGCATAAGTACCATCTTCTTTTGTTATAACAACATAATTAGCAAGGTTAAGCTTACCAACAGCTTCAATAAGGTGGTTTGAAATCGGGATTTCAACTTGAGTAATGAGAAGATTAAGGAAAGGTTCAACGATTTTTTCTTCAGGGATTACATCATTGCCATCTTCATCCTTGTTCCAGTTTTCGTACCAGATTGAATAGCCTTCCTCATCACCATATTCAGCTATTTCTTCTGCACAATTGAGCATATCGTCTGCTTCAACTTGTTCTTTTGTCATTGTAAGGGCAAGAGCCATTCTTGCAAGCTCAAAGCCATATCTCTGAGATTCTTCAACTCTCTGCTCAGTAGGAACGCCGTCACCGGTAACGCTTCTTGACATATAAATACCTGCAATAGCACCCTGGAAGAACATAAAGTTATATCCTGCATCTTCAAGGAATTTGCCGCAATAGAAGAGGTAGTCACCACTGATTTCACGACCGGAGTTTGATTCAGTGGGAAGGCCTGCAACATCAGGATGAGCAGCAATGTTGAGCATCATTGTAGGAGCTATAGCTTCATCATCGGGGGTGAAAATAAATCTGGAGATATCAGTCATAGCAATTTCTTTTAATCCTGTTTCAGGATTGATAACACCGGATGAAGGACGGTTTTTGTTGTTGAAATAGTCTTGACCAAGGTCTTTTTCTGTATATGTAAGAACACCGGGTTCCAAAGCTTCGTTTGCCTCAATAAGAGCGTCTGCAACTTTTTCTTTAAGGAAAGCCATATAAGCCGGGTTTGTACCCTGAACAAGTTCTTCATCTTTGCCTGTTCCGTTTACAATACCATTGTGAGCGAGTTTATAAAGAAGCTTTGTCCAAAGACCTTCCGTATCAATACAGCTATGAGTATGAGTTGAAGAAACATTGATTGAAACAATGTTGTTTTCTTCAGCGTATGTAGCAAGAAGAGCACGGATATCCTTGATATCAGCATTTGTGATACCGATACAGTCGATAGTTGCAAACAAAGCAGTACCTTTATCTGTGCCGTCATTGATAGCGATGCAACGAACCTTCATATCGTCTTTTCCGAGACCGGGAATTTCAGCAATTCCTTCAACAACGTTTGAGAAACCGTTTTCGATTGCGATATAACCGCCGATATAATATGTGCCGTTGCTGTAATCGTCGGGGATGAGGCTTGCATTAGAATAACCGAGATGCCACTGTGCATCGTTCTCAGCAGAGGTGCGGAATTCGTTGCCGGTGCCGGAATAGAAGTTCTGTGCAGCTTTCTCATAAGCATCGTCTTGTGTAACAAATCCGGGACCATCATCAAATAATCCTGAGAAAAGTTTTAAGATGAAATTTAATAATGTTTCAATGATGTCAGAAAAAATTACACCGATGGCATTTTCGCTTTCACCACTAATAATTGGATAAATGCTGGAAGCGCCTGCTGTTACTGCGCCGAAAGATGCAAAAGCAATAGTCAGCGAAAGAATAACAGCAATGATTTTTGTTAATCTGCTTTTTTTCATGGTTTTAATCTCCTTTTATATTGCCCAAAGTTTGACAATATTATTTGTTTATATATTCTATAACATAATTAAGACTTTTTCAATCATCAATTTTGCTAAATAAAGGTAATAATATTTATAGCTTTTCACGAATTTTTTAAAAATGGAAAAATAGATTAAACATAATTGTATTTCATATTGACTTTTCAATGTTTTTTGTGTAAAATGAATAGGAATTAATAGGTATCAAGGGGGATACTCGGATGAAAAACTTAGAAAACAGCGGCAGGCTCAAAAAAGTTATTGCCTTGTTGCTTGTTACTACAATGGTTGTAGGTATTCTTTCAAGTGCAGCTGTTAAGCTTGTTGCTTCAACCTACTATATGCAGACTAAACGTAAATTAAAAACAAATATTCCGGTCGTTGACCAGATTATTGATAATGTTGTTGATGACAGCAATATTGCAGGACCTCAGACAACTGCGCCTGCAGTTACTGCTCCTGCAACAACAGAAGCTCCCACAACTCAACCTTCAACTGAAGCTCCCACAACAGAGTCTGAAAGCACAGAGCCTTCATCAGATACAACTTCAACTGCAACTACAGCACCTGCAGATGATAGCGGTTCAAGCAGTGGTGGTATAGGCGATATTTTAGGTATGGTTACGGGTCTTCTTGGTGGAATTGAACTTGACGGCATTATGGATATGGTTGGCGGATTGCTTGGTGGTCTTGGTGGCGGATCAGGTGAAGAAACAACTGAAACAACAGAATCTACCACTGAATCTAAAGAATCTATCGCAAATAAAAAAGATGTTCTTGCAAAATACAACACTATAGTTAACTATGCAAAGAAGATCGGCAAACCCTCATTCACAAAGGTTACATACAGAACCTTGGATAAGAATATGGATGCAATTCTTCTGTGCGGACTTCAGTCAGCAAATCCCGATTATTTTGTTTCCAAAGAAAATGCAGAAGCAAGCCCCATTGTTGTTCCTGCGAATGAAGCTACATCCGAATTCCTTATTAATAATGAAAATTATGCGGGTATGCTCGCAAACGCAGATGCTGCTGATGCTATTGAATCTGCAACTATTGTTAAGCTTGAAGATGGAACTCAGAAGATAACTATTACTTTGCGTGAAGAAGCAGACCCCGCTATAACTGCTCCTGATGCTAAAGATGCAGCAAGCTTCACAAGCGCTATGTTCCCCGTGATTACAGGCGAAGAGTTTGGTAATATGGTAAGTGCAGGTCTTAAGCTTACATCTCTTACCTCTTCAAATGTAACTTACAAAAACTGCACAGTTGAGCTTATCTTCAATCCTGTTACGAGCAGAATTGTTTCTATTAAACAGACAACAAGCTATATCGGCTCTGTTGAAGCTCAACTTCTTATTGCACCTATTGGCTCAAAGGGTACGGTAACTGAAATTTCAGAATACAGAGATTTTGACTACGGTCTCATATGACATAATTAAAAAACTAAGGAAGAACAGGTTTGAAACTTGTTCTTCCTTTTTTTATATTTACTTGATAATTGATTTTTCTTGTGATATAATTTTTAATTGATAAATTATAAGATTTAACCGAGGAGATTATTATGACAAGACGAGAAGCACGAGAACAGGCATTTATTGTGTTGTTTGAAAAAATATTTGATAATGAAGCAAGTATTACAGAAATTGTTGCAACAGCAAAGGAAGCAGAACTTATAAAAATAAATAGTTTTGCTGAAAACACGCTTAATAAAGTTGAAGAGCATTTGGTTGAAATTGATGAAATTATTGAATCTAATTCACAGGATTGGAGTTTAGCAAGATTGCCAAAGGTTTCTCTTGCTATTTTACGACTTGCGGTTACAGAAATTAAATATATTGAGGATGTTCCCAATGGCGTCGCTGTTAACGAAGCGGTTGAACTTGCAAAGAAATACGGAACAAATGAAGATGCTTCATTTATCAACGGTATTCTCGGAACTATCGCAAAGGCATAATTAATATGAGTGGCTTTTTAGGATTTGATACAAGTAACTACACCACCTCAGTTGCTATTTTTAACAATGGTGATGTTATTCATAATAAGCGTCTTTTACCCGTTAAAGAGGGTGAGAGGGGAATCAGGCAGAGTGATGCGGTGTATCACCATACCAAAGCCTATGCAGAACTTTTAGAATGTGTTATAGCTGATTATTCCGGTAAGATTGAAGCAGTCGGTGCATCTGTTACCCCCACAACCCAAGAAGGTTCTTATATGCCTTGCTTTTTGGTTGGTGAAAATGCAGCAAGAACTGTTGCAAATGTTTTGAAAGTGCCCTTTTATAGCTTTTCCCATCAACAAGGTCATATTGCCGCAGCCTTATATTCTGCAAAACGAACTGATTTGTTAAAGCAAAGATTTTTAGCTTTTCATATTTCAGGTGGAACAACGGATTTGGTGCTTTGTGAACCTGATGATGAGAGCATAATCAAAATAACACCGATTTCCTGTTCTAATGATTTAAAAGCTGGTCAGGCAGTTGATAGGATTGGTGTCAGAATGGGAATACCTTTTCCTGCGGGAACAGGTCTTGAAAAATTAGCGGAAAAATCGAAAAAAATTTATAAAAATAAAATAAAACTGAGAGATGGGTTTTGTTCTCTTTCGGGTCTTGAAAATAAGTGCTTAAAAATGCTTGAAATCGGTGAAACAAAAGAAGATACAGCAAAGTTTCTGTTATGTTATATAGCAGATACAATAACAGCAATGACTGAATATGCCCTTGGAAAATTCGGTGACCTACCTATTATTTTTGCCGGTGGAGTAATGTCGGATAAAATAATTAAAGATATAATTAAGTCTCGTTTTGATGCATCTTTTGCAGAGCCTGAATTTTCTTGCGATAATGCGGCAGGCATAGCCTTTTTAACATCACTAAAATAAATGGAGTAAACTATGATTACACCCTCGCCAACTGTTTACAGTGTTTCACAATTGAATAATTATGTAAAGGGTGTTCTTGATAGAGATGAAAACCTTGCCCACATATTTGTAACAGGGGAGATTTCTAACTATAAAGCCCATTATAGCGGTCATTTATATATGACAATTAAGGACGAAACAGCGTCAATAAAAGCGGTCATGTTTTCAGGTAATGCATCTAAATTACGTTTTGAACCAGAAAACGGGATGAAAGTTCTCGCTCTCGCAACAGTTTCTCTTTTTCCTCGAGACGGTTCATATCAGCTTTATATAAACGATATGCAACCTGATGGGGTAGGTGCTTTGAATATTGCCTTTGAGCAATTGAAAAAGAAGCTTGAGGCCGAAGGTCTTTTCAGACAGGAATATAAAAAACAACTACCGCAATTTCCCGAAAAAATAGGTGTTGTTACCTCTTCCACCGGTGCAGCGGTTCAGGATATTTTTAATGTTTTAAAACGTAGGTTTCCTGTTGCACAAGTTGTTTTAAGACCTTGTCAGGTGCAAGGTGATGGTGCGGCGGAGGATATTGCTGAAGCCATATATGAATTTAATAATCTAAAATGTGCAGATGTTCTTATTGTTGGTCGCGGTGGCGGTTCCATTGAGGATTTGTGGGCTTTTAATGAAGAAGTTGTCGCAAGAGCTGTTTTTGCTTCTGAAATACCTGTCATTTCCGCAGTTGGTCATGAAACCGACTACACAATCTGCGATTTTGTTGCAGATTTCAGGGCACCGACGCCATCTGCAGCAGCAGAATGTGCTGTTCCTGATATATTGGAATTGAAATCGAACCTTCTTTTTTTAAGACAACATATTTTTTCATTAATAAGCAATAGCATTAATAACGAAAGAATTAAAATCAATACAATTGAAAGAACTCTTGCTTTGCGTGATCCTGTTAAGAATATAAATGAGCAAAGAAAAGAGTTGATTTATCTTACAGAAAAAATAACTACTTTGACAAACTCTGTATTAGACAGTAATAAATCAAAAATTTCTGCTCTGGCAGGGAAACTTGATACTTTAAGTCCTTTGAATGTTATTTCAAGAGGTTATGCACTTGTTGAAAAAAATAATAAGCCGATTACAAAGGTAAAGGATTTGAAAAAGGATGATATCATTTCTATTAAGCTTTCTGACGGAAAAATCAAAGCAAATATTATTGGAGAATGATTATGGAACAAAATTATGAAAAATCATTAAAAAGATTAGAAGAGATAGTAGCAATTTTAGAAGAGGGAGGACAACCCTTAGAAAAAACTCTCGAACTTTTCAGCGAGAGTACTGTTCTTCTCAATTCATGTGCAAAGTATCTTGATAATGCGGAGCAGAAGATAATAACACTTATGAATGGTGATAAAAATGCAGAATAAAATTGAGAGTTTCGGCAAACTCTTTGAAGATAATCTTTACGGGTATTTCAAAGAGTATCTGCCTCAATATAAATTGATTTTTGAATCAATGGAATATAGTGTGAAAAATGGCGGTAAGAGGGTGAGACCGCTTTTAACAATGCTTTTCTGTGATGCTTGTGGAGGTAATGTGGATTCTGCATTGCCGTTTGCTAAGGCAGTTGAGTTTATTCATACGTATTCTTTAATCCATGATGATTTGCCTTGTATGGATAATGATGACTATCGTCGTGGTAAACCCTCAAATCACAAGGTTTATGGCGAAGCATTTGCACTTTTGGCAGGTGATGGTCTTCTTACTGCCGCATTTGAAATAATTTCCAAAGGCTGTCTTGAGGGCCTTTATGATAGTGAAACTGCCATAAGCGGTGTATCTGCATTGTCATCTCTTGCAGGTAGTAGGGGAATGATTGGTGGTCAGGTAGTTGATTTGCTTAATGAAAATAATAATGATGCTGATTTTGAAACCTTGCAATTAATGGATTCGTTGAAAACAGGTGCGTTAATTGAAGCCGCTTGCGTTTTAGGTTGCATTGTTGCAGGTGCAGAAGAAGAGCAGTTTAACGCTGCAAGAATATTTGCTCAGAATATTGGATTGGCTTTTCAGATTAAAGATGATATTCTTGATGTTACAAGCTCCCTTGAAAAACTCGGCAAGCTTGCAGGAAGTGACACTCAGAATGGTAAATCAACCTATGTAACCCTTATGGGTGTTGAAAAATGTCAGGAGCTTGTTGAGAAGCTTACAGACGAAGCAATGAATTCCCTTAATAAATTCGAAAATAACGAAGCACTCAAAATATATGCAGAATATTTAGCACATAGAGAGAATTGATTTAATGAACCACGAAATTTTACTTGGAATAAAATCACCACAGGATTTGAAAAAATTGGATGAAAAGCAGCTTCCTTTGCTTGCAGAGGAGGTCAGGGATACTATTATCTCAACAGTTTCCAATAATGGTGGTCACCTTGCGTCAAATTTAGGCACGGTTGAACTTACTATTGCTCTCCATAAAGTATTTAATTCCCCGAATGATAAAATTATATGGGATGTGGGCCATCAGGTATATACTCATAAACTTCTCACAGGAAGATATGAAAAGTTTTCAACTCTTCGTCAAGCAGGTGGTATTTCAGGTTTTTCAAGACCTGATGAAAGTGAACACGATATCGTTTTCAGCGGACATAGCAGTGTGTCTGTTTCAACCGCTTTAGGTATAGCTTCTGCCAATAAAATTAATGGTAAAAAGGACTATGCAATTGCAGTTTTAGGTGATGGTGCTCTTACCGGTGGTCTCATATATGAAGCCCTTAACAATGCAGGTCATATGAAGGACACAAGGCTTATCATCATTCTTAATGACAATGGTATGTCAATTTCAAAAAACGTAGGTCATCTTGCAAAAAGACTTGCAGTTATGCGTTCTCGCTCAGGTTATTTTAAATTGAAGGCTGTAACAGAGCGCGTTGTTTCAAAAATTCCTGTTTTCGGAAAAAAGCTTTCCAACAAGATATTTAAAATTAAAACAGATTTAAAAAATATGCTATATGAAAGTAATTTTTTTGAAGATTTCGGTATCAGATATATGGGGCCAATCGATGGTCATAACATTGATCAACTTTGCAATGCGCTTGAGGGTGCAAAGCTTATAAATGCTCCCGTTTTGGTTCATGTCAATACTGTTAAAGGTAAAGGCTATAAACCGGCAGAAGAGAGACCATCCGAATTTCATGGTGTAGCACCATTTGATAAAGTGAGTGGAAAAATTACTGCTTCATCTGACAATTTCTCTGAAAAATTCGGAGAGTTTTTATATAATCAAGCACCGAAAGATAAAAGAATCTGTGCAATTACTGCGGCAATGTCGTTAGGAACGGGTTTGAAAAAGTTTTCGGAAGAATATCCTGATAGGGTGTTCGATGTCGGTATAGCAGAAGAGCACGCAGTTCCTTTTGCTCTTGGTCTTTCAAAAAACGGAATGTTACCTGTTTTTGTCGTATATTCAACGTTTTTACAACGTTGTTACGACCAGCTTATTCACGATTGTGCTTTGCAGAACAGCAGAATGGTAATTGCTGTTGACAGAGCAGGTATTGTGGGAGATGACGGAGAAACTCATAACGGCATATATGATACAGCATTTTTCAACGGCATCCCTAATATAACCGTTTATTCACCCAGTTATTATTGCGAACTTAATAATGCACTTGTTAATTCGCTTTATCACAGCAATGGACCTTGTGTAATAAGATATCCGAGAGGTAGTCAACCTTCTATGCCGGAGAATTATGAATGTAGCGGGCGAGCCTTTGATGTTTTTGGTGATGAGGATGCAGAGGTTGTTTTAGTTACTTACGGCAGAATTTTTGCCAATTGCTATAAAACTTACAAACTTCTTAAAAATGACGGATTAAAAGTAAGAATTATTAAACTTAATATTATTGTTCCCATCCCTAAAGAAAGTATTGAGAGTATCGTAAATGTAAAGAATGTCTTTTTCTTTGAAGAGGGCGTGAAAACAGGGGGGGTTGGTGAAAGCTTTGCAACACTGATGCTTGAAAATAATGTTAAGGCTGAGTTTTCTCTTACTGCTTTCCCTGATTGTTTCGTTAAACAAGGTAAACTTGATAGTATTTTAAAGCAGTATTCCCTTGATGCTGACGGAATGTATAATGTTGTTAAAACGGAGTTAAATAAATGAGTGATAAAAAAAGGCTTGATATAGTGCTTTTTGAGCAAGGATTTGCAGAAAGTCGGGAAAAAGCGAAAGCACTTATTATGTCAGGTATTGTGTATGTTAACGACCAAAAGGAAATTAAAGCAGGTCGAGATATTAAGTCTGATGATGTAATTGAAGTAAGAGGTAGTACTCTTAAATATGTCAGTCGTGGCGGCTTGAAGCTTGAAAAGGCAATGGAATCTTTCCCCATAGACCTTAATGGAAAGCTTTGTATGGATATTGGTGCTTCAACAGGTGGATTTACTGATTGTATGCTCCAGAATGGTGCTGTAAAGGTGTATTCAATTGATGTTGGTTATGGTCAACTTGCCTGGAAACTGCGTAGTGATGAAAGAGTAGTTAACCTTGAAAGAACTAATTTCCGTTATGTTACTCATGAACAGATTCCAGAAGATATTGATTTTGCATCAGTTGATGTTTCGTTTATATCTTTGAAGCTAATCTTACCCGTAATGTATACTCTTCTAAAAAATGACGGAGAAGCTGTTTGTCTTATAAAACCTCAGTTTGAAGCAGGAAGAGAGAATGTTGGTAAAAAAGGTGTTGTTCGTGACCCTGCAGTTCATGAAAATGTTATAAAATCAATTGCAGAATTTGCCAATTCTCAGTCTTTTGAAGTTTTAGGTCTTGAACATTCTCCTGTTAAAGGACCTGAGGGTAATATTGAATATCTTATGTATCTGAAAAAATGTGATGAACCGCAGAATTCGGATGAGATTATTTCAACTGCAGGCGAACTTGTTGAGCGTTCGCATAAAGTATTGGATAAATAAACGTCAAGTAAGGTGACATTATGAAATTTTTTATAATTCCCAATATGACAAGAGAAAATGCACATTCTGTTACAATTTCGTTGATAAAAGAATTTTTCGCTCTTGATTGTCAGGTTTTGATGGATTTATCTCTTAAGGATGTTTTTGGTGACTTCACAAATATTATTTTTGGAGAGCAAAAAATTCTTTTGGGCACTTGCGATATAGTTGTTTCTGTCGGCGGAGACGGCTCTTTTATAAATGCCGCAAAGGCTGCAACTGATAACAATAAACCGGTCTTGTGTATTAATGCAGGTAAACTAGCTTATCTTGCTTGCCTTGAAAGTGATGAGCTTGAGCTTCTTTCTAAAGTTGCAAAAGGGGAGTATATAACAGAAAAAAGAATGATGCTTTCTGTTTCAATTCTTGACAAAACCAATAGAATAATATATCATTCAAATTGCATAAATGATGCAGTTGTTTCAAGAAGCGGTGTTATAAGAATTATGAAGCTTTCCGTTTCTTGCAACGGTGCACCGCTTATTAATTATATGGCAGATGGTGTTATTGTTTCAACGCCAACGGGTTCAACGGCTTATTCACTTTCTGCAGGTGGTCCTGTAATTGACCCTTGTGTTGAAAGTATTTTATTGACTCCGGTTTGTGCTCATAGTGTTATTTCTCGTTCGGTTGTTCTGGGTGGGAATTCAGAGCTTGAAATTACTCACGATAACAGCGGAGAAGCGATTCTTTCTTGTGATGGTCAAAGTGCAGTAGTAATACCTGAAGGTGCAGTTGTTACAGTTAAAAAATCTGATAAATTTGCTTCATTTATCAAAATAAAAAACGATACATTTATTGAGGTTTTAAATAAAAAAATATCGGGTTAAGGTGAAAGAAATGAAAAAGAGAAGACATAAACTTATACTTGATTTAATCGAGCAGTATGAAGTTGGGACTCAGGAAGAGCTTTTAGCACTTTTAAAAGATAAGGGCTATGATGTTACTCAGGCAACTGTTTCAAGAGATGTTAAGGAATTGCGTCTTTTAAAAACTCTTGGTGCTAATGGTGTGTATAAATATACAGTTGAGAATACAAAAAACACAGGTTATTCAGGTATGTTTGATGCTCTGTTTCAAAGTGCAATGACAAAGGTTGATTATGCAGGTAACATCTGTGTAATTAAATGCTCGCCGGGTCTTGCAGGTGCCGCTTGTGCTACAATTGACTCGATGAATGTTCATGATATTGTTGGGACAATCGCAGGTGACGATACTATATTTATGCTCTGCCGTACTTCTGAAGAAGCAAGAGGCGTTGCAGAAGCACTTAACAGAATGATTGGCAGGTAAAACTTTATGCTTTCCGTTTTAAAGATTGAAAACATAGCTATAATCGAAAGTGCTGAGATTGAATTTTCAAGGGGCTTTAATGTGTTGAGCGGTGAAACGGGAGCAGGTAAATCTATAGTATTGGACTCTATTAACGCAGTGCTTGGTTTCAGAACCTCACGCGAGCTTATAAGAACGGGAGCGAGTGAAGCCAGGGTAACTGCGTTGTTTTCATGTATAAGCGATAATGTAGAGAATAAACTCGAAGAGCTTTCATTACCGCTTACTCCTGACAAAACCTTACTTGTTTCAAGAGTTATTAGTCCTGATAAAAATGTTTGTAGGGTTAATAATGCTTTAACAAACGTGTCTGTTCTGCGTGAAATCGGTGCAGAGCTTATTTCTATTCATGGTCAGCAGGATAACAGAGAGCTTTTAAATAGCGAAACTCATATTTCATATATTGATTCAATCGGCGATTTAACGGCTGTTGTAGAGGATTACAGAGGATTTTATGACGAGCTTTTAACCCTAAAATCCAAGATTAAAAAGCTTTCAGGTAACAAAGAAGAAAAGGCAAGAAGAATTGATATTCTTTCCTATCAGATTGATGAACTTGAAAAGGCAGAAATAAATCCGGGTGAATGGGAAAGCCTTAAAAACAGAAGAACAGAGCTTCAGAATTTTGAAAAAATACAGGAAAGCTTGTCAGTAGCTTATGATGCCCTTTCGGGAGGAGACTCATATAAAGGTGCCGTTGAGATGGTTTCATGTGCTTTCAGGGAGCTTTCTTCAATTGGTAAATTCTCAAATGAGATTCAGGCTATTTCTGAAAAACTAGGAGATTTATATTATGAACTTTCTGATGTTGCCGATACTTTGCGTTACAGTATCTCAGGCGATGGATATAATCCTCTTGAGCTTGAAGAAATTGAAAATCGCCTTGATTTACTATATAAATTAAGTAAAAAATATGGTGAAACCGAAGAAGATATGCTTGAATTTCTTGAAAACGCTAAGAAAGAGTTAAGCGAAATTTCTCTTTCTGATGAGGTTCTTGATGAACTTAAAATTAAATATTCCCAAAAACTGATTGAAACAGAAAATCTTGCAAAAAAGCTTTCTGAAATGAGAAAGGAAGAAGCAAAAACATTCTGTGAAAAGGTTTGTGATGAGCTTCGTTTTCTTGATATGCCGAGTGTGCAGTTTATTGTGGATTTCAAAGAAGTTGATTTGTGCGAAAATGGCGTTGATAGTGTAGAATTTCTTATTTCTGCCAATGTTGGTGAAATCCCGAAACCAATTGCTAAAATTGCAAGTGGTGGCGAACTCTCAAGAATAATGTTGGCTCTTAAAACCGTTCTTGCTGATAAAGATAAAATTCCCACAATGATTTTTGATGAAATTGATGCAGGTGTCAGTGGCAGAGCAGCTTTGAAGGTTGCCTCAAAGTTGAAAGATGTATCAAAGGGGAAACAGGTGCTTTGTGTTACACATCTTGCACAGTTGATGTCTTATGCAGACAGTCATTATCTTATAGAAAAAGCAGTTCGTGACGGGAAAACTTATACGGGTGTAACTCTTCTTGATTTAGAGGGCAGAAAAAAGGAAATTGCAAGAATTACAGGCGGTGGCGAAATTACTCAGACTCAGCTTGATAATGCATTTGAAATGATTAATAACGCAAGAGGAGAATTGATGTGATGAAATTCGGAGTTTGCCGAGGTCTTGATGATTTCGAGAGCATAAAATTTGCATCTGAAAACGGCATTGACTATTATGAATGCGGTTTCGGAAGTCTTGCAAAGTTTGATGATGAAAAATTTAATGATTGCAAAAACTATTTGAGAGAAAACAATCTGCCTTGTCTTGCGGCAAACGGCTTTATACCCGGAGAATTAAAGGTTGTCGGGGACAGCATAGACTATGGTGCATTAACAGAATATCTCGATAAAGGTTTTGAACGTGCAAAGAATTTAGGTGTTAAGAAGGTTGTTTTTGGTTCAGGTGGGGCAAGAAGCTTTCCTAAAGGCTATTCTTTTGAAAAAGCAAAGGAACAGCTTGCATTTTTCTTAAGTGAATATGCCGCTCCAAAAGCTGAAAAAGCAGGTTGCATAATCGTGATGGAGCCTTTGAGATTTTGCGAATCTTCAATGATTCATACTGTTGCAGACGGTATTGAAATTGCCCGTATGAGCGGAAAAAGTAATGTTGCCGGACTTGCGGACCTTTATCACGTTTACGGTAATAAAGACAGTATTGATGGCATCGCTGATTTTAAAGGTGAGCTTTTACATTCTCATATTGCAGAGCCCGAAAAACGAGCTTATCCCTCAACAAAAGATTGCGAGGGCGTAGTTGAGATTTATAAAAAATTCTTCACTTCACTAAAAGTGGCAGGGTGTGAGACCTGTTCAATTGAAGCTCGTACCAATAACTTTAAGACCGATATTGCAGATGCCCTTGCAATTCTTAAAGCTTTGATATAAAATATATTTGCAGAGATTTTTAAAATCGAAAGGATGTTAAATATGGGAAAGATTGTTATAATGGACCATCCGCTTATTCAGCATAAGCTTTCTATTCTCAGAGATATTAATACAGGTTCTAAGGAATTTCGTGCTCTTATTTCTGAAATAGCAAACCTTATCTGTTATGAAGCAACAAGAGATTTACCTCTTGAAGAGGTTGAGGTTGAAACACCAATTTGTGTTATGAAAGGTAAAACCCTTGCAGGTAAAAAGGTTGCAATTGTTCCCATTTTGAGAGCAGGTCTCGGTATGGTTGATGGTATGCTTGCCCTTGTTCCTTCTGCAAAGGTTGGTCACATTGGTCTTTACAGAGACCCTGAAACAGTTCAGCCTGTTGAATATTATTGCAAACTTCCTGCAGATATTGAGCAGAGGGATGTTTTTGTTGTTGACCCTATGCTTGCAACAGGCGGTTCTGCTATTGATGCAATCACTCAGATAAAAAAACGCGGTGCAAAGCATATTAAATTCCTTGGTATTATCGGAGCACCTGAAGGTCTTGATGCTCTTGCAAAAGCTCATCCCGATGTTGATATTTTCCTTGCTTCTCTTGATGAAAAGCTTAACGACCATTGCTATATTGTTCCCGGTCTCGGTGATGCAGGCGACCGTATTTTCGGTACAAAATAATTTATGTAGAAAAAAGGCACACTCGCTGCGAGTGTGTCTTTTGCTTTTCGGTTTTTATTCAACCTTATCATCAATAATGTCATTTCTTGATTCAACCATTTCATTTTCTCTGAAGAGAAGAGAAATGCACCAGATACCTGCAAGGGCAACAAGTACGTAAACAATTCTTGAAAGAATTGCTGCCTGACCACCGAAAAGCCATGCTACAAGGTCAAATTTAAAAAGACCGACGCTACCCCAGTTAAGTGCACCGATTGTTACAAGAATCAAAGCAATTCTGTCTAACATACATAAAACTCCTTTCTGCAAAAAGCCGTTAATTGCTTTAAAAATATTGTTTACAAAAAAGAATGATTTATAAAAACTATTTTTTGTTTTAAAAAATTAATTACAGTACCATTAATTGTATTTTGAAATTTGCAATTTTCAGATAAAATATGTTATTATGTACTCGAAATAGTTTTGGAGGTGAATTATGTTACATTTATTGAAAGGCAGAGCAGGAAGCGGAAAAACTGCAAAAATGCGTCAAATTGTTTTTCAAGTGGCAAAAAATGGCAACAGCAGACCGCTACTTCTTGTTCCTGAGCAGTTTTCCTTTGAAACAGAAAGAATTATGCTTGAATTACTGGGTCCGAAAAATTTGAAGAATATTGATGTTTACAGTTTCCCGAGAATGGCATTTTCTGAATTGCAAAAAAGAGGTTTAGCGAATCTTAAAATGGCAGATAATGGTATTAAAGCTGCCATTATGAGCGAAGCACTTATGCAGTTGGAAGGTAAACTCAATATTTTCTCTAATATTAGGCATAATTCTACCGCACTTTCACCACTTGTTGATTTTTGTAAAGAACTTAAATATTGTTGTATAGACAGCGATAGTTTAACCGAAAAGCTTGAGAGGTCAAACAATATTTTTTTGAAAAATAAATTAACTGAATTAGATTTAATAAGAAATACTTATGAAGCATTATTAACTCAAAGCTATTTTGATGATGCAGATGCAGTTGGAGTTTTTACAAAAATTGCGTCTGAAACAAATTTCTTTAAAAATAAAACCTTGTTTCTTGATGGTTTTAGGGATTTTTCGAAGCAGGAACTTGAATGTTTAAATTTGGCTTTTTCTCAATGTGATGATGTATATATTACCGTTTGTGTTGATGAAAAGGTCAGAAAATTTTCATCTCTTTACTATATGAAGGAGTTTGAAAACAGACTTCGTACAGTTGCGGCTAAAACTAACACTGCCGTTGACGAATTTTATTGTGAACAAAATGATAATGCGTTTGCATCTGATATTTCAAAGCTTGAAAAATCACTTTTTGCAACAGAAAAGCTTGAAAAAATAAATTATAACGGCGATATTATTGTTGCAAAATGCTCCGATAGTGAAAATGAAGCTCTTTTTGTTGCAACAACAATTAAAAAACTTCTCAGGTCGGGAGAATACAGATGTCGTGATATCGCAGTAATTGAACGTACCGATGGCACCTATAAAAAAAGTGTTATTGATGCGTTAAAAAGGCTTTCTATTCCTGTTTTTGACGATAGCAGACAACCTCTGGCAACCGAAACACTTTTTATAAATATCTGTTCTGCTCTTGAATGTATTTCAAAAGGTTTAAATACCCAAACCCTTATGAGTTACCTTAAAACCGGGCTTACAGGACTTTCTGTTTCCGAAATTTCAAAGCTTGAAAAATATGCACTAATTTGGGATGTAAAAGCGTCACAATGGCAAAAGGATTTTACAATGCACCCTGATGGTTTTGGTGAAGAACTGGATGAAAAAGCTCAAAAGAGATTAGAAGAACTCAATTCTATTCGTCAAAAAGCAGTTTTGCCTCTTTTAAAACTAAAAAAAGAATGCGAGTATGCAGATGGTAAGAAAGTTGCTACTGCAGTATATGAGTTTATTATTAACACAAAAATTAAAGAAAATCTGCTTAAATTAACAGTTGAACTGGATGAAGGTGGCTTTTCTGTTGAAGCTAACCGTCAGGAATATTCTTGGAATGTTTTAATGCACATTCTTGACACAATGGCGATTATAACGGATGGGAAATTCTATTCCTTAAAGCGTTGGTATGAGTTGTTTATGATTCTTGTTTCCTCAGGCGATATAGGTGAAATTCCGCAGGGTCTTGATGAGGTTACGGTTGGTTGCGCAGACAGAATACGCCTTGAAAAAACAAAGGTTGTTTTTCTTGTTGGTGTTAATAAGGATGAATTTCCGCTTGTTAATGTTTCAGGCGGTATATTAACCGACGCTGACAGAGTTTTATTGACAAATCTCGGTATTGAGGTTCGTCCGCCCTTTGAAGATACAGTTGATGAAGAGCGTTTTATTGCTTACTGTGCAATTACAGCTGCTTCTGAGAAGCTTTATATGACTTATAAATGCAATGATGGTGAGGGTGGAACACTTTTTAAATCAGAAATTATAACAAGTGTTGAAAAAACATTTGATAATTTTAATGCTGTTGTTACCTCGGATTTACCCGTGGATTATTTCATTGAAAGTGAAGAAAGTGCCTTTTCAACGTTTTCAAAAAACTATCTTTATAATAACGAAATTAAATCAACCTTAAGGGCATATTTTGAAGATAAAAAAGAATATGAAGGAAAAATAAATGCACTTGAAATTTTAAGCGGTAACGAACCATTTGGTTTCAAGGATACCGAGAATTCTAAACAACTTTTCGGTGAGGATGTATATATTTCCGCAAGTAAGGTTGAAAGCTTTTATAACTGTTCGTTTGCTTATTTTATGCGTTATGGTCTTGGGGCAGAACCTTTAAAGGAAGCAACTCTTGATCCTGCTCAGAGTGGCACAATAATCCATCTTGTTATGGAAGAGATACTGAAAAAATATCCTCATGCTAAATTTATTCAAGTATCTGATGAGGAATTGCGTGAAGCAGTTGAATCCATATTAAAGGCATATCTTGAAGAGAAAATGGGTGGCATTGAAGAAAAGAGCGAAAGGTTTATGAAGCTTTTTTATCGCCTTGTTGATATTTCAATGACTGTTATTGAACGCTTAAAGGTTGAATTCGGGGTAGGGGAATTTGCGCCCTGTGACTTTGAGTTAAGAATTGGCGGTAGTGATATTCCTGCTTATGAATTACCTCTAGATGAAGGCAAAGTCCGTGTTACAGGCTCAATTGACCGAGTTGATTTAATGGAAAAGGACGGAATTAAATATATTCGCGTTGTGGACTATAAAACAGGTCAGAAAGAGTTTAAATTGTCTGAACTTTTTGATGGACTTAATATTCAGATGGTTCTCTATCTTATGGCGTTAGAGAAAAACGGTAAGAATTATTATGGTGATATTATACCTTCAGGTGTATTGTATCTTCCATCAAGAATAGGGCTTAAAAACTATCTTGGTGAAAGAAATCCCGATAATAGCACGATTGAAAACCAAAAGAGAAAGAGCGGTAAATTGTCAGGGATGATTTTAGATAGTCCTGTTGTATTTAACGGAATGGGTGTTGATACCTATCCCGATTATTTCCCTGCAAGCTTTAATGCCAAAGGTGGTGCAAAGGGGAACTATTATTCATTACCTCAATTCCATTCTCTTTCTCGACTTATTGATGATAAGATTATCTCTATGGGAAATGCTTTGCATAAGGGCGAAATACCTGCTGTGCCCATTGGTGAAAGCGATAAAAAGGATGGCAAAATGTGCGAATATTGTTCCTATCGTTGTGTTTGCGCAAGAGAGGGTGGAGAAGCCTTTAATAAAATATCAAAGCTTACTCATTTGAAAGCCCTTGAAAGATTGGATGGTGAGGAACATGAGTAGGAATTGGACTGATAATCAGAAAAAGGCTATTGAAGCGAGAAATATGCAGGTTTTGGTTTCTGCCGCAGCAGGTTCGGGAAAAACCTCAGTTCTCACCGAAAGGGTTAAAAGAATACTTTGTGATTTAGAAAATCCGTGCGCAGTTTCCGAAATACTTGTTGTTACGTTTACCCGTGCTGCTGCAACTGAAATGCGCGACAGGATTTATAAGGCTCTCGGTGACGAAATAGAAAACAATAATGAAAATAGTGATTATCTTCGTCGCCAGATGACACTTTTACCAACTGCAGATATCTGCACTATGGACTCTTTCTGTTCAAAACTCGTGAGAGAAAATTTCCATCTAGCCGATGTTGGCGCAGATTTCAAAATTCTTGACGAAAAAGATGAAAAGGAATTAATGAAATATGCCGTAAAAGATGTTGTTGATGCTTTATATGAGGAAAAAGACCCTGATTTTCTTGCTTTAAGCGAAATGTTCTTTAGCGAGCGTGATGATGTTAAACTTGAAGAGATAATTGAAAATCTTTATACTTTTTCGCGCGCATACCCGTCACCAAGCCTGTGGCTTGATGAAACAAGCGAAAAATTCTCTCCCGAAAAAGATCCTCTTTCAACAGGTTTGGTTGATTATTGCGCAAAATATCTCTTGATGTTTGCAGATTTTTATTACCATAGATTGCGCCGTTGCGTTGCTTTGATTGAAGAAGATTCGGGTAATACTTCAAACTATACCGAACGCTTCAATATGAGTGCAGAAAACCTTAGAATTCTCAAAGAGCTTTTAGAGAAAAATGAGTGGGATTCTGCAGTATGCCATTTAAGAAATGGTCTTGTTGTAAAGCCTCGTCTTAAAGGTAAAAATGATATTGACGGAGACCTTAAAGCAGTTACCGAAAAGGTTTTCGAAAGCTTTGAGAGTAACTTAAAAACAATTAATAATCATACCTTGCCTTTACTATCGGAACATAAAGAGGATTGCGAAACCCTTTATCCAATTGTCAAAAAGCTTTGCGAAGCGGTTAAAAGACTTACAAATGCTCTTGACCAAATGAAAAAAGAGCGCAATTCCTATGGCTTTGACGATGTTCTTCATAAAGCCATTGATTTACTTGCAGATTTTTCACAAGGCAAGGTTCAAAAAACACCTCTTGCTGAAGAATTGACCGCTAAATATAAAGAAATTCTTATTGATGAATATCAGGATACCAATAAAGCTCAGAATACTATTTTTGAAATTATTTCAAGAGATAAAACGAACCTTTATACTGTTGGTGATGTTAAACAGAGTATTTATGGCTTCCGTCTTGCAAGTCCGGATTTATTTATGGATTTAAAGGCTTCTCTTTCAGATTATAATGGAGAAATTAAACCTTCTCAGATTATTCTTGAAAACAATTTCCGAAGCAGAGAGGGTATAACAAAATCCGTTAATGCCGTTTTTTCAAATATTATGTCGAAGGAAATGGGCGAGATAGATTATAACGAAAAAGAATTTCTCAATTATAGTGCAAATTATTCCGAAAAATTGACTCCTGATTTAGAAATTATCTGTGTTAATGCAGACAAAAAGGATGAATTTGCACCAACCGAGCCCGCAACAGTTGCGAAATATATCAAAAGTATTGTTAAATCCGGTGAAACTGTTAAGGATGAAAACGGTGAAAGAAAAGTCCGTTTTGGTGATTTTTGCATTCTTTTAAGAAGTGCTAAGGGTAAAATTGGTGACTATGCAGAGGAGTTGAAAAAACTTTCAATTCCGGTAACAAGCGCTGCAGACTGTGAAGCCGCATTGTCAAAAGAAATTCAGTTTTTAACATCTCTTGTTAAGGTTGTCAATAACCCTTTGATTGATATTCCGCTGATAGCTGTTATGATTTCTCCTGTTTTTGGTTTCACTCCCGATGAGCTTTCAAAAATCAGATTGATTGACAGAAAAGCAGATTTCTATGTTTGCCTTTCAAAATATGCAGAAAATAATAAGAAAGCAAAGGCATTCCTTGATAAAATTCAATTATATCGCAACATTTCAGCAACTTATCCTCTTGATGAGTTTGTGCGTTTTATTGTGAACGATACCGCAGTTTCAGATATTTATTATGCTGCAGGTGAAGGTGACATAAGAAACGCCAATATCAAAGGTTTCCTTAAGCTTGCAAAGGACTTTTGCGATAGCGGAAGAAAAGGCTTAAGTGATTTTGTCCGTTATATTGATATTGCTGCAGAAAAAGATGGAATTAAAAGCCTTGATAGTGGATTTTCAGACGATAATAGCGTTAAAATTATGTCCATTCATAAAAGTAAAGGACTTGAATTCCCTTATGTTATTATTGCTGATTGTTCTAAAGCCTTTAATAAAACCGATGCCTATAAGCAAATGGTTTTATCCCGTGAAACAGGCGTGGGAATGAGAATTCGTAACGATGATTTGTTCACTCGTTATCATTCTCTTTCCTCAAATGCAACAGAAAATGCAATACTTTTTAGTTCAATTTCCGAAGAACTCCGCGTTCTTTATGTGGCAATGACAAGAGCTAAGGAGCATTTAACATTCTTTATTGATGTGTGTGATACCGGCCTTGCGAACCGAGTAAAACTCAACCATTTGTTAAGAAATGATTATAAGGATAAATTGCATCCTTATGCAGTTTTCAGAGCAAGCTCGGTGGCGGAGTGGATTTTATCTTGCTTGTCAAATCATCCTGATGGTGCTATTATAAGAGAAATATTTGGTATTCCTTTATATAGCTTTTCTGAAAATACTGATTTTCGTTTCGATTGCTCTTATATTAAAACTCGTGATGATGATTTTACAGTTGAAGAAACCCAAATTGAAGAAATTCCCGTAAATGAAGAATTGCTTTCTGAAATAAGGAATAATATTAAATATGTTTATCCACTTGATTATTCGGGCATTCTTGCAAAAAGAACTGCTTCTTCAACGGAATCTACCCGTAAAAATCGAGAGTATTTCGGCATTGCAAAACCAAAATTTTTATGCGGAGAATTTAGCGGTGCAGATAGGGGAACTGCAGTTCATAAATTCCTTGAGCTTTGTGATTTTAGCTCTGCTTTCAAAAATTTTGAAGAAGAAAAATTGAAGCTTAAAGCTGAAAATCTTATAACCGATGAAGAACTTCAGGTTCTTGATGAAAATGCAGTTAACAGCTTTTTAAATAGTGATGTTGGTAGCAGACTTTTAGCTTCAGATGAGGTTCTTAAGGAATATGAATTCTCAATTTTCAAAGATGCAAAAGAGCTTTATAATGATTTACCTGAAAATGCTGAAAACGAGAAAATAGTTGTTCAGGGTAAATTGGATTGCGCCTTTAAAGAAGCTGACGGTTATGTTCTCATAGACTATAAAACCGATAATGTAGCAGACGAAAGCTATTTCGTTTCGGTTTATAAAAATCAGATTGAAATTTATGTGGATGCACTTTATCAATGCACAGAAATACCCGTGAAGGAAGCATATATTTATTCATTTAAACTTAAAAAGTTTATCAAAATCAATTAGTAAAAGAGGTGTTTTTATGAACAAAAAATATGGTTTAATTGCTATTGGATTGGTTGTTGTTTTGCTTGTTGTAACTCTTATTGTTGCAGGTGTAACAAAGGATGATACGAAAAAAGACCCTGCACCTGTAGTCAGCGATGAAGCAACCTTGCAGGCGCAGGAGGGGAATTATACTCTTAAAATCACAAAGGTTTTAGAGGTTGAACCCAATCCCAAGGAAGAGGAAGCACCCGAAGTAAAATCAGTTGCCATTGTTGTTTATGAATACACAAATGATGATATTGCACACGGACTTGTTATCGGTAACAATCACTTTAAAGCTTATGACAGCAGGGGTAAAGAGCTTCAGCAGTATCCACAAAAAGACCTTTTTGAGCCAAGTGATGTTGGAACATCCGGCACCTTTACCGCAAGCGTTGCCTTCGCTCTCAATAACGATGAAGACTATCTGAAAATTGAGTATTATAAAGACGTCTCCGCCAAAAAGCCCGATGTGGTATTTGAGCAGGAATGGTAAGTTCATATTTCTAATTTTAAAGTGATTGAATTGGTTATCGGTTCAATCACTTTGTTTTTTTTACATAAACTAAACAGCGTTTTCTTGTAAAAAATGCTGAAAATTATTTTTAAAAAAAATTTTGTGAAATATTGCGCCTTTTTAGTCATATATAGTTGAGATGAAAAATATAAATAGTAATTTAAAAGTTTTTCATTCTTAAAATGATTAGAGGAGGAATATAAAATGAAAAAAGCAGTTAAAATTTTATCAGTTGCATTAACAGTTGTTTTGATTATCGGAATATTTTCTTGTGCAACACCTGTTTTTGCAGAGGAGTATAACAATTATTCCGATAATAAGGCATATCAGGAAACATTGTTAACCGAAACAATTGAGAACGAAACTGAAAAGGCAGAAATAATCTGCGAAGTTTCAGAAAAGCGTGATGAATATACTAAAACATATAAACGAGCAGATGGTTCATTTACAACAGTTCTTTCAAAAACTCCTATTCATAAGCTTCAAGATGGTGAATGGGTTGAAATTGATAATTCACTAATCAATGAAAATAATTCAATCGTAAATGAAAACGGTGCTTTTGATGTTGAATTTCCCGAAACAATTTCTCAGAATGAGGAAATCACTATTTCCAATGGTGATGAAAGTATTTCTTTTTCAGTGAATGAAATTGAAAGTGCTGAAGCAGTTATTAATGAAACAAAAGTTGCTTCAGATAACATTGTTGAAAATGACTTAAGCAAAACAATATCTGAAATAACTTATGAAAATGTTGATACAGATACAGATATTCAATATTTTGTTTCATCGAATCATATTAAAGAAAATATAATTGTAGGCAATAAAGAAAGCCTGAAAGATACATATACCTTTAATATTGAAAAGGGTAATCTTTCGGTTGAGCTTGATGATACAAATAAAATAGTTTTTAAAAATGATAAAAATGAAATTGCTTTTGAAATACCTGCACCTGTTATGACTGATGCAGATAATTCTATATCTTATGATATTGATGTAAGCGTTGAAAATGCCGATAAGTCTGTTCTTACATTGACATATACACCATCAAAGGAATGGCTTGAAAATGCAAATTACCCGGTTGTTATTGACCCTGTAATTATTTTTGAAGACGATAATGAAATATTATATGAGGATACAAGCATAATAAACATTGCCGAAGAGCCTGAAAGCAGAACAACCAATTATTCAAATGAAGCTGTTGGTTACATAGGTTCGGGTGATTCTGTTCAAGGCAATGTTCTTGTTAAACTTAATATGGATGCATTTTCATATTTTAAAAAGCCAAATCTTGAAGTTATAGATTTTATTTTCTATGGTTTGGGATATGTTAGGGGTGGAAATGTCTTAGCCAAAGCTATAGATGGTAGCTGGAATAGTGAAACAATAACATATGACGATGTTTTTCCGCTTGATGGTTTAGAACCTGTTATAACCTACGATGATAAAATATCAGATTATATTACCGGTTACCCATTAACGGAAGAAACAAATTTAAACATTTCTTACTTTAATATTACCGATATATTTAAGGAATGGCTTTACGGCGAACGTGAAAATGATGGTTTTGCATTAGTTCCTGAAAATGATTCGGTGGAAGGTGCTTTGTTCCTTACAGGGGAATACACGAATAATTCAAGCAGTTTGCAATTTAACACATACTGTTTAGTTAATTATGTTGACACAAGCGGAAGCAACGATTCTTTTGAATATCTTTCACAGGAAATCGGCAGAGCGGGTTCAGCAAATGTTAACACTTTCAGCAGAAGCCTTTCCGTAAACCGTTCAGATTTGGGTTTGGATGGCTTAAGAATGCCTGTAAATATAGATTTTATTTATACTCCTGCAATTGATTCTTTTTATAAATATCTTGAAAAAGAAGCTTCAATTATAGCAGGTCAGGAAGTAACTTTACCCCAAGTATACGGCAACCATTGGTATTCCTCATATTGCTTTTATCCGTTGTTCGCTGTGGAGGGTCAGGTGCAGATTTTTACAAATGAGGGAACGGTTGTTGCGTTTAATCTTGTTGAAGAAGCTGTTACCGAAACAGACCCTGAAACCTCTGAAGAAATCACCAGAACAGTTAAAAGGTTTGAAGCGGATGAAACAAGCGATAGCGGCTATGAGCTTGAACTGATTGACCCAAACAGTTTTGTTATGGAAAGTAACATTAAACTGATTTTGCCATCAGGTGAGCAGGTATATTTTAATGATGATGGTAGCACTTCAATCCGAGAGGAAGAACCTAATTCAGATGGCAGTTATGATGAAATTCGCATTGTGTATCTCAACAGAGAGTCATTAATGATTGATTATATAACCGACGGAATCGGCAGAAAATATGATTTTACATATAATTCCGAAACAGGCTTGCTTACTGAAATAAAGTGCCTTACCGCAGAGGGCACACCAATTAAAGCAGGCACAACTAATACCGATTTAAAGGTAACATACGGTTATGACAGTAACGGCAATTTAACCACTGTTACCTATCCCGATGGCGAAATTGTTACATATTCATACGATAACAAAGGCAACCTGGTTAAAGCACAGAATATTGATGGTTATAACATTCAATATACTTATGATAATTCAGGTAAGGTTACTCATATTGCAGAATATGCAGGAACAACTGCAGGTAACACAATTGACCTTGTTCAGCTTTCAAGCCGTCAGGTAAAGGTTGTTGACGGCTTCAACGGAACCGAAACCTATCAATTCGGTAAGGATGGAAGGCTCCATTATACCTTTGATGAAAAGGGGAATTATCTTAAATCCGACTGTGCTCCTGCAAATGATGAAAATGTATATTCTTCAAACGATTGGTCAATTTCTTCACAGAATCTTTTGAAGAATGGTAGCTTTGAAGAAATCCGAAGTGCAAAAGCACTTGATTGGAGTAATTCGTTCAATGTTGAAGATATTGAAACAAGCGAAGCGTTAACCGACTATGCTTGCAGAGTATCTGCAGTAGAAACAACAAATGCACTTCAAAGTCAGACAGTTGCATTAAACGGTGGTAAAAACTATACTTTCTCACTTTATGCAAAGAGTAATTTATCTTCATTAGGCGAAACAGACAGACTATATATGCGCATAACTGCCGAGGATGAAGAGGGGAATGAAACAAGTAAATCACGTCAGTTTACTCCTACCGAAAATTTTGAACAGTATAGCATAACTATTTCAACAGAAACAGAAATTTCTGCGATTACTGTTGAATTTGGACCTAAAGGTAAAACAGGCGATTTTTATGTTGATAATGCCCAGCTTGAAAAAGGCTACGGAACAGCACCGTTCAACTATATTAAAAACGGCAGTTTCAACAATTCTGATAATAACTGGACAACTGCAACAATTGTTGACGAAACATTAAATTCAGAGCCTGTAAAAGCAGTTAAGTTATCAGGTGGTTTGCCTCAATATACTACTAACGCTGACGAAACCTTAACCCTTACCGATAACATTTCCGCAACAACTCAGAATGTTAAAATCAATGGCAAAAAGGGCGATACCTATTCAATAGGTGGTTGGTTTAAAGGCTGGTTTGATGATAACTATATCTATGATAAGGTTGATGTAAGATTTGCAGACTTAGAAGAACAGCTTACAAACAGTTCGGCTCAGCTTAAGGTTACATATTCATATCTTGATGAAGCTCAGCAAACTGTTACCGAAAACTTTGTTGTTGATTTCGCACCCCATAACGAATCATGGCAATATGCAACAGATACCTTTGCCCTTAAAGGTGATACCGAATCTGTTGATGTAACTGTTATGGCGAAAAATATTGTCGGGGATTGCTTTGCGACAGATATCAGCCTTGAACAAGATTTCGAAAGTGAATTAATTGAAGATGATGAAGAAGAAACAGAAGGCGCAGGTAGCGATTCCGAAGAAACTTGCTCTTGCGGTTGTGAAGACTGTTATTATGGAGAAAATTGTCCTTGCTCAGGTGCAATAAATAATGATTGCCAGTGTCCCGAATGTTTAAGAGAAGAAACTTCAACTCAGGATTCTTTCGGTAACATATTATCTAATAAATCAAATGACGGCATAAACTATATTGAAACCTTTAATTCATATACTGCAGACGGAAACAATCTTTCATCAACTACCGATGAAAACGGAAATGCTACAACATATAACTATGATGAACTGAATGGTATTTTAAAATCCGTTACAAGCCCAATGGGAATAGAAAACGAAATAACCACAACTAATTACTCCTATGATGAAATGGGTAATGTTGTTTCTGTTTCAACAACTGTAAGTGATTCTGAAAATCAAGCATTGCAGTATGTATATGTAAAAGATAGATTGACAGAAATCATAACGCCAAACGGAAAATACAGAATAATATATGACGCTTGGGGACAGGTGAGCTCTGTTAATGTTGTAACTGGCTCAGGCGAAGCTGAGAATGAAATTCCGCTTGTTGAATATACATATTACGGAGATGCAAAGAGAACACAGGTTAAAACTGCAACCTATAAAAACTCTTCAACTAATATAGCAACCTATAGGTATGAATATTACGATAACGGTACTATAAAATATGTATATCTGAATGGAGAAGAAATCCATTTTGTTGAATATGATAATTTAGGTGCTTTAGAATCAATAGAAAATACCGGTGGCAGAACTGTAGAATACACAGATAATGGTGTAAATATCTACAATGCAGAAGCTGTTCTTGTTTACACATCAATTACAGGTGATGATGGACTTACCACCGAAGAAAACTATGGTATTAAGTACAAACAGCATGAACCTGAATACAAGTATGATTCTGTAACAGGCTCTTCTACCAATACAACAGCTCTTGATATTGCTAAATATTACAGAGTTGTGCAAGCTGCAACAACAGACTGGTTCGGTAGAGAAGAGTCTCATTTAACAACCATATATGACATAACCGAGGAAACAGAAACAGTTTCTGCAGAAACTATCGGTAAAATCAAAACCGAATACGCCTATTCAGTTGAAGATGACGGAAAAACATCAGCAACTATTGAAAAATTTGTAAATAAGACATATAATGGTGATAGTGAAAGTTATCGTGTATATGATGGTTATCTCTATGAATACGATAAGCAAAACAAGATTTCTGCTGAAAAAATATTAAATGCAGACGGAACTACAACCGATAAATATTCTTATGAATATGACAAACTCGGTCAGCTTGTTCGTTTCAATGATGCAGTAGAAAACAAAACCTACACATACACTTATGACAACAACGGCAATATTCTTACAAAGTCAGAATATGCATATACCACAGGTGATTTAGTAACTGCAACAAATACAACAACCTACGGATATGATACACAGTGGAAAGATAAGCTGACAACTGTTGGAGATAAAACAATTGCTTATGACAACATAGGTAACCCAACAAGCTATCTTGGAGCTGTTCTTGAATGGGAAGGCAGACAGCTTACTTCATATTCTAATGATGAACATACTTTCAATTATGAATATGACGAAAACGGAATGCGCTACCGCACAACCATTACAAACAAAGAGGATAACTCTGTAGGTTATCTTGATTATGTGTGGGTTGACAGCAAGCTTATCTCAATTTCCTTTACAAGTGATGAGCTTAATCAGACGGTTAAATATCTCTACAATGATTTTGATGAGCCGGTTGGTTTTGTTTCCACCCGTGAGGATGGTTCAGTTGATACTTATTACTACCTGAAAAACGCACAGGGAGATATTACAAATATCGTAAGTGCTTCAGGTAAGAAAATGGTATCATTCACCTACGATGTGTTTGGTAAGAGAACAGTTGAGTATCAGGCAAATGATTCTACTACACCGAGCCATATTGAGTTACTGACTCAAATCAAAGCAGATCTTCTTAACCCATTTGCATATCGTGGTTACTGCTACGACTACGATATGGGTATGTATTATCTTCAGTCAAGATATTATGACCCCAATACAGGTCGTTTCATCAATGCTGACGATACCAATTACCTTAACGCTACTGGTACAGTTCTTGGTTGCAACTTGTTCGCTTATTGTGACAATGATCCGGTCAATTTTGTTGATGAGAGAGGAACTCTTAAATTTAGAGGAGAGAAGCCGTCTTCTGGTATCAAATTCTGCTTAACAACCTTTGTAAATAAAAAGTTAAAAGCAGAAAAGAATATTGTTGTTAACATTGATGAAATTGTTAATAGTATGTATGGCGGAATAATAACTTATAAAAACAAAAAAAATAAAACTAAAGAATTAGATTTTGTTATAGGAAGAAAAAAGGCTTGGAAAAAATTTACCAACACGATATTTGATAAAGATTTAGCAATCGCCAACGATTTTGCTTGGTTGGCATATGATGAGATTGTGAATCATATTGCAGATGGAGGAAATAATACATTGACGGTCGGTGTTTATTATGGAATATCATTTGGTTTGCTTGCTGGCGCAGAGATAAAAAAGTCAACTTTCAATAAAAAAATCAATATAGTTTATGGTTCTGGTGGATTAGATCCTAAAAACAAGAATTATTATTTGTTACGAATAAAAGGCGAAAATAAATATAAAGGTTGGTATGCTATTTCTAAAAAATCTGGAAAGGTGGTTGAAGTATAATGAATAAGAAAAAACTTCTTTGGATTTTATCAATTGTTGAACTTTCTTTAACATTAACTCTAACTGTATGTTTTTTTTACAAATTCACATATGTAATCTCCAACAACCCCAATTCATATTTCTTAGGGTCTTCTGACTTTGCAGAATTTTCAATTTTGGATGGTTTTGTAAAGTTAAATATCTGCTTCATTATTTTAATTTTTTTATGTATATTAATTATCTCAATAAGAAAAGTACAAAATTTAGGAAAAAAAAGTTTAGTAATAGGCATTGTGTTTGTTTTATTATTTGTTACTATAAACGGTGTATTTTTGTATAACTATTACAACATATACAAAGAAGACTGGTTTTGCTATAGTACATTAGACACGGACTTTGTGCCAATACCGAAAAAGTACGAAAAATATTTTCCTTATTTTTATAGATTAATAAAAGAAACTGATGAAGAAGTTTCATACGATTGTTACCATATGACCACACAAATAGGAGAATATATTTATGCAAATACATGGTGTGATAAATTAAACTATAATTTTTATTATGAACAACTACAGTCTAAATCTAGTATGTTAATAATGCAATTCGTCACAACCAAGGGCAAACCAAGTTGGAAAAATCAAAACGAAGAAAAAGTATATATGGAATCCGTGCAAAATCAAAAGTATGATTGCAGTGTGTATAGTCATGAGGATTTTTATGAAATTTGGTTTATTGAAGAAAATAACTGTACAATTGTAAGGTATGAAAATTTTGATGAAGTTTTTAATATGTCAGAAGAAGATATCTTAAAAGATGCACGATATTTGTATGATTCTTTGAAAATGTCATGAGGCAAGACAGACCAATCAGGGGACGGTTCTGTGATTGACGACTGAGATATGATGTGATATAGTAGTTTTGGGTGATGAAAGATGCCAAGAGCAGCGCGAGAAAAATCCGAAAGGGGCAAGACAGGGGACGGTTCTATGTCTTGACTAATTAATGTGGAAATGGTATATTAGTTAGGGTGAGAACAAGACAGGGGACGGTTCTGTGATTGAGCCGTAAACCCTTGTAAATCAAGGCTTTTCGCCATTTAAAAATTTAAAATCAAGGTAGAAAAAATGGAATGTATTAGATCTCGTTAGAAATTTAATACATTCCACTCATCTTTTATTCAATATTACTCTTGTATGCCGTGTCAGTTGGATATTTCCCTCTATGATTTCTGTATTTTTCTGCCCCTGATTCAAACATAATATATTGTCCTTTTTCACCTTGTGCAATTCCCTCAGCCATTGGTGGAGCGATTATTGTTTCTTTCAATAAATCCGAGCTGCAAGCCAAAAGGTCAATTTCTGTTTCTTCAATGTTATAAGTGCCAATTCTTTCTGTTAAAAGAACATCATCATAAATATATATTTTAGAGTTGTTTTTTCTGCCATAGCTTGTAGAGAAAACAAGTTTGCCACTATCGGTGAAACTCATTCCTTGCACTTGCTCAGGAATTGCTAACATATAGTCGGAGATATAGCCGGTTGTTTCAGAATTAATTTTTTTGACGTCAGGAAGACCATTTTTTAATATGTAACCCTCACAGTAGGCATAGAAGGTTTCACCACTGCCAAGAGTGGTTATTTTTCGCGAGCTTTCTCTGCCTTTGTCACTGCTTTCAATGAAATCTCCCGTCCAGAGAACTCCATCGTTGTAGCAAGCGAACGAACCTAATGTATTAAGCTTGAAATTGCTTTCGAACTGAAGAACTTCACCATTTTTCAGTTTTTTTAAGCTCTCAATTTCACAGATGTAGCAAGTGCTTTCACTTGTGATATAAATATAATCTTCTGATGCAGCAAGACCGCCTGCGTGACCTGAATAGCCTTTTCCGTCAACGTTCTGCAAAGGGAATGCTTTCGTTAATTTACCGGTTTTACTATTAATAAGCATAAGCATAGAGGGGAATATACCATCTTCATAATAACCACTAACTGCATAAGAGTCCAATTCACCGATATAGCAAATCCCCTGTGGAATTATACCCTCAAAAAGACCGGGAATTATAAATTCCGCTTTGAAATCCTTAAAGAATTCTTCATATTCTTCAATTTCAGTTATATCAGTTTTTGTGACTACTGCAGTTTGAGTTATTTTGTCTGTAATTTCCTTGGTTTTTAAAACCTTATTGTTACCACAGGAGCACAAAAGAACAAGTGCAATTAAAACCGATATAATTTTAATGATTTTATTTTTCATATCATCACCGATAGAGAGTATAACACAAAAGTATCTAAAAGGCAAATTATACATTATTTTACAAAATTAACGGAATTTCACTTTTAAGTCTTGATAGATTAATAATTCTGTGATATAATTCATTGGATTTAAAACAAAACATATATGTGTGATGGAGGTCATTGAAGTGAAAACAATCGGTGTACTTACAAGCGGCGGTGACGCACCAGGTATGAACGCTGCTATTCGCGCAGTTGTAAGAACTGCTTGCGAAAGCGGTATGAGAGTTATGGGTATCCGTCGTGGTTATAAGGGACTTATTGAGGGTGATATGTATGAAATGAATCTTCGTTCAGTTTCTGATATTATCCATCGTGGCGGTACAATGCTTTATTCTGCTCGTTGCCCTGAGTTTGCTGACCCTGAGGTTCAGGATAAAGCAGTTGAAGTTTGCCATGAGTTTGGTCTTGAGGGTATTGTTAC
The DNA here is from genome assembly GCA_045591525.1 of Acutalibacteraceae bacterium. GTDB lineage: Bacteria > Bacillota > Clostridia > Oscillospirales > Acutalibacteraceae > DTU089. The sequence continues at coordinate 6,470 of JAZNTA010000201.1, read as the reverse complement.
AATCGGTGGTGACGGTACATTCAAAGGCGCCCGTGCTCTTACTCTTAAAGGCATTCCTTGTATCGGTATTCCCGGTACAATCGATAACGATATAGCATCCTGTGACTATACAATCGGTTATGATACAGCTCTTAATACCGTTATGGCTATGGTTGACCGTATCCGTGATACAACAGAATCTCACGACAGATGCTCTGTTGTTGAAGTAATGGGCAGAAATGCAGGTTATCTTGCTCTTAATGCAGGTCTTGCTATCGGCGCAACTTGCATTCTCATTCCTGAGGTCGATTATGATATTGATTCATACATTATCGAAAGAATGAAGCGTACTCAGAAAACAGGTAAAGAACATTTTGTTATTGTTGTTGCAGAGGGCGTTAAAGGAATTGATGCCAACTCACTTGCAAAATATATTGAACAGAAAACAGGAGTTGAAAGCCGTGCAACAATTCTCGGACACGTTCAGCGCGGTGGTTCACCTTCAGTTCGTGACAGAGTTCTTGCTTCTCAGATGGGTAACTATGCAGTCCAACTTCTTAAAAATGACATCGGCAACAGAGTTGTTGCTTCCTGTAAAGATAAAATTGTTGACTATGATATCATTGAAGCTCTCAATATGAAGAAAACAATTGACCTTGACCTTTACAGAATTGCAAACGAAATTTCTATCTAAATATAAAAAATTGCCAATTTTTAGCAACCTTGATTTTTCAAGGTTGCTTGTTTTTTTGTCAATATTTTTCTTTATATTCACCTTCTTTTTACACAAATTAATTTGTGAAAAGAGAGGTGATTTTTTTGAAGAAGACTAAAGTCTTTTTATCTATGATTTCAATTATATTATCTGCAGTTTTAATGTTCTCGATTTTTTCTTCGGGACTTTTTAAAAATGATGCAGCGGCAGATGTCAAGCTTTATAATGTAAGTGGAAAATTGACAGAAATAAAAGATGATTTTCTTAACATATTCAACGAAAATAAGGAAGTTAATTACGATAAAAAAGAGTTGTCAGAGCCTTTACCACAAGTATATATCGGCGGTTATCCTATTGGGTTGAAGCTTTATGCAGATGGTGTAGTTATTGTTGGTACAGAAGCGGTTGACACTGAAAACGGGTTAGTTAATACCGCAGATAAGGCAGGGCTTAAGCTTGGTGATATCATTAAGAAAGTAAACGGAAGTGAAGTAAAAAGCAATTCTCAGGTATCTTCAATTATTGAAAAAAGCGGCGGACAGGTATTGATTTTTGAAGTGGAAAGAAATGGGGTTGTTTTTGAGGTAAGTTTTAAAGCGGAATTTTCCCAAAGTGAGCAGAAATATAAGGCAGGGATATGGATAAGAGATAGTTCTGCAGGTATCGGAACAGTAACATTTTGCACAGATGATGGTGGTTTTGCTTCATTAGGTCATGCAGTATGCGACATAGATACAAAATCAACAATTCCTATATCACAAGGGGAGTGCACTGAAGCGAAGTTGACAGGCTTTATTAAAGGGCAAAATGGTAGTGCGGGCGAGCTTTGCGGTTATCTTGACAAAAAAAGAACGGGCGTTATATTAAGCAACGATGATCTGGGCGTTTATGGTTGTTTTGATATTTTGCCCGAAAACAGAGCATTATATGAGATTGCAAGTGCCTCGGAGATAAAAATAGGTGAAGCAGAAATAATTACAACTATTGAAAATGGTGTATCAGAAAAATATTCTGTTATAATTGAAAAAATCGATGAAAAATCAGGAGAAAATAAAAATCTTGTTATAAGAATAACTGATAGAAAACTCATTGAAAAAACAGGTGGAATTATTCAAGGAATGAGTGGTTCACCTATAATTCAAAATGGTAAACTTGTCGGAGCAGTAACTCATGTTTTTCTGAACGATGCAACCGGTGGTTTTGGTATTTTTGCGGAAACAATGCTGTATAAGCTTGAAGAATGTCTATCATGAATAACAAGTTGCATAACACATTCGACAATCGTTGACATATTTTAAAATATTAAAACTATTTTCTTATTTAGAAATTTGTTGCAAATTGTTTAATCTCACGATATTAGCCCAATCCTCTTGAATAGCTTGCTTTGGAGTATTATAATTTTTATAGCAGAAAGCAATCGAACACAATCAAAAATTTGTTGTGTTCGTTTGTTTTTGTCATACTATAGGAGGTGTTTAAATGGTTGGCAACATACGAGTTTTGTTAACCGATGAAAAAGATGAAGCTTCTTCGCAACTTGTCAGTGCCTTGCGTTCAAACAGAATGGAAGTAAAGCTTTGTCAGAAAAATGGAGCGGAATTACTTAAATTAATTGAGGATACCAATCCTGATGTGGTTGTTATGGATGCGTTTTTGCAACATATTGATGCGGTGGGGGTTATATCACGACTTAATCTGAAAGAGCCGTCAAACAGACCTATATTAATTATTATTTCAGGTATTGACAACGCGAATTTTGAAAGAGAGATCTTAAAAAGTGGTGTTGACTATTACTTTTTGAAGCCGATTGATGCACAAATGGTAGCACAAAGAATAATTCAACTTACAAGCTGGAAAGATGTTGGTGTTTCAGCTAAGAAAGAAGCACCACAGGATTTAAATGTTATCATTACCGAGATATTGCATCAGATTGGTGTTCCCGCTCATATAAAGGGTTATAGATATGTAAGGGAGGCTATAAAATTAACAGTAGAAAACCCTGAAATGTTAAACTCAGTTACAAAAATTCTTTATCCGACTGTTGCCAAAAGTTTTAAAAGCACATCTTCAAGAGTTGAAAGAGCAATTCGTCACGGTATTGAAACAGCCTGGGATAGAGGCGATGTGGATGTACTTAATTCCTATTTCGGTTATACAATTCAATCCCAAAGAGGTAAACCGACAAACTCAGAATTTATCGCCATGATAGCTGATGATATAAGACTAAAAGGAAATGTCTCCTGAATTGAACTGCCATCACAACGATGGCAGTTTTTCTATGTCTTATTTATTATATAATATAAATAAAAATATACTTTATTTTTGAGCATTTAAACACTTTACAATGTAATAGGTTTGTTGTAAAATAAAATGGTACAATTAGGAATTGAACGCATATTTGCGGTGAAAGGGGTTATTTTATGAAACCTGTTTATAACAGATTATTATTGAAATTAAGCGGTGAGGTTCTCGCCGGTGAAGCGGGTCACGGCTTTGATTTTAATGTTATTGAAAATGTTTGTAATGCTATTAAAGATGTTACAGATAAAGGGGTTCAGGTTGGTATCGTTGTTGGTGGCGGTAATTTCTGGCGTGGTCGTTCGAGCGGAGCTATGGATAGAACAAGAGCTGACTCTATCGGTATGCTTGCAACAGTTATGAATTCTCTTGCTCTTCAGCAAGGCTTCCTTGACATCGGTGTTGAGGCTCGTGTTCAGTCCGCAGTGCAGATTACAGGTGTTGTTGAAACCTTTATCCGTGATGAAGCTGTAAGACATCTTGAAAAAGGCAGAGTAGTCATTTTTGCAGGTGGAACAGGTAATCCCTTCTTCTCAACAGATTCAGGTGCGGCTTTAAGAGCTGCTCAGATTAATGCAGATGTTCTTCTCAAAGCAACAAATGTTGACGGTATTTATGATAAAGACCCTAACAAATTCAGCGATGCGGTTAAGTTCGATAAAATCACTCATAACGAGCTTCTTGAAAGGCATCTTGCAGTTATGGATACAGCAGCTGCTGCTATCTGTCAGGAAAACAATATTCCCATTCTTGTTTTCAACCTTAACGATACATCAAATATTCTTAAAGCTGTTTGCGGTGAAAATGCAGGTACAGTTGTTACAAACGAATAAATAATTCAGTTACAAATAAATTTATATATAATTTTGGAGGTATTCTTTATGGAATCAGTATTTAGTTTAGCAAATGAAAAAATGGAAAAATCGATTAACTCTCTCAAATATGAATATAACTCAATCAGAGCAGGTAGAGCTAATGCAGCGGTTCTTGACAGAATTTCTGTTGACTATTACGGCTCACCCACACCCATTAATCAGATGGCAGCAATTTCCGTTCCGGAACCCCGAATTCTTGCTATTCAGCCTTGGGATATGTCAGCATTAAGCCTTATTGAAAAAGCAATTCTTGCTTCCGACCTCGGAATCAATCCTTCAAATGACGGTAGAATTATTCGTCTTGTTTTCCCTGCTCTTACAGAGGAGAGAAGAAAACAGCTTGCTAAAGATGTTTCAAAATACGCCGAAGATACAAAGGTTGCTGTTCGTCAGATAAGACGTGATTGTATCGAAAAAATCAAAACTATGAAAAAGAATTCTGAAATTACTGAGGATGACCAGAAATACGGCGAAGAAAAGCTTCAGAAGATTACTGATGAATTCGTTAAGAAAATTGATGAAATCGCCGATGCAAAAACAAAGGAAATAATGGAAATCTAAAATTATGGAAAGAAATATTCCCAAATTTGATGTTTTGCCTCAGCATATCGGCTTCATTATGGATGGTAATGGCAGATGGGCAAAAATGCGCGGGCTTGAAAGAAGTGCAGGTCATAAGGAAGGTGCTTTAACCTTCCGTCGTATCGGCGAATATTGTGCTGATGTTGGTATTAAATATATGACCTTCTATGCTTTTTCAACTGAAAATTGGAACCGACCAAAATCCGAGGTTCTTGCTCTTATGAAGCTCTTTAAGGAGTATCTTAAAGAGGGTGATGAGCGTATTGCCGAAAATGATATTCGGCAGATGCGACTTAAATTTATCGGAGAGCGTGATAATCTTCCTAAAGACCTTTTAAAGCTGATTGAAAAAGCAGAAAGAGAGTCCGCGAAATATGACAAGGTTACTGTTAACATCGCTCTCAATTATGGCGGCAGAGCAGAAATTACCCACGCCGTAAAAGAGATTTCAAAAAAAGTTAAAGAAGGGGAATTATCTGTTGATGAAATAACAGAAGAGCTTGTTGGTAATCATATTTACACAGCAGGTCAGCCCGACCCTGATATTATTGTAAGACCAAGCGGAGAATACAGACTTTCTAACTTTATGACATGGCAGTCTGCATATTCGGAATTCTGGTATTCTGATATTCTCTGGCCTGATTTTACTGAGGAAGATGTTAACAAAATTCTTGAAGATTATCAGAAACGTAACCGTCGTTTCGGTGGCGTGTGATTTACAGTAGTGTGAGGAAAAAAACGTGAAACAGAGAGTAATAACCGGTGTTTTGTCCGGTATAATATTTATTGGTGCGCTTTTGCTTATGAACACAATTGTGTTCCCCATATTTGTTGCTTTATTAAGCGGTATGGCAGTGTGGGAAATTGAAAAAGCAGTCGGATTGAAAAACAAAATGATAATGGCTGTAAGCCTCGTTCTTGCAGTTGCAATTCCGTTTATTGTTCATTTTGGCGTGAAAATGCCGATTGCCGCTTTCGGTGGTGTTTATGTTGTTCTTGTTTTCATATTTATGCTTTTGAAATTTGAAACAACTAAATTTGAACAAGCGGTAACTGCAATATTCTCTTCAGTCTGTGTACCGTTTTCATTTTCTCTTATGATTGTTTTCCGTGATATTCATAAGCATTTTGACGGCTACACAAAGATTGACGGCATTTATCTTCTTCTTTTTGCATTCTTTGCGAGCTGGATGACAGATATATTCGCTTATTTTGTTGGCAGTAAGCTTGGTAAACATAAGCTTTGCCCCAAAATTAGTCCTAAAAAATCTGTTGAGGGTGCAATCGGTGGTGTAGTTGGTGCAGTTTTACTTAACCTGATTCTTCTTTTCGTTTTCAAGAGATTCTTTTTTGAGGGCGAATCAATACTTTCTTACATAACTGTTGCAATTTTGAGTGTTATTCTCTCAGTTATCAGTATGTTTGGCGATCTTGCCGCATCCACAATCAAACGCAATTTCGGAATTAAAGATTTCGGGAAGCTTCTTCCCGGTCACGGCGGTATTATGGACCGCTTTGACAGCTGGATTTTCGTAGCTCCGATGCTCTATCTCTGGAATATTTACTTCCCGTTAATTTAACGGACATAATTTTGTGATAACGTTTTATTGCCGCTTTGTGCGGCAATAATTTTATAGATAAAAGGAGGCTTTTTTATAAAAATGAAGCGCCTTTCAATTTTGGGGTCAACCGGTTCGATCGGGACCCAGGCCCTTGACGTATGCAGGAATCTCGGTTTTTCGGTAGTTGCCCTTGCGGCAGGAACCAATGCGGAACTTCTTGAAAAACAAGCGAGAGAATTTAAGCCTAAGATAGTTGCTCTTTATGACGAAAAGGCCGCAAAGGGCTTGAGCATCGCACTTTCCGATACTGATATAACCGTGCTCGGCGGGGAAGAGGGCGTGCTCAAAGCGGCGGAAATCGAATGTGATATCGTGCTCAATGCCGTTACCGGAATTGCAGGACTTCGCCCGACAATAACCGCAATTGAAGCCGGAAACGACGTTGCCCTTGCAAATAAG
>JAZNTA010000200.1:0-26055 GCA_045591525.1 Acutalibacteraceae bacterium | reverse complement strand
TTTAACATTCTTATTGCAGGCTCACCCTGTGTTATGGGCGTTAACGAAATCATCGCCGAATGCGTTGCTTTCCGTGAGGAATGTGTGAAACGCAGAATTTATTTCTCGCTTTCTAAGGCTAAGGAAAAGCTTCACAGACTGCAAGGTCTTGAAAAAATACTTTTAGACATTGATAAAGCAATTAAAATTGTACGTGAAACCGATGAAGAAGCTCAGGTTGTCCCTAACTTGATGATTGGTTTCGGTATTGATGAAACTCAGGCTGAATATGTAGCCGAGATAAAGCTCCGTCATTTAAACCGTGAGTATATTTTAAAACGCACAGCGGAAATCGAGGCATTGCTTGAGCAAATTGAAGATATGGAAAGTGTTCTAAAATCCCGCACTAAGCTTCTCAAGATTATTATTAAAGAGCTTGAGGAGGTTGCTAAAAAGTACGGTGAGGACAGAAAGACTGAGATAATATCTGACGCCTCCGCATCGGAAACCGAGGTAGATGTTGAGGTTGATGAATCGCCTGTAACACTCTTCTTCACTAAAGAGGGATACTTTAAGAAAATTACACCTTTGTCACTTCGTATGGGTGGTGAGCAGAAGCTTAAAGAAGGAGATGAGATGGTCTGCGCTATCAATTCCAAAAACTCTGCGGAACTTCTGTTCTTTACAGATAAATGTCAGGTTTATAAAGCTAAGGCTTCGGATTTTGAAGATACAAAGGCAAGTGCATTAGGTGATTTTATTCCATCAAAGCTTGAATTTGAAAAAGATGAGAAGCCTATATATATGGCAGTAACAAGCGGTTATAAAGGGTATATGCTCTTTGTTTTTGAAAATGGTAAGGTTGCAAAGGTAACTATGTCAGGTTACGCTACCAAGACAAACCGTAAAAAACTCATTAAAGCATATTCTGATAAATCACCAATTGTTGCGGCTATGTATATTGAGGGTGATACAGAGGTCGTTCTTTCTTCGACTGCGGGAAGACATCTTCTCGTTAATACAGGTGCAATTTCACCTAAGGCAGCGAAAGATACTGCAGGTGTTAATGTTATGACGCTTAAAAAGTATCATAAAGTGCAGGAAGTAAGGCTCTATAAGGAAGGGGAGTTTACAAAACCTCACCGTTACCGCACAAAAACTCTTCCTGCCGCAGGTGCAACTTTAAGCGCAGAAGATACTGCAGAGCAGTTATCTTTAATGTAATAATAAAAACTCCCCGTTCTTTTGAACGGGGAGAGCGAATAAAAATAACCGTTTTGAGTAAATCGTAAAGACGATGTTAACACAAATACTCCGAAAAACGATGCAAACGCATACAAAATGTTTATTCGCTGAATATATATTGTCCTATTTTTTATGCAAAATACATAGTATGCAAAAATTTTTAAAAAAAGTTAAAAAAAGACTTGCATTTTTATTTCCTATGTGTTAATATAATCGGGCGTTGTGAACGAACATAGTTCAGAATGAAAGGAAAATTAGTATGGATCAGCTTTTATGGTATCACTACCTTATCGGTGCCGTTCTTATACTTTCTGCAGTAGTAATTATTGTTACAGTTATGCTTCAGCAGAGTAAGCAACAGGGTCTTTCCGGTGCAATTGCAGGTGGCGCAGATACATTTTTTGAAAAGAATAAAGGCAGAACAAAGGAAGCATTCCTCTCCAAAATCACAAAGATTGTTGCAGGTGTGTTCTTTGTAGTAGCTCTTGCCGCAGTTATTGTTTTCGCTTTAATTAAATAATAAAAACCCTGATTACAGGGTTTATATATGAGTCATTAGCTCAGTAGGCAGAGCACCTGCCTTTTAAGCAGGGTGTCCGGGGTTCGAATCCCCGATGACTCACCAAAGAAAAAGTTATACTTTAGTATAGCTTTTTCTTTTTTTTGATGAGTTTATTGTACGGGGATTCGAACCCCTCTCGGCGAAGCCGAACACAATCGAGTCAACGAGCGAAGCGAGTGCGAAGGGCAAAGCCCTTCGAATCCCCGATGACTCACCAAAAAATCGACAAGCTATTGCTTGTCGATTTTTTTATCCATTGCGAAAGCGATGGTATATACAAATTCTGTAACCCCTCACTCCGTTTTTTCTAAATAATTGAATATGAATGCACCTATGAGACCTATTGAAAGAGTTGCCCTTGCTGCTGCTGATAATTCATCGGAAATTAATAATATTTCATACTGAAATGGTGTGAAATTAGCGTAATTCGAAAAGATGCTTATAAATAATAAAGGCAAAGAAAGTGCCATAGTGCATTTTATAACAATTCGGGCCTTTTGCCCTAACGATTTATAGAAGCTTTTAATTTTAGTCAATATAATCACCGAAATAATGGTATTATAAATATTCCTCAAAATCAATGGTAATTGCAGGATAATACTGCATATTTTACCATACAAAATATTGAAAAACTATTGAATTGTAACACAATATTTGGTACAATAATCCTACTTATTCTATTGACGGAGGCTGACAGTATGAAATGTCCCTTTTGTGGTTTTGAAGAAAGTAAGGTAATTGACTCCCGTCCCACAGACGAGGGCGAAAAAATTCGCCGCCGCAGAGAGTGTATGAGCTGCGCAAAGCGTTTTACTACCTATGAAATTATTGAGAGTGTTCCGATTGTTGTTGTTAAGAAGGACGGCAAATCCCGTGAGGTTTTCGACCGCGATAAGCTTTTCAACGGTATGATGCGCGCTTGTGAAAAACGCCCGGTTTCAGTTGGTGATATTGAAAGAGCAATTGATGAAATTGAAGCAGAAATTCAGAACTCTCTTGATAGAGAGGTTACCTCTGTAAGAATCGGTGAGTTAGTTATGGATAAGCTTAAAGATATTGATGAGGTTGCTTATGTTCGCTTTGCATCTGTTTATCGTCAGTTTAAGGACATAAACACATTTATGAGCGAGCTCAAAAAATTATTAATAGAGGAATAAAAAATTAGGCTACCATTGTGGTAGCCTAATTGTGATTTTTAAATTATGTCAAGTTTTATTTGTCCTGTTTGTAAAGGTGAAATTTCGCTTTTTGAAAGAACCTATAAATGCCAGAACAACCATTGTTTTGACCTTTCAAAAGATGGCTATGTGAATCTCCTGATGTCGCAACAATCTTCGTTAAAACGCCACGGTGATGATAAATTAATGGTTAAGGCAAGGCGGGATTTTCTCGAGAAAGGTTTTTATAATGAACTTCGTAATACTCTTTGCGAAACTTTGAAAGATAATTTGCCCGAAAGCTCAACACTAATTGATGTGGGTTGCGGTGAGGGGTACTATACCTCTGAAATTTCAAAAGCTAATAATTTTGAAGTCTTCGGTATAGATATTTCAAAGGATGCCCTGAAATATGCTGCTAAAAGTGTTAAATACAGTTGCTTTGCGGTTGCCAGTGCATTTTCCTTGCCCTTTGAAGAAAATTCTGCAGATTGCGTTTTAAGTGTTTTTGCACCATCTGCCTATGAAGAGTTTTACAGAGTTTTGAAGAGCGATGGTAAGCTCATTAAAGCAATACCCTTAGAAGAGCATTTATGGGAGCTTAAATGTGCTCTTTATAAAGAGCCGTATAAGAATAAGCCTGAAAAGCGAAATGACGAGCTTTTTAAATTGGTTTCTCAAAAAGAAATTAAATATAAAATCAACCTGACCGAAAAAGAAGATATTGAAAATATCTTTAAAATGACACCCTATTATTATAAAACGGGTAGGGAAGATGCAGAAAGATTGCTTTCTCTTAATAGCCTTGAAACAACGGTTCATTTCGGTATTGAGATATATGAAAAGAGGTAAGTTTATGTACGAAAATAATTGGGAATCCTTAAATTCAAGAAAAGTGCCCGAATGGTTCGGTAAGGCAAAATTCGGCATTTTTATTCACTGGGGGCTTTACAGCATTCCTGCTTATGCACCTATTAAGGATTATGCTGAGTGGTATGGCTATTCCTGTAATATGGAAAATCCTGAAACAGAGGCTCAGGCGAAATATAAGGCTTTCCATAAAGAACATTATAATTCAAGACCATATTATGATTTCAAAGATGAATTTACAGGACACCGCTTTGATGCAAATAAATGGGCAGACCTTTTTAAGCGTTCAGGTGCAAAATACATAAACTTTGTTTCAAAGCATCACGATGGCTATTGCCTTTATGAAACGGAATATGCACCCGGTCTTAACTCTGTTGAATGTGCTCCCAAGCGTGACTTTCTTATGGAGCTTAAGACCGCTTTAGAGGGCACAGGTGTTCGCTTCGGTGTTTATCATTCAGTTTATGAATGGTGGCATCCATATTACCTCGAAGACCCCGAGAAATATGCTTTAGAGCATCTTCATCCAATGCTTAAGGAGCTTGTTGAAAAATATCAGCCTGCAACTCTTTTTACTGATGGTGAATGGGAGCATGAAAGCTCAGTATGGCATTCAACCGAATTTTTACAGTGGCTTTATAATGAGTCTTCTGTTAAAGATACAATTGTTCCCAATGACCGTTGGGGTAAAGAAACCCGTGGGAGAAAAGGTGGTAACTTTACAACTGAATACGGCATTATTGATGTTTATCTCGGAACAGAAAGACGAATTGAAGATGTTGAGCTTGACAGACCCTTTGAAGAATGTCGCGGTATCGGTCGTTCATTCGGTATCAATAAGGAAGAAGGCTGTGAAAACTATCTTTCCGTTAAAGAACTCCTTATCACTCTTTGCGACCTCGTTTCCAAGGGTGGTAACTTCCTTCTTAATATTGGTCCCGATGGTGACGGCACAATTCCGCCTCTTATGGAAGAACGTCTTTTAGGTATGGGCAAATGGCTTGAAGTAAACGGCGAAGCAATTTATGAAAGCGAAGTTTACAGTAAAAAAAGTGCAGATGGTGTTTACTATACTCAAAGAGACGGCAATATATATGCAATAACAGAAAAATTTCCCTCAAAAGAAACTGTATTCCCGGAAATTGATTTCAATGAGAATTATAAGATTTCTCTTCTCGGTTCAGAGGGGAAAGTAATTGCAACTAACAAAGACGGCAAGCTTGTTCTCAGAACAGATATCTGTGCTCCCGAGGATGTTGCTTGCGAGCATCTTTATGTATATAAAATCAGTAAATAAATTTTAACAATTCAGGTGAATTATGAAAAAACTTATGGGTCATTTTGTGACCATAACTAAGCACCGTCACCTTGTTATAAAGCATTGCAAAAAAGCGGGTGTTTTGTGGCAGGGGCTTCGGCACGATTTATCAAAATATTCCCCAACAGAGTTTCTGCCGGGTGTTAAATATTATACAGGTCAACGTAGTCCCAATGAGGGTGAAAGAGCTGAAAACGGCTATTCTCTCGCGTGGATTCACCATAAGGGAAGAAACAAGCATCATTTTGAATACTGGACAGATTATAATCCTGTTTCAAAGCTTGTTGAGCCTGTTGAAATGCCCATAAAATATGTGGCTGAAATGTTTTGCGACCGTGTTGCCGCAGGAAAAATATATAATGGTGATAAATATACCGATGATTCACCACTTGAATATTTTATGAAAGCAAAGCATAGAAGAGTTATTCACCCGAAAACCTCTGATTTGCTTGAGAGTTTACTTGTGATGTTAAAAGATTATGGAGAGGATTATACCTTTGAATATCTTCGCAGACTTGTGAAAGAAGATAAACAGAACAAGAAGAATAAATCTAAAAAATAAAAAAATTGTAAACAAAGTTTTAGTTATTTATGATTTTCTTGTTTTTGTAAAAAACTTGTGATAATATTAAATTATATTTTTATATGTTTTTCGGAGGAATTTATGAATAAAACCCCAATTATAACCATCATCGCCTTGCTTGTAGTGATTTTAATTGCTTTCAGCGGTTGCGAATTTGAAATAAGCCTTGATGGCGAAAATAACACAGAAACTTCAATTGAATCAATTGTTGTAACAGATGAAGAGGGGAGTACTCAGATTGAAACAGTTGTTCACTATATTACTACTGAACCTGTTCCCGTTGTTACAATAGTTGAAGTAACCAATGAAAAAGGCAAGGTTGTTGAAACCGAAAAAATCACTCTTTCACCCGAAGAGGTTCAGCAGGGTAAAGATTTCTTTGGCACTAAGGATGAAACCAAGGACAAAGGAACAAATAAGGAAACTAAAAAAGAAACTGAAATTCCGAAAGAACCTGCTTCAGATAGAATTACAACAGCTCCTGAAAAAGATAATACACCCGTTCAGGATGATTTTGCAGTTCTCAATTCAAGTAAATATTTAATTGAGGGCAGAGTTGTTTCTACGGATGGTGCAACTTATCCCTATAAAATAGCAAGAGACGGCAATCGTTTTACTTTCAGAAGTAGCTACAATGGTGAAGAATTGTGCTTGATTATGGGTTCAAAATATGTTTACATTGTTTCACCAGAAACCAAAACATATGTAAAAGTTTCAAAAGATTTAGTTCATGAAGAATCTGCTGAAACAGGTGAATTTGATGAGCTTCTTAATGGGGATGCATTTAATCTTTATTCAAGCAAAAAAGAAGTTGACACATACACAGAAAAAATGTATGGCGTTAAGTACAAAGTAGTTGAGTACGATGACGGAACCCGCGATTTCTTTAACGGTAAAACTCTTGTTCAGACAGAATCAAAAGACGGTTCTGTTCTTTACTACGATGTGATTTCAACAAATGTTAGTGAAGGTTTATTTGTTCCTCCGGCAGATTATACCGAGGAGGTTATAACCTCAGAAAAAGCATCAGAGCTTGCAGAAAGCCTGTCAACAACCGTTTGCACAGACCCGAATCATAACCACTGATGAATATGAATAACAAAGTTGCCCTCGTAACAGGGGGGGCAAGAGGAATCGGCAGGGCAATTTGCCGTTCTCTTGCAAATGACGGATTTAAAATTGCCATTAATTATAATAATTCAGAAAAAGAAGCAATTGAATTGAAAAATGAGCTTTCTGCAATTGCAGAGGTTGAAGCCTTTAAATGCGATGTTTCTGATTCAAATTCAGTTAAAGAAATGTTTTCGGAGGTTTCTGAAAAGCTTGGTAATGTTAATGTGCTTGTTAATAATGCAGGCATTGCGGAACAGGTGCTTTTTACGGATATTACCGATGAAATGTGGCAGAGAATGATTAACACTAATCTTTCAAGTGCATTTTATTGCTCAAGAGAAGCTCTTAAAAATATGATTAATGAGAAAAGCGGAGTAATCATAAATATCGCTTCAATGTGGGGCGAGGTTGGTGCATCAATGGAGGTTCATTATTCAACAGCAAAGGCAGGGCTTATTGGTATGACAAAAGCTCTTGCAAAAGAGGTGGGGCTTTCGGGTGTTCGTGTTAATGCAGTTTCTCCGGGTGTTGTTTTAACTGATATGATGAACGCATTCTCTGAAAAAGATAAAGAAATCTTAAAGGATGAAACACCTTTGAATACCCTGGGCACTCCTGAAGATATTGCGGATGCAGTCAGCTTCCTTGTAAGCGATAAAGCAAGGTTTATCACAGGCCAGGTTCTTTCTGTAAACGGCGGATTTGTTATCTGAATTAATTGTCTAAAATACCTTTGAAAGAGGGGTTAAATATGAAAATTACTTTTATGGGTGCAGGTAGCACAGTTTTTGCAAGAAACGTTATCGGTGACTGTATGTGCTCTGAAGTGCTTCGAGACAGCGTTTTTGCTCTTTATGACATTGACGGTCAGCGTCTTGAGGAGAGCAAAACAATTATTGAAGCAATGCAGAAAACAATGGGTGGCTATGGCAAGGTCGAATGTTACCTTGGGGTTGAAAACCGTAAGGATGCGCTTCGTGGCGCAAACTTTGTTGTTAATGCAATTCAGGTTGGTCTTTATGACCCCTGCACAATAATTGACTTTGAAGTGCCTAAGAAATACGGGCTTCGTCAAACTATTGCAGATACTCTCGGTATTGGCGGTATTATGCGTGCACTCCGTACAATTCCTGTTATGGATGATTTTGCAAAGGATATGGAAGAGGTTTGCCCTGATGCACTTTTCCTTAACTATACTAACCCCATGGCAATGCTTTCAGGCTATATGCAGAGATACACAGGTGTTAATACAGTAGGTCTTTGTCATAGCGTTCAGACCTGTTCTCTCGACCTACTAAATCAGTTGGGTATGGAAGATAAATTAGAGGGCAGAAGAGAGCTTATTGCAGGTATTAACCATATGGGTTGGCTTCTTGAAATCTCCGATAAAGACGGTAATGACCTTTATCCTGAAATCAAGAGCAGAATTCAGGCAAAAATTGATGACCCTGAATTTACTAACAAGGTAAGACTTGAATATATCAAGCATTTCGGCTATTACTGCACAGAGTCAAGCGAACATAATGCAGAGTACAATATGTTCTACATAAAGAGCAAATACCCTGAGCTTATTGAAAAATATAATATTCCGCTTGATGAATATCCCCGCCGTTGCGTAAATCAGATTGCTAACTGGAAAAAGGAATATGCAGAGATGCTTGAAAAAGGTGTTAAAGAGCATAAACGTTCCAATGAATACGCTTCTCATATTATGGAATCTGTTGCAACAGACACCCCTTATAAAATTGGCGGTAACGTTCTTAACAGAGGCTTTATCACAAACCTTCCTGCAGAGGCTTGTGTTGAGGTTCCTTGCCTTGTTGACGGTAAAGGTGTTCACGGAACATACGTTGGTGCTCTTCCCGTGCAGTGTGCCGCAATGAATATGACAAATATCAATGTTCAGCTTCTTACAATTGAAGCAGCAAGAACAAGAAAGCTTGAGCATATTTATCAGGCAGCAATGCTTGACCCCCATACTGCAAGTGAATTGAGCATCGACGACATTAAAAATATGGTTGATGACCTTATTGAAGCTCATGGTGATTTCTTACCGAAATACCACTAATATCTGGTAATTTCAAAAAATAGTTGACATTTTTAATACTAAATGGTAAACTCTATCACATAAAATAAACCAATGACGAAGAGTAGTAAATGTTAAAGAAGCTTAAAGAGAGTCGGCGATGGTGGAATGCCGATAGTGGAATTTTCATTGAATGGACTTCTGAGGGCGAACTGAATTAAGTAGGGGAGACGGCAAGCAACCGTTAGAATGCTATGTGTATGTCAGTACACAGTTGAGTGCGTGTTTTTACACGAATTTGGGTGGTACCGCAGGATTATTAAACCTGTCCCATAGTTTATGGGGCAGGTTATTATATTTGCCCTGCAGTATTATAGTAAAGGAGAAAATATTATGATTTTCAACAACATTGATTTTGATACCTATTATAAGGAATACCCTACCAAAGAGGGCTATTTCGGTAAATACGGCGGAGTTTTTATTGATGATAAATTAAAAGCTCCTATGCAGGAAATTACCGAGGCATATTATGACATTTGTCAGTCAAGAAAGTTTATTGCAGAGCTTCGCAGAATCAGAAAAGAGTTTCAGGGCAGACCAACTCCCATAACCCACCTTGAAAGACTTTCAAACAGCATCGGCAGAGTTCAGCTTTATGCAAAGCGTGAAGATTTGAACCATTCAGGTGCTCATAAGCTTAATCACTGTATGGGTGAGGCTCTTCTTGCCAAATATATGGGCAAAAAGAAGATTATTGCTGAAACAGGTGCTGGTCAGCACGGTGTTGCCCTTGCAACTGCAGCAGCATATTTCGGTCTTGAATGCGATATTTATATGGGTGCGGTTGATATTAAGAAACAAGCTCCTAATGTTGCAAGAATGAAAATTTTAGGTGCAAATGTTATTGAGGTTACCCACGGACTTCAGACCCTTAAAGAAGCTGTAGATGCAGCTTTTGATGCATATAGTAAAGAATATAAAGATTGCATCTATTGTATCGGTTCGGTTCTCGGTCCTCATCCTTTCCCAATGATGGTAAGAGATTTCCAGAGCGTTGTTGGTATCGAAGCACGAGAACAGTTCATTGATATGACAGGACATTTGCCCGATTCAATTGTTGCTTGCGTTGGCGGTGGCTCAAATGCAGCAGGTCTTTTTGCAGGCTTCCTTAATGACCCTGTTGATATCTATGGCGTTGAGCCTCTCGGCAGAGGACCAAAGCTTGGCGACCACGCTGCAAGCCTTAAATACGGCACAGAGGGTATAATGCACGGATTTAATAGCATTATGCTTAAGGATGAAAACGGCGAACCTGCACCCGTTTATTCGGTTGCAAGCGGTCTTGATTACCCATCATCAGGTCCCGAACACGCTTTCTTGCAGGATATCGGCAGAGTTAAATATGATGTTGTTGACGATGAAGAAACAATTGATGCTTTCTATAAGCTTTCTCGCCTTGAGGGTATCATTCCCGCTATCGAAAGCTCCCATGCAGTTGCATACGCTATGAAAATGGCTAAAGAAATGGACCACGGTTCAATTCTTATTAATCTCTCCGGCAGAGGCGATAAAGATATGGACTATGTTATCGAAAACTTCGGAATAAGATAAAAAATATGACAGGCTTTTTGAGCCTGTCATATTTTTTAGCCACCAGTCGCCAGCCACCAGCAATTAGCAAATAGCAATTAGCAATTAGCAGTTGGCGATTACTATTAACCGTACGGTACAGGCTTGCCTGTACCGCAGTAAAAGTTTTGCGAAGTCTATCCTTCTTTTTTCGTGAAATGGAAAAGGAGGGGGGACCACCACAGGTGGTGGGTGGTACATTCACTTCTTAACTTTTACCGAAATAAACGTAACAATTACAGGAACAAGTCCGCATAGGATATAAACAATAAAATAGAGGCTTATGGGATTTGAATTCAAATTTTCACCCATTGCCATTGCAAATATAAAACCGGGAAAACCAAGAATCATAGCTGAAATACTGATGATTTCTGAAATCAAAGACGGAGAAGATAATAAATTTGCTAAAAGTAGATATAACATCGGAATAATAAGCCAGGCGAAGCCAACAGTTAAAGTAAATGATAACAATACATTTTGGGGTTGATTTCTCAATAAGACACCGGCTATTGATAAAACTATGCAGACAGTAATTGCGGCAATAACAGCAAAGATAGGAGAAGATCCTGCTCCGATTAAAAAGTAAACTAAAAGCCAGGAAACAATACACATTGAAATGTAAGTTATTAAAACCGTTAAAAAGCATTTAGTTTTATTTTTCATAGTTTGCACCCACTTTTTTATAAATGGTTAATGAAATCAAAATACCAACAACCATAGGAATAAAATATGCTATACTTATTAATACAAGAATTGTACCATCCGTGCTTGTGGGTAGAAGTGATATTAATTGGAGATATACTGAAACCAACGGAACAGTAAATATTAAACTGATATAGTTAGCGATATACGAAAAAACAGGTGTGGTTTCTTGTGCTATGAAATTAAGGAGGAAGGATATAATCCAACCAATAAAAGGAATAATAAAACAAACAATTGATGTTTTGTAATATGTTGCCTTGTGACTTTTTGCAGAATATTTTGCAACTAATATACAAAAAGCCAAAAAGACAAAGGGGAAAATAATTACTAAAGGTCCTGTGTGATAAAGCTCAATGTTTTCGCCTAGTGGGAGCTGCCCTGATAACAAAATAGCAGAAATCCAAAGAGCAACAGCAGTTAGAATACCGTAAATGATTTGTGTTGATTCTTTGTTTTTAGTTTTCATATAAACACCTTCCTTTCACCTACAGTATATATCAATCATTAAAAAATTGTAAAGCAACATTTTGTTGCAAGAGGTTAAAATTAAAATAACTGCAACAAGTAACAAAAAAAGTCTTGACAACGATAATTTATAATATTATAATTTAATAGCTGTGCCGGTGTGGCGGAATAGGCAGACGCAAGGGACTTAAAATCCCTCGGTGGCAACATCGTACCGGTTCAAGTCCGGTCACCGGCACCAATAGAGAACTTGCACTTTTGTGTGGGTTCTCTATTTTGTTTTGTTTGAGTGCAACAGGACTTGAACCGGTCTCGGCGAAGCCGAACACAATCGGGTGTTCGCGAAGCGAATGATGGGCAGAGCCCATCAAGTCCGGTCACCGGCACCATAGTGAGTATTCATAAGGGATTTGGCCTGTGAGTACTCATTTTTTTATTTTTATACCAAAGTATATAACCCACTATGACACTTTCAGTTTTACTGCAAAGATGTCAAGTGGGTTTAGTAATCATCAAAACAACTTGATTTTAATTTTTTATATGAGTATAATATATTCAAGAGGTGATATTATGCTTAAATTCAGAAAAGGCTGTACAGTTCCATTTCCTGAAATGATTCGCGAAGAATATGAAATTAACGACAACTATATAATTGCCAATATTGATGCTGATAAAATAGAAAATTTGCTGTTAGATTTTATAAAAATGCATAATGAACCATTATTCTTTATATTAGAAAATCCATCAAAACAGTATGATGAAACTGAAATAGAACCCGGTATGGTTGAATCGTTACATAAAGATGTTTACTACATTGACGGTTGCACACAGGAACAAGCTTTTGTTATTGTAAACAGAATTGGTAAGCTTCTTGTAAATGATGGTTTGTCCTCTTTCGGCTTCGGTTGCCATATTTCACACGATGAAATAATGATTGGTAAGTACAATGTTATTACTATTTATTCACAAGCTCCTGAAAACTATGATTCACTTTTAGAAAAGAATGAATTAAAGCATGTTAATAAACTTGTAACCGCTTGGGATACTTTCACTCAAAATAATCCAGGTAAGTCAGGAAGAATTGAAACTGACGGAAAAGACATTTTTGATATTCCCGAAATGTTTGCAGATTGGGGAATATATCTTGCCGAACAAAGAGAAGATTAAAATTTAATCCCTTATGAACACCGGCACCAAATATAGAGTTATCACTTGCGTGGTAGCTCTATATTTTTTTGTTTTCTGTTGAAATTATCTTACAAATGAAATACAATATACTTACCTTTTTAAAAGGAGTGTTTGGATGAAGCCGAAAGTTTTAACTCCCGAAAAGCAAATTAAGCTTTCTCAGAAGAGAGAAAAAGAAATTGCTAAATGGGAAAAAGAGAAAAGTAAACCTAAAGGCAAGTTTTATTTACCTTATCTGATATTTATAATAAGCCTTATATATTTAACTGATGAGGTTGCATCACAGATAGGTCCGTTAATGAAAACAGAAATTGCCAACGGACTTTTTTCAGGTGACAGCTCTGTTGGTATTCTTGAGATTCTCAATATGATTGCAATACCTTTTCAGTGCCTTGCAATATTTTATAAACCTCTTTCCGATAAATTTGGAAGAAAGAAATTTTTATTTATAAATACCTTCGGTCTTGGGATAGGATTGCTGATTATTTTCCTTTCCAATAACATTCCGTTGTATGTCATCGGAACTTGTATGATTCAGTTCTTTGTTCCCCACGATATGCAGGTGGTTTACATAATGGAATCTGTTCCCAGCAAGCATAGAGCAAGAATTTATTTCACTATTAAAAGCTTTGCAACCTTGGGAATAATGCTTGTGCCTCTTCTTAGAAGGGTTCTTATGGACAATATGTATGAATGGCGAAATGTTTTCCTTGTTCCTGCTATTATCGGTTTGTTGTCTTCGTTTGTTGCTCTTTTCTTTGCAAGAGAAACCGATGCGTTTATAGAGTCACGGCTTAAATATCTTAAAATGACTGATGAGGAAAAGGCAGAGGAAAAGGGCAGAAAAGACCTTGAAAATGCCCAGGGCGGTATTATAAATGCTCTTAAGTTCGTATGGTCTCACAAGCAGTTGAAATGGCTTTATGTTGGTATGGCGCTTATGAACTTAGGTTATCTTATAACTATGTATTATCAGGTAATTATCTCTTACGGTTACGCAGGAAAATACGGTGAAATTACCGAAGAAATACTAAATCAGGTAAGTCTTAATGAGGTAACCTCTGCATTGTTTTTCTTTCCTATAGGCAGTGCCATAGTTCAGCTTTTTGTTGGTTTTCTCGGAGATTCCTTCGGAAGAAAGAAAACTGCAATTGTGATGTCAGCTTTGTGTGTTCTTTCTTTTCTAGGGTTTGCTCTCGGCTCTTCCTGGGGGTGGGGAACCTGGTTGGTAGGTCTTTGCTCAGGCGCTTGTATTGGTAGCTTCTGGGGTGCAGGAGATATAACTAGCTTGATGATTAGCGAATCCTCGCCAACAAATCTTCGTTCCTCAATTCTTTCAACTCAGTTTATTGCAATGGGTGTTGGTATTGCCTTTTCCTATGTGGTGGGTATTCCTTTAATTACAGTTTTAGGTAACTCTGTTATCGGTACTATTTGTTTCTTCTTTGCAGTTCCCGGTTTTATTTCTGCTCTTGCAGTTTTGATGCTTAAAACCAAAGATACAACAGGGATTGATTTGAATACCGTTACAGGAAACGAATTTGAATAATATAAAGGTGGTAATAATATGAAAATAGCAAGTCAGACAGAATATGTTTCTGCTCGTTTGAATGATTATGAAGCAGTGAGAATGGTTTGTGAAGCTGGCTTTGATGCCATTGACTTTTCAATGTTCCATATGGCAAAGGATGACTGTCCTTTAAATAGCGATTCATACAAGGATATTATTAAAGAAATTAAAAATATTGCCGATAGTTACGGTAAGCCTTTTTGCCAGGCTCATGCACCGTTCCCTACATTGAGAGATGGTGATGAAGAATATAACAAAAATATGCTCCCTAAAGTTAAGCGTTCCATTGAAATTGCAGGTATGCTTGGGGTTGAAAATATTGTTGTTCATCCTGTATTTTTCAAAGAGAATAAATTTGAAAAAAATATGGAAATGTATATGGGGCTTTTAGACGATGCTAAAAATGCAGGGGTTAAAATCGCTCTTGAAAATATGTTTGGCAAAAAAGACCCTGTAACAAGAAAGCAAACACCCAATGTTTGCAGCTTGCCCGAAGAATTTGCTCAGTTTTATGATGCTCTTCCGAGAGAATATTTCACTTGTTGCGTTGATATTGGTCACTGCGCTCTTGTTGGTTCAACACCCGAAGCAATGCTTCGCGGTCTTGGTGACAGGGTAGGATGCCTTCATGTTCACGATAACGATACCTTTGACGATTGGCATTTCCCGCCATTTACCCTTGATTTGAACTGGACTGAAATTGCAAAAGCTCTTGCAGATATTGATTATAAGGGTTACATAACTCTTGAAAGCGATAATATTTTGGCAGATATTCCAACAGAGCTATATCCCTCAATGCTCCGCTATATGCACGATGCCGCAAGACACGTTGCAAATATGGTTGAAAGCTTTAAATGAAAAAACAACTCTCGATGCGAAGAACATCGAGAGTTGTTTTTTAGTAGTTTTTAGAAAGTATGTAGCAAACCCAAAGAGCTATAACAAATGCGCTTTCTGCAGGGATTGCAAGCTTTGTATAAGGACATTTCCAGCCTTTATCAACGCAGAGGAAAATTGTTCTTGTAACTAAAACGGTTGTTGCAAAAATAACACCGCCTACAAGGGAATAGGTAGCAGTATGTAAGGTAAGGGCAAGGTATAAAAGAAATGCACCTAAAGCGAATGAAATACCGCCGTAATAAACTCGGATTTCTGTTTTACCTGCATTGTCAACAGGTTTGATGGAAAAGCTTTCAGCATTCTTTAAGGGCTTCGCAATAAAAACAACTGCCATTCCCCAGAAATAACCGATAAGACAAATCACAGCAAATGCCGCAGGGGGATTAGCTGTCCATATTTCTTTTAAAAGCTCCATATTCAGTCTCCTTTTTCTCTTTTTTTATAAATATAACATATCAAATTATTAAAATCAATATTGGTATATTTTTATATATTCTGAGAAAAGTAATTAAGAAAAAGGAGTGACCTGAAAAATGAAAACAAATTCCAATGTCAGACCTTTCGGAATAAAAGATAAATTAGGCTATTTATTCGGTGATTTCGGTAATGATTTCACATTTATATTATCTTCCTCGTTTCTTATGAAATTCTATACAGATGTTATGGGAGTTTCACCTGCGGTTGTTGGTGCAATTATGGCAATTGCAAGGTTTGTTGACGCCTTTACTGATGTTACAATGGGTCGCATTTGTGACAGAAGTAAAACAACAAAAAACGGCAAATTCCGTCCGTGGCTTTTGAGAATGTGTGGTCCTGTTGCGATTTCATCATTTTTAATGTATCAGTCCTCTTTGGCAAATTTGCCATATACAGCAAAGGTTATTTATCTTTTTGTTACCTATATCTTATGGGGATCTGTTTTTTATACTACGGTTAATATTCCTTATGGCTCAATGGCATCTGCCATATCAAATAACCCTGACGACAGACAGTCGCTTTCTACTTTCAGGTCAATGGGTGCAATGCTTGCAGGGGCATTTGTAACTGCAGTAATTCCTCTTATTGTTTATGATAAAGTCAACGGAAAAGATATTATGAACGGTGGCAGATTTACAATAATTGCAGGTGTTTGCTCGGTACTTGCCATTGTCTGCTATCTTCTTTGCTATAGTTTAGTAAGGGAGAGGGTAACATTCAATTCTCAACCCTTAAAGCACACAGACAACAATGTTTTTAGAATGTTAGGTAATGCCGTTAAAAACAGAGCGTTGATTTCAATTATTGCCGCATCTGTTGTTATGCTTTTAGCACAGCTTACACTCCAACAGATGACAAACTATATTTACCCCAATTACTACGGAAATGCAAGTATGCAAAGCGTTTCAACTCTTGCAATGTCGGGCGGTATGATTGTTGCCGCTTTTATTGCTAAACCAATTGCGCGAAAATTCGGTAAAGCGGAAATAAGTGCATTTTCAAATCTTTTGGCAGGTCTCGGCAGTTTCCTGATTTACTTTATAAGACCGCAGAATGTTTTGGTATACATCGGAATTCAGACAATCTGTTGGCTTGGTTTAGGTGTTTTTTCTATGGTTTCCTGGGCACTTATTACGGATGTTATTGATTATTCTGAAATTAAAAACGGAATAAGGGAAGACGGTTCGGTTTATGCTCTTTATTCCTTTGCAAGAAAATTAGGTCAGGCGGCGGCATCGGGTGTGACAGGTGCGCTTTTAACCGCTATCGGTTATTCGGAAGCAACTGCCTTTGACAAGAATGTTCTTGAGGGTATATTTGATATTTCAACTCTTGTTCCTGCAGTTGGTTTCGTTCTTCTTGCGGTAATTCTTTGGTTCTGGTATCCGCTTCATAAAAAGCAAGTCAATGAAAATGTAGCATATTTAGAAAAAAAGCATAAAAAATGAAATGAACGGAATTGCTTTTGGCAGTTCCGTTTATTTCATATATTTTTCTCTGTATTTTTTAGGTGTTAAGTCTGTATATTTTTTAAAGGTTTTAGTGAAGTAGTTTACATCAAGCATACCGCAACGTTGGGCGATATTCTGAATTTGCATATTTGTTGAAATAAGCAAATCCTTTGCTCTTTCTATTCTCTGCTTGTTTACATAATCTGTTAATGTACTGCCGGTTTCTTTTTTGAAAAGGGAAGAGAGGTAACTCGGGTTAACCTCAAATATTTTTGAAAGATTATTTAAGCTTAAGTCAGAAGCAATATCGGATTCAATTTGAGTTATAACCTTTTGAATGAGAAGTGAATAATTTCGTTGAGAATGCTTGTTAACAAGTCTGCAGTATTTTTTTACCATGTATTTTAAAAGTTCACCGCATTCCTCAACGCTTTGAGTGGCTTCAATTTTTAAAGCAAAGTCAGATGAAACCGTGTCGATATGGAAAGGATGCACCTTTCCTTGCTCCGCACCTTTTCTCAACAAAGTGTTCAGGATAATCAAAAAGTTCTTTGTGTTTCTTAAAGAGTCGGTCAATCGTCTTTCAAGAGCATTTTCGGGTGAAATATTTGTGAAAATCATTTCAGCCTTATGAGTAAGCCCCTTTGAAACAGCATCAATAAGCTCATTTTCTTTTGCATAGCGTCTTTCAAGTAATTGGACAGCCATCCAGGGTTCAGCTTCTTTTGATTGGTTGTTGTTTGTTGGGAAAATTGGAATTTCAACATTCCTTTCCATATGTTTATGAACAATTGTAAAGTTCTCAATGCTTTTAAAAATCAGTTCACCAAAACTGTTAGTAAGAGATAATATTGTATCGTCGTTAGAGAAATACGGTACAGCACCATAAAACTTTTCAAGCTGTATATTGATGTAGGAGGGGAGTGCACTTTCAACAGTTTTTTTGTTTATAGAGTTTTTGGTAATAAGCTCTTTTGTGTATGGACCGAGAACGAGAATTGAAGAAGGCATGCTTTCGGGGAGAGGGATGAAAATATAGTTGCACATAAACATATCGGAAATAATATTAATTTCATTCTTCTCAAAATTAAGATTTTCTGCGAAAAAATTATTGTAATCCTCCGTAAGATTTAAAAGCTCGCGTATGCCCATATCAATATTTTGGGGGATTTTCTTTTTAGTTATAACAGAGCTTCTTATTTTCAGATTTTCCATAGATTTTTTAAAAAACTCTAATTCTTTTTTATAAAACAAGTCACTCACCTCATTACTATACTCTTATTATCGTATAATTTTTATAAAATTTCAAGACTCTACAAAAAATAATACTAAAAAATGCAAAAAAATTACTCACAAAAAAAGCGGAAATAATATAAAATTGAGTTGTTAAGAGGTTTTGTGTAAATTTGCCAAAATTTACTGACAAAATCGGAAAAATATAGAAAAAGGAGAGAATCTATATGGCTAAAAAAGAAGTTCAATTAGATTCAAAAGGTTTCCGCAAGTTCGGTATGCGCGATAAAGTTGCATACGCAGCAGGTGACCTCGGTTGTAATATGAGTTTTGCTCTTAAAAGCTCTATTATGGCAATTTTCTGGACACAGTTTATGGCACTCGGCGAGGAAATGTATGCTTTCTTGCTGGTAATCGTTCAAATCTGGGATGCTATCAATGACCCGCTTTTAGGTTCATTGTTTGATGCAGACAAGAAGTTCCACAAACACGGTAAATTCAAAACCTACATATTTGTTGGTGCAATGGGTCTTCTTTTCTCCGGTTTGTTCTTCTTCCTTCCCGTTCCCAACGCTCCTCGTCTTATGAGATGCGTATTGTTCGTTTTAGGTTATGTTCTCTGGGATGCTTTCTATACTATAGCAAACGTTCCCTACGGCTCAATGATGTCCGTTATCACAACAGATGGTGCAGAACGTTCTGAACTTTCAACATGGCGTTCTATCGGCTCAATGATAGGTAACGTTGTTCCCATGGTTCTTCTTCCTATTCTTTGCTACGATGCAAGCAATAACCTTAAGGGTGAAGTTGTTTTCGTTGCTGCAACAATAATGGGCGTTATCGGTCTTGCTTGCTTCATCTTTATGCTTAAGAAAACAACAATCCGTGTTGAAGAAAATTCAGTTACTATCAGCGAAGAAAAACAGAAATTCAATGTTTTCAGAGCAATGGGTAACTTTATGAAAAACCGTGCAGCAGTTGGTGCAACTCTTGCAGCAATGGCAATGTTTATCGGTATGCAGGGCTCAACAACAGCAACAACAGTTCTTTTCCAGTCCTATTTCGGAAACGCTAAAGCATCAGGTGTCATTATGCTTATCAGCTATCTTCCTATGTTCCTCTTTATGCCTTTCATTAAGAAAATCGTTAACAAATTCGGTAAAAAAGAAGCTTGCGCAGCAGGTGCAGCAGTCAGCTTATTTGGTGCAGCTCTTCTTTTCCTTCCCCTTGGTAACGGTGGTGCAGGTTTAATTGGTTACATTATTGCTCAGGTATTCTTTGGTCTTGGTCTTGGCTTCTATACTTGTGTTTCCTGGGCTCTTATGGCAGATGCTATTGACTACAACGAATGGAAAAACCATACAAAAGAAGAGGGTACAGTTTACTCACTCCACTCTTTCTTCCGTAAGCTTGCTCAGGGCCTTGGACCATCAGCTGTTATTCTTATTATGAAACAGCTTGGTTATAACGGTGCTCTCGGTGCAAATCAGCCCTTTGAGGTTGCTGAAAATATGAAGTGGCTCGTTGCAGCTCTCTATACATTCAGTGCGGCAGTTATGTTTGTTGCTATTGCTTTCGTTTATGACCTCAATAAGAAAAAGGTTGCTCAGATGACTTCTGAACTCGAAGAGAGAAGAGCTTCTGTAAAGGCAGAAATTGCAGAATAAAATACTGCAAAAACGGCAGAAAATGAATAAATAAAAATGAAACTGCCGACAATTATTCTGTCGGCAGTTTTTAATAAACAATACATTATTTTCCTAAAGGAGAAAAATATGAGAAAAATTTTAAACATTAACAGAAAATGGGCTTTTTCAAAGCAGGCAACAACCGTTCCCGCAGAAATGCCTTCAAATTGGTGCTTCGTAAACCTTCCTCATTCCTGGAATGCTATTGACGGTCAGGATGGCGATAACGACTATTTCCGCGGTACTTGCTATTATGTGAAAAGCTTTAAGAAATTCGAACTTCCCGAAGCAGAGAAATATTACCTTGAAATCAAGGGTGCAAACTCTTCTGCAGATGTTTATCTTAACGGCAAGGTTCTCGCTCACCACGATGGCGGTTATTCAACCTGGAGAGTTGATATAACAAACGGTATCAAAGAAGAAAATCTTCTTGTTATTGCAGTTGATAATGCAGCAAATGACAAGGTTTATCCTCAGATGGCAGACTTCACTTTCTATGGTGGTCTTTACAGAGATGTTAATATTATTTGTGTAAATGATTCTCATTTTGAGCTTATGCATCACGGTGGACCCGGTCTCAAAATCACACCCGAAATCAACGGTATCAATGCTGATGTCGAAATTGAAACCTGGGTTGTTAACCTTAAAGATAATCAGAAGCTTCGTTATGTAATCAAATCCGCTGACGGTAAAGTAGTTACAGAAAAAGAAACAACAGATACAAGGGTTAATCTTGAAATCAACAATGTTCACCTTTGGCACGGTAAAAAAGATCCCTACCTTTATACTGCTGAAATTGAGCTTGTTGATGGTGAAAATGTTGTTGATAACATTTCTTCTCGTTTCGGTTGCCGTACCTTTAAAATCGACCCTGAAAACGGCTTTATTCTCAATGGTGAAGAATATCCTCTTCGTGGTGTATCTCGTCACCAGGACCGTTGGGGCTTTGGTAACGCTCTTCTTCCAGAGCATCATAAGGAAGATATGGATTTAATCTGCGAGGTAGGAGCTACAACAATCCGCCTTGCTCACTATCAGCACGACCAGTATTTCTATGACCTTTGCGATGAAAGAGGTCTTGTAATCTGGGCAGAAATTCCCTATATTTCAAACCATATGCCCGGTGGCAGAGAAAACACAATTTCTCAGATGAAAGAGCTTATCGTTCAGAACTATAACCACCCCTCAATCGTTGTCTGGGGACTTTCAAACGAAATCACAATGAAGGGTGACAGTGACCCCGATTTGCTTGAAAATCATGAAATTCTTAACAACCTTGTTCACGAAATGGATAAAACAAGACTTACAACTATTGCAGCAGTTTCAATGTGCGATATCGATAGTCCTTATATTCAGATTCCCGATGTTGTTTCCTATAACCACTATTTCGGTTGGTATGGCGGAGATACAACAATGAACGGACCTTGGTTCGATAATTTCCACGCTAAATACCCCAATATTCCAATCGGTTGCAGTGAATATGGTTGCGAAGCTCTCAACTGGCACACATCTGACCCCAAGCAGGGTGACTATACTGAAGAGTATCAGGCATATTACCACGAAGAGCTTATTAAACAGTTCTTCTCTCGTAAATATATGTGGGCAACACACGTATGGAATATGTTTGACTTTGGTGCTGACAGCCGTAACGAAGGTGGCGAAAACGGACAGAACCATAAGGGTCTCGTAACCTTTGACCGTAAGTACAAGAAAGACTCCTTCTATGCATATAAAGCATGGCTTTCCGATGAAAAATTCGTTCATATCTGCGGTAAGAGATATGTTGATAGAGTTGAAGACGTAACAAAGGTTACTGTATATTCAAATCTTCCTGAGGTTGAGCTTTTCGCAAACGGCAAGAGCTTGGGTAAGAAAACAAGCGATGTTCATTTCTTCTATTTCGATGTTCACATTGTTGGCGAAACAGAGCTTAAAGCAGTTGCAGGCGAGTTTGCAGATACATCAGTAATCCGCAAGGTTGATGTTTTCAACGAGGCTTACAGACTTCGTGAAACAGGCGCAGTTCTTAACTGGTTCGATATTACTGAAATTGACGGCTATTTCTCACTTAACGATAAAATGAGCGATGTTATGGCTTCCGAAGAGGGCAGACAGCTCTTTATGGGTCTTATGGCAAACGCTATGAAGAACCACGGTGACAAGTCAATGATGGGTGATATGGGTGCAGAAATGCTTTCAGGACCTATGATGCAGATGATGGGTGGCTTCACCGTTATCCGTCTTGCAAACCTTATGGGCGCTGCAAACCTCCACTTCACAAAAGAAGAGCTTCTTCAGCTCAACGCAGCACTTAATAGAATAAAGAAATAAAAAACAAAAGCACTTTGCGAGAGCAAAGTGCTTTGTTTTTTATTGGCAAGTTGAAAGTGGCAAGTGGCAAGTTTCGGGACCTGCGGTCGGCATTATATAGCTGTTAGCCACCAGTTGCCAACTACCAGTTAAGCAAATAGCAGTTAGCAATTAGCAATTAGCTGTTAGTATTGAATGAAATGTTGGTAGAAGAATGAAGTTGTTGGTGGTTCTACCTCTCTTCGAAGAGAGGGGGACCGCCTTTTGATTTCTTGTTTTTATGTATAGAGTTTCAAACGAGCCAAATAATAAAATTTAAAACAAAGTTGGACGGGTGGTGGAGAGTTCTCGACGCGAGAATTGAGCGTCGTTGAAGCATAAGCTTCAATTGACATATCTTTCTGTTAGGATTTTGTTCATTCGATAGGATGTGTCCGTTTCACCTTTGGTAAAAAGTTGCTTCGCAACAAAGAACCTTCCGTCACGAAAAATCAAGATTTTCCGTGACACCTTCCTTTGAAGGAAGGCATATAAAAGCATTAACTTTTTCTTTTTTACTTTAATTATTCTGTGATTTTCTGAATATCATTCTCTTGGTTTTCTTTCTAAAATCAAGTACAGCCTGAACAATGAAAATTATTGCAAAAATATACATTACAATACCAAGAATAAAGAAACCAGCACCATCGCGTTCTAAATCTTTTTGTGCAGTTGCAAAATCAAGTATAACCACATCATTTACAACTAATTCAACAATATAATCATTATTAGGATTCACTAACATATTGAATTTAGTTCCGGGTGCAGTTTCTTCAATGGCTTTGAAAATCTCGTCAGTAACGCAAGATGAATTGATATATTGTGCAGAACTATCATAAAAAAGCAGCTTAAGTTCAGTAAATCCACCTTTGAGTTTTTTATGACCTGTAAATTCTTTGTAGGTGCAAGTTAATTTAGTTGCTTCATCTTTTGATATAGGTCGATTTGGAAGCAATGTAGACGAAAATACTGTACCCATTAAAATTGAAATTAATGCCATAACCAAAGCAACCCATCTGTTTAAAGGTTCTGATTTTCTTTTATATTTATTTGCCATTTTCTCACCTATGCAAATTAATAAATTCAATAAGCCTTTGCCAGTCAAGACGGCTGAAATAGTGCTGACCCTCTCTCATGTGGTAGCCGATGTCACCCTCAAAGAATTTATCGTCAACCTGAGGCGGTCTGTCCTCATATTTAAAACCATTATTGAAAGCATCGCTTGATGCTACGCAACAAAGCATTTCTGAAAGAGGGTCTGCCCATTTATCAAGTGCGGCACTGCCTATGAGCACCTTTCTCGGTGCAATTGACGCCACAAGATAATGCTGGTCAAATGGCATAGCTTGTTCATTGTTGCAGTATTTCTTATAATTCTCGCAGAACCAGAAGGGGAAGTTACGGCATATATCTGCAACTCTTTCGCCACCCTCAGCAGTACCTCTTGCAATTGCCGCACCACTACAGCCCGAATCGTTGGAATACGAGAAAGCAAATCTTTCATCGGTTGCGCCTGCTAAAAGTGCGGTTTTGCCAAGCCTCGAATGACCGCAAACTGTTGCGCAGTCAAGGTCAAGCTTTTCGGGAATAGTATAAGCATAATCTAAAACTCTTTGTGCGCCCCAAGCCCACATAGCAATTTTACCGCAGTCAGTTGCACCTCTTTTACCGTCAGGGTATAAAACGCCTGCGAGCTTATTTGAGAAATCACCATCGTCACTTGTGATGTCATCGTAGTATAAAGATAATACCGCAAAGCCGTTGTCAACCAATTCCTCAGTTGGCATATATCTGTCGGGGTTATCGGGTCTGAAATTTACGTGAATAAAAAACGGATGCTTTTTATCATCTGTAGGAAGAGTTGCTAAAAAGGGAAAAGAAAATTCCTTTCCGTTTATAATGCAGTTAGCAGTAACTCTGTTGCATACTGCTTTACCTGCACAGAATTTGGGAATTATGGCTTCCTCAACCTCAAAGGTTATGTTTTCAGGTTTCGGTGGCATATAGCCGAATAAATCGCTATAAACCAATCCGAGCATTTCTTCTCTTGATTTTAGTTCGGGAACGTTTCTTTCTTCAAGCATTTCTTTGAGCATATTCTCAACTCCTTTATAGTTGAATAATAACATTTATCAAAACCATTTTCAATAAAAAACAACTTAATTTTACATAACAGAAAATATATATTTGCAAATTAAAAAGCTCTGTAAGGTTTTCGCCTTACAGAGCTTCGTTATATATGCTTTAAGCAGCAACTTTTTTATATTTCTTCCTTGTTAATAGCTGTATTACAATCATTATTGCAACAAGTCCGAGACCGATAGCATCGGTTACTAAACCGGGGTAAATCAGCAATAAGCCACCAACTGCACTTACAATTCTTTCGTACCATTTCATATTGTGTAAGAAATAGCCTTGCAAGGAAGCGGCAACGCCAAACATACCGATAAATGAAGTAATGCAAATTAAAATTACTTCAGGTACAGTTGTGTCAATAAATAGCATTGCCGGGTTAAGTGCAAACACATAGGGAACAATGAAAGCACCGATAGCAAGCTTTGTTGAGGTAAGAGCCGTTTTCATGGGGTTTGCCTGAGCAATAGCAGCACCTGCATAGGCCGCCAAAGCAACCGGAGGAGTAAGGTCTGCAACAATACCGAAATAGAAAACGAAGAAATGAGCTGCTACCATGGGAACGCCCATCTGAACAAGTATGGGAGCACAGGTTGCTGCCATAATGCAGTAGTTAGCAGTTGTGGGAACGCCCATACCGAGAACAATACAGCAAAGCATTGTTAAGAATAGGGCGATAATAACCTGATTACCTGCCAATGCAACAATACCGTTAAAGAGCATAAATGCAAGACCTGTAACGCCGATAATACCTGCAATAATACCTGCAACACCGCAAGCCGCGGCAACGGTAATCATACCCTGACCACCTGCAGCAAGAGCTTCGAGAATTCTCTTGGGTGTAATGCGGTGTTCTTTGTTGAATAAGCTTACAACGATTGCGGCAACAATCGCAATTGCAGCAGCATAAGCAATTGAACGGGTGCTTGTACCAACAAGATAAATAAGAAGAATCAAGGGGAAAAGTAAATATGTTTGTTTAAGTAAGGGTTTTAAACGAGGTAATTCTTCTTTTGTAAGACCGCGAAGACCTTCTTTTTTTGCCTCTAAATGAACCGTGATGAAAACACCTGCGAAGTATAACACAGCAGGTAAAATTGCCTTAACAACAATGTTTGAATAGGGCACACCAACAGTTTCAGCCATAAGAAAAGCAGCCGCACCCATAATAGGGGGCATAATCTGTCCACCGGTTGAAGCGGAAGCTTCAGCTGCAGCAGCAAATTCGGGCTTGTAGCCTGTTTTCTTCATAAGAGGAATTGTAACCGCACCTGAGCCAACTGTGTTAGCAACAGACGAGCCGGAAACCATACCTTCAAGAGCAGAAGCCACAACCGCAACCTTAGCAGGTCCGCCTGAGAAACGACCAACAAGTGCGTTAGCAATTCTGATGAAGAAATCTGCAATACCTGTTCTT
>JAZNTA010000199.1:0-3804 GCA_045591525.1 Acutalibacteraceae bacterium | reverse complement strand
AGGGCAACCAATGGAAAACACATCAATCTGCACCGTTATACCCGTAAACAGACCGAAAAGAAAACTGATTTATCTCCCTTCAAAATGTGCAGACGGTTATTTATCATATTGCGAAGAAGTGGGATGTGATTGGGAAGGTTTGCTTAACAGCATACCCGAAAAACTTGATACGGCGGCACTTCTTGATTTACCTGAATTTTTACAAGAAGAAGGGTTCAGTGATACTGCTTCGGGTGTTGAA
Organism: Acutalibacteraceae bacterium; assembly: GCA_045591525.1. Classification (GTDB taxonomy): domain Bacteria; phylum Bacillota; class Clostridia; order Oscillospirales; family Acutalibacteraceae; genus DTU089. Next base: position 3,563 of record JAZNTA010000199.1, on the reverse strand, counting down.
GTTCCATATGATTATGATAAACCTTTACCCGAAGGATATAAAATCGCTGAGCTTCCTAAGTGCATAATGCTTTATTTTCAGAGTGAACCTTTTGAAAATCCTGATGATTTTGGTATTTACATTGGTCAGGTTTTCAAAGCAAAAGACAACTATAGCTTTGAACGCTATGGTTATAAAGCTGCAAACAATATCGCTCCATTCTTTAATTTCGGAGCACAAACCGAAATCGGAGCAAGAATCGCAGTCCCGGTAACAAAATAAGCAAAACAAAAAGAGCTAACTGACATCAAAATCAGTTAGCTCTTAACTTTCAGATAATTCAGATGTTGCCAAAACGTTGCCACGGAGCATTTCTTAAACCTCAAGATTGAGGTATATCAACGCTTGTGCCGTTTGGTTGTATTGTTCCCACTCCATTCCCGGGTGTGTATCAATGCGATTTTTGTGTTATTTTTGATATTTTTATTATCAATATTATCACATATTCTCTCTAAAAATTTTGAGTATCAAAAAATTTAGTACGCTCGAAAGAATAGAGTGGAATCGGGCTGCTAACAGTAGAATTTTTCGTCAAAATACTTTTTGGGAACTCTACCGCTGATAATGATGAATCCTTTTTCGGCCAATTCATCGTTAAGCTTTCTTATAATGCGATATGCAGTCGGACGCGATATAGTTAAAAGTTCTGAAACATCATCTGCGGTATAGAACACTTTTGAACTTACCATATATTTTCTCCCATTACATTAGATTTTTGAGAAACTTCTTTATCTGTAAAAGTCGTAATATGTATTAATTTTCATTCTAAGACACAGCGTCAAATCTTATGTCAATCTCTCGTTTAAAGTATGTAAGAATGAAATTTTTTTGTGAATGTTTATACTATAATAATGTTTTGCTATAAATTTAGAATCCTGTGTATATTTTATTGAAATGGTTGAAACTAAACATTTAAAGCGTTATAACTTTATAGTGATTGTAAAAACTGATATGTAAATATAGTTTGTACGAGGAGACAAACAGGTTTTAGACATTTATTGTTTTATACTCAACAGTCGGTCATAAAGATTTTGCATAATGATAGTATCAAATTATAGATTTTTTATTGCTTCTATGTTATTATTAAATTGGTTTATTATGAGAGGAGGCGGAATATGATAAGGACACAGAAAAAAACTCTGATTTACCTTGTCTGTGCATTGGTTCTTGCAATGGCTGGCATACTCTATAACGGAATCAACTTTCCGCTTACCGACTCATTTTCGGGGAATGCATTTACAATTCTTCCCCATATGATTTTTGTTGCATTATCATTCGGCTGGGTTATTTCCGTGCGACGCAGAATTCTTGATAAAAGAATCCGAAGCTATCTGATTTCCGTCGGTATGCTTATGTCATTCTGGCTTGCAGAGAGAACGACGAAATGGTTTTTTATTTCTGAATTTTCTGATTTGTGCCGATACCTGTGGTATGCTTTTTATATTCCGATGATTCTCATTCCGCTTCTCGGCGTATTTATCACAACCTATATCGGAAAACCCGAAACATACAAAATGCCGTGGTGGCTCAATCTTCTTTATATCCCTGCATTCGCACTCATTATTTTTGTTTTCACAAACGATTTTCATAATCTCGTGTTTGAATTCCCGAACGGAATTTACTATTTCAATGAACAATACGAATACGGTTTCGGTTTTTATATAGTTGCCGCATGGTTCATTATTCTCGGCTTTTATTTTGTAATTTCCCTCGTTATCAAAAGCCGTGTGCCCGGCAGTAAAACATTCCAGAAATTGCCTCTTATCATTATGGCTTGCTCGGTTGTTTTCTGGGTGCTTTATGCTCTTGGTCTTATCAACGCCGATCTTACTGCTGTTGACTGCCTTATGATTACTCTTCTCCTTGAAAGTGCAATTCAAAGCGGTCTTATCCGTTCAAATGCGGGTTACACGGAATTCTTTGAGATTTCAACGGTTGCGGCGCAGGTTGTTGATAAGAATTATCATACTATGTATATATCTTCCTATGCCGACGATTTGCCCGATGATGTGATGCAAAATGCTTTGGACAGACCTGTTGAGCTCGGCAAAACAATGCTTCACGGCAAGCCCGTTTCCGGCGGATATGTATTCTGGCAGAACGATATAAAAGAAATCAAAAAGCTGATGAAAAGTCTTGAAGAAACCCGTGAAAGGCTCAGCGAAAACAACTTTCTGCTGAAAGCCGAAATTGATATGAACGAGCAGAAAGCCCGTTTTGAAGAAAAGAACAGACTCTATGACCGTATCGCCCGTGACGTTTCATCACAGCTTATAAAAGCGCAAGAATTGCTCGTTCAGCCAAAACAAAATCCCGAAGAGGCTCACAATGCGCTGGCAAAAATCTGTGTTATAAGTGCATACATAAAACGAAGAAGCAATCTGCTTTTGCTCGGCGAAGAAGATAAAATTATTTCATCATCGGAGCTTGAATTCTGTCTTCGTGAATCGCTTGACAATATCCGCTTGCTCGGCGTTCATTCATCATTAAAGAGCAGTTGTTCAGGCAATCTGGATGTTGAAAATGCGGTTGCCGTTTACGACTTGTTTGAAAAAACAGCCGAGTTATTCATTGACGATATCAATGCACTTATGGTATCGCTCAGATGTGAAAACTCCGTCATAAAACTCACCCTTCAGACAGGTCTGAATGACGGTGCCGATATTTCTGCGCTGAATTCTCTTTCACTCAACGGCGGAAGTGTAACCTGCGATGTTGATGAAAACGACGTTGCGGTTTATGTTCTTCTTTCCGAAGGAGGTGCATCGGATGATTAACCTTCTTGAAACGGGAACTTTTATTCAGGCGTTATTTATGTCGGTTTTGTTTCTTGAAGCCGTAATAAATATTTGCTGTGTTCCGAATCTTTTTTTTCGTGATTACAAGACTCTGACGAAGGTGTTTACCGCTCTTTTCAATCTTGCAGGCTTTGCTCTGCTTGTTGTTCTTACAACGGGACTCAACGCATTTATTTTCAGCCGTGATATTCCGTATCTGAGCATACTGCTTCTTGAAAATGCGGAATATTCTCTGATGTTCATTCTGGCAAACCTTGCTTTTCTTGTTTTCCTTGGTACCGGAGAAATCCGTTACCGCAAAAACAGCGTTTCGTCGCTTTCCATAAAAGAAAGCTTCGACCATCTTCCGACGGGACTTTGCTTTTCAAAAGCAAACGGTACCGTTCAGCTTGTAAACCACAAAATGAATGAGCTGGGATATATTCTGACAGGCGAAGAAATTCAGAATGCCAACAAATTCTGGAAGGCACTTGTAAAAGGTGATGTTCTTCCCGATGTTTATCGTATTTCCGACAGCGAGCAACCCGAATACCGTCTGTCTGACGGAACGGTTTATACCTTCAGACGTGAAAAGGTTGAAAATGTTTTTCAGATCACCGCAACCGACACAACAAGCCTTCATAAGCTTACAAACAGACTTCGTATGAACAACGAAGAGCTTGAAGAAATGAATGCAAGACTCAGGCATTACGGTGAAACCGTTGACGAAACAACAAGGGCAAGAGA
>JAZNTA010000198.1:0-1940 GCA_045591525.1 Acutalibacteraceae bacterium | reverse complement strand
GTGAACGAATGGGAGAGCATTGGCTATTTTCTCAAAGACTCCACCCACCAGTTTCAAATCAAACCATACACCCGAAAGCCACGCAGAGAGATTGGTAAGCAATGCTCCGCAAATACCGCCAACTTGTTTTACGCCAAAAATACTGCCACACAAAAGTCCGAGTGCGATATTAAAAATTGCCATAGGTATCATACCGATAACCGCATAAATAATATTCACGCTGAGCGTAAGCCCCAAGGGAATCGCAAACAGATAACAAATAACAGTCTGAGCAAGAGCAATGGGCAGAAGCGGAAGCATATATCCAATAATAAAATCAAATCCCGTAAGAGGTGTTGTGTATAGTCTTTGTAAGAGTGCGCTTTCTCGGTCTTTGGCAACCAAAGTTGCAGAAAACAACGTCATAAACGATAATCCAAACACGGTAATGCCGGGAGTCAATGTATCGATCTCAAACAAGCTCACGGGAATATTTGCCTGTAAAGCACTGAGAAGCAGCAGTAATACCAACGGGAATCCCAAGCCGAAACAAAGGTTGATTGGATCGCGCAAAATCTCCTTCGTACATCTTTTGGCAAAGGTCATCACTCTCATATCGAGCCCTCCTTTACGATAGAAACGAACGCCGTTTCAAAATCGTTGGTTCCGGCTTTATCGTTCAGTTCATCCACAGTGCCTACCACAAGAAGTTTACCGTTTTTCATAATACCTATGCGGTCGGAGAGTGCTTCGGCTTCTTCCATATAGTGTGTAGTTAAGATGATAGTAATTTTGCCTTTCAAAGAACGAATGGTTTCCCAAAGCTCGTGCCTTACAATCACGTCAAGTCCAAGAGTAGGCTCGTCTAAAAACAGAATTTTCGGCCCACTGATCAGTGCCATTGCTATGCTGACACGGCGTTGCCACCCGCCTGACAGCTTACCTGCCTTTCTTTGCAACACAGTATCCAAAGCAAACCTCTCGGAAAGTTCTGTAATCTTCGCCAGCGTTTTTTCCTTGGAGAAGCCGTGAATACCACAAATCAGTTCAAGGTTTTCCTCCACGGAAAGATTAGGAGCAACGGCGGTTTCTTGTGGAGATACGCCAATCAACCGCTTTACTTGTTCCGATTCCTTTGTAACGCTGTAACCGTCCACAAAGGCATCTCCTTCCGTAGGCCTTGTCAAACAGGAAAGCATTTTAATCGTTGTAGTCTTTCCCGCGCCGTTTACGCCGAGCAGAGAAAATAATTCGCCTTCACGTATTTCTAAATTAAGCTTATCTACGGCAGTTATATTTTTATACCGCTTGACAAGCTCGGTCGTTTTAATTGTTTGCATTTGTTTTATCCTCCGTTTCTTCTTTACTTGCGGATAACATTATAGCATACAAAAACGGAGAAATGTTGATTTTAGTATGTTCGGTCGGTTTCTTTGTCTAATCGGTTTTGATAAATCCTTGTTTTCCTTCTTTCCGCTTGTATTATATCAGAAAATCGGCTGATCTTCAAATGTGCGAAAATGTCGTGGGTTCAAGTCTCGAAGGCTCGGAAAAAGTTGCAAAAAACAAAAGGTTAAAAAAATTGCCCTAAAAAACCGAAAAAGCCTTGTAAAACAAGGTTTTTTTGGCATAGGTTGCATTTTTGACCAATGAGGATGAGTTCACCTGACAATTTCGAACCCTTATATTTTATATAGTTGAAAACTGCTCAGTTCTTTTATCTGTGCGGCGATAGGTATATTCATCGTCACCACATCCCTGCAAAACGATCTCATCATCTGTATAGCGTTTAACACACCACATAAGACCTTTTGTTGTCATAAGGCACTTTCCAAGCTCACATTGCTCTGTCGGAATTTTTATGTCTCTTGACTCATAAGAAAAATCGCAATGGAATCTACACCATTTTTCGCTATTATCTTTATAGTTTCGTATTCTGAAGAACTGCCCACCGCTAAACA
>JAZNTA010000197.1:0-80126 GCA_045591525.1 Acutalibacteraceae bacterium | reverse complement strand
ATACAATGGAAGTCGAAGCGGTCAGGTTCAAATTCTCATTGTTCAATGCATAAAAAACAGAAACCCGAATAATCGGGTTTCTGCTATTCTGGTGCGGGTAGCAGGGGTCGAACCTGTACACCTCTCGGCACAAGAACCTAAATCTTGCGTGTCTGCCAATTCCACCATACCCGCATATTTTGTTTTGTCATTTTACAAGTGACTTAATGAATTGTATCATAAGTTAGAATAAAAAGCAACAAGAAACAGATAAAATTAGTTTCAAAATATCAACCCCGCTGAGAAATTGATTTTTCTCGGTGGGGTTGATTATAGGGCATCAGAGTTATTTGATTTTAATACTCTTTACATCGCTGAAGGAGCCATAAACTGTTCCACTATCGGTTTTCTTGTAAGCTCTGACTTTAAAATAATATGTTTTATTACTTGTAAGCTTACTCTTTGAACCGCTTAATGTATCTGTTTTATAACTAGATACCTTTTTGTAATCACCGTTCTTTTTGATTGCATAATAAACCTGATAACCGCTTTCACCTGTTACATTTGACCAGGTAAGATTGACTTTACCTTTTGATGTTGAGGTGATGCTTGAAATCTTTGGCGTTGCACATTTGGTTGCGGTTTCAAATGTTTTTGAATAGGCTCCCCAAAGAACACCATCATCTTTTTTATAGGCTCTGATTTTAAATTTATATTTTGTGCCGGGATTAAGGTTTTTAACTTTATAAGAATTACCTTTTGTTACAGAGGCGATATGCTTATATTCTTTGGTTTTAGAATCATATTGATACACTCTGTAACCTGAAACACCGGAAACTTTGCTCCATTTCAATGAAATGGATTTAGTTGTCTGGGTTGCGGTTATTTTAGATGCTTTTGCAGGGAGAATGTTAAAGTAAACTCTTTTAACACCATCATATTTACCTTTGAAAGTGATTTTAACAGTATATTTACCGGGAGCATTTCTGCCTGCTTCATAGCTTACTGTATAATCAACGCCTCTTTTGAGAGTTTTGCCTTTTGAATCCTTAACTGTTACAGAAGGCGTTCTTACAGAACCATTGTCAACATATTCAGTAGTTGAAAGCTTAACGGATTTGGGCGAGTAAACTGTTGTTGTTTTACTGCTACCGCAAGTAGTACATACTGATTTAACCTTACCGTTTTTATCAAGAGTTGCAGGAGTTATTTCGGATTCCTCATAGGTATGAGTATGCTTATTTAAGTTAATAGTAAATTGGCTTAATGGAGAACCATAGCAACCTTTTTCTACTGAATAATAACGAACAGTAAGAGTATTACCATCGTTTGAGAAATAAAACATTGCAACCATTGCAGTTGAACCATTGTTGAGGTCAACATACTGTGGGTCAATAAGCATCTGAGTTACAAGGTTTCCGCTTTTACCTTTATCCTGACGGTAAACTATATGCTGCCACGGGTCGTGGCCTGAAAGCACCATTAAAACATTATCGTGCTTGGAGAAACATTTTTCCCACATATCATCGCCATTTTGAGCATTGGTATAACCGCTGTAATAGGTGGGTGGATAACAGTCACCATCATCAATAGTTGTACCATCACGGTACATATAAGCGTGAGTAACTGCAATAACCTTATGATTCGGGTGAGCGGCTATAACTTTGTTTGCCCAATCAAGAGTTTTTTCATTGGGGGCGAAGTCAATCGTCATAATAAGATAATCTGTGCCCTGAATATTGAGATAACGATAAGAGTTAGTTAAATCACCCTGAACATCTCCGCCTTCGGGTATATCGCCCTCTCTTGTTTCATAAATAACTGTGCCGTCTTCCAAGGTTTTCTTGATAAGCCCAGGTTGATTTATATCAGTGAGAGAGATTGTGCCGGGGTTCATCATTCCGTTAACGGTTGTTTCATAATATCCATTATGAAGATGTCTGTTAAAGTCATCCCAGTCATCGTGGTTACCGCGTGTAAGTGCATAGGGGATTACACCATTTAGTTTACCGATATAGTTGTTTGCATTTTCCCATTCAATATCGGTACTATCATCGGTAATATCACCTAAACCGATAACATACTCGATTTTATGGTCATCTTTATTGGCAACTAGCCAGTCATAGATTGATTCCATTGCATCCGGGTCTGTTTCGTTCATGGTTTGTGTATCGCCGATAACAGCAAAGGAGTATTCGTAATCACCTACAGGAGCCACATCTTTTTCGTTTAACCAGAAAACAGTGTGTTCAAGGTTATTGCCTGTAAGAGAAAGGTCTTTCATCATACATTTTTTACAAAGATTGAAATCGTATGATGCCATCAATTTTTTGTCAGTATAGTCGATTCCTTCAGCGAAATCTTTTTCGATTTCTTTTGCAGTTCGAACATCGGACCAAACGGATACTGAATACATTGTGCCTTTGAAGTAGGTTGCGTTGCCGTTTCTGTGGTCGCCACCTACAACTGCTTTATGCTTTTCTTCAAAGGGCTTGAAGGATGATAATTTAAGTGACTGTTCAAGCACACCGTTAACATAGCAATGTAACTTTTTATTTGCTGTATCAATTACTAAAGAAAGGTGAACCTTTTCACCTGTTGCAACATTTACATCCTTGAAAACGTAAACTGATTGTTTGGAATAATCTGCTTTATCACGGATTGCAATACGTGGGTTACCTGATTTGTTTAATGAGAAAACAAGGGCGGGGTCAAAGGTTCCGTCGCTTCCTAAAAGAGTGGTTGTACCTGTGAGGTCATTTAATTCTACTGAGAAGGTAGATTCAAATGTAAAAGGCATGCTCTCGTATTTTCTGCTTAATGAGTATTGCTCATCAGTGTTAAAAGTAAGACCTTTTCCACCGTTGTAGCAGGGGAGACAGTCGGTAACTGTAACTTTGACGGTTGCTTTGTGTGTGCCATCGGTAACTGTTATTTTAGCAGTACCGGCTTTTACAGCGGTGATTTTTCCGTTTGAAACCTTGGCAATCTTACTATCGCTTGTTTTCCAGGTAAGCTCTTTTTTACCTGAATAAGTAGCTTTAACCTTATAGCTGTCACCGGGTTCAAGGGCTAAATTGGGAGTATCAACCATAAGATCGTTGTCAATCATACCATAGGAATATTTTTCACCGAAAATGTTATAGAAATTGCCACCGCTTTCATCGGTTTCGTTTATAACAAGAAGTGAGTTAGTACGATAATTGAAAGCTATCATATAGAAGTTGCAGGAGGTCATAAGAGCAACTCTGTGGCGTTTTCCACCTTCCTCATAGCTGAATAAAAAGTCTTTGGCATGGACATTTTTACCGCTCTTTATACTGCGGTATCCGATTTCGCTACCAAGAGCAAGCTTTTCAATTGCTTCAGTATCAAATCCTGTAACACGCATTGAAAATTTGTTTTTGGGGTTGGGATTGTTGCAGAATGCTTGTTCAAACATATCTGACAATCTTTCACCAACAAGGCAATCACCGTAACCATATTCATTCCATATAACTTCAATATAGTCTTTGGATTTCGGAAGCTTTTCAGCATATTTGCAAATGGGGTTAGTAACTGCATTCCAGGAATCTCCGCCACCACCAAAGGGGGTAAAATAAAGTTCAAAAACAGGGTCGTTTTCACCACCGAGATAAACAATTTGTTTATCCTTGGGTATTTCGTTTTCTCTACCGCTGTTGATAAGAGCAATTTGCTCTTCGTTGGCCTGGTTTACATATTTACGAAGCTCAAACATTTCTTCTTGTCCGCGGTAGTCATACATCAAACGCATATAGTTATAAGTTACGCGATAAAGCTCGCTATGGTCGGAAACAATAACGCCCGACTGAGCACAGTTGTTACCATTTGCACCAATGTAGTTGTTTTCATCAAGGTTTGCACTGCTGAAGAAAACAGCATCCTTATGCTCTGAGCCATCAGTTGCAAGATAATGAGAAACTGTTGCACTTTTAACGTGCTGCATATCAGAGGTTTTGTCCTCTATTGTCCAGCCGACTTTTGTATAGTCAAAAAAGTCAGAAACCTTTTTGCCGGGGGCATAAGCCTCATAGCAATCTGTAGCGAGAGCATTAGAGAAATATTTGTAATGGTCAAGATTTGACCTGGTTTTGAGAGATTTAGTTTCGGGGTTATATTGCTTTACGCCATAGGAATTGAGTTGGTTTACCATTGTAACCTCAATACCCATTCTTGCAGCTTCAGTAAGCATATATGAAATACGAACAAAGCCGTGCTCATCATAGTTTGTGCCATAGAGAGAGCGCATATAACCATAGTATTTACTTGTGGGGATAACACAAACTGCTGCAGTTACAGATGTTCTGTAAGAAGAAAATGTAATCTTAACATCTTCGGTTGGGTGTTTGCGTTTGTACTGAATACATTGGTATATGAGAAGTCCCATACCATTGTTTGGGTCGCAAAGCGACTCGTTGGTAAGTCTGTAAAATGCTTCGGCAGTTACTGTTTTGCCATTGATATTAGCATAAGTGGTGGAGCCTAAACCCTGAAAGTTTTCAGGGTTATTGGCTACGGGCATTTTATCATAATAGGGAGAAATTGAATGTTTGTTGTTTTCTTTGATATTCTTTTCAATTTCAGGTAGAACCGAATCAAAGAATGGCTTTTCCTGATTTGTTTCATCAATATAGAAGTTTTCAACAAACGGGTCGGTTTCACTTGGGAATGCATTTGCTGCAACAGAGGTTACAGGAAAAAGACCCAGCAGAATAACGCCTACAAGGAGGCAACTGATTATTGATTTCATTCTTTTCATTTTATCACCTCATCATCAGGGCATAGTAGTTAAGTCAAAAGCTACATTTGAGCTGTTGCCTTTAACATCGCTATACCATGCTGCGCTATTGTTATGAGTTGTGTAAATTTTGGGAGGATTTGTATATTTGTTGTTATACAAGTATGCAAAATTACCTGATTTAGCAGTGTTACCACTTGCATTTACTGTACCTGTAAGATAAAGTCTTGAGAAGTTTGATGTTACATAAATAACACCGCCGTTATCTTTTGATGTATTATTGGTTGCAGTAATTGAATCAATTTTTGCCGCACTGCTTGTTCTTATTTCAATAGCACCACCGGTCGTTTTTGCAGAGTTACCTGTAAAAGTACAGTTGGTAAATACTATTTTAAGTTCGGTGGGGTCTGTTGCATTGGTCTGGTTAGCATTCTGGATTTCAACTGCGCCACCGCCTGCACCTAATGCGGAGTTTTTCTCAAAGGTACAATCACTGACGTTGATAACAAGAGTAGCACTTGCGGTATCTGTAGAAATTGCACCGCCCTTTGTTGATGCTGTATTGTTTTTGAAGGTTGTTTTGGTTGCGATAAGTGTTGTGCCTGCTTTTTCATCTTCAGTTGAATCAGCAACCATTATTGCACCGCCTTCGCCACCTGTTGATGTGTTCATATCAAAAGTGGTGTTATCGGTAGTGAGTTTAGCTCCGCCATCAATGTAAGCTGCGCCACCTGTAAGAGCAGAGTTGCCTTCAAATACCGTATTTTCAGCTACATTGATTTTTGATTTGTTCTCTGTAAAGATTGCACCGCCTTTTTCACTGGCAATGTTGTTCTTTATGGTGCATCCATTAATAGAAAGTTCGCCTGTTCCTGCTACATTGATTGCAGCACCTTTTTTAGCGGTGTTGCCTTCAATAACGGTGTCTGTTATTGATGATTTTCCGCTTGAACGGAAGTCTATAGCACCACCAAATGATTTTGCTGTGTTATTGCTTAAGTTGGAATTAGAAACATTCAATTTTGCACTACCGCTTGCATAGATAACACCGCCATTATTGTTGTAGTTACCTGTTGCGGTAAGAGCGTTGATTGTAAGTGAACCGCCACTTGTAATGTAAATTACTCCGCTTCCGTTTGACGTAGCAATATTGTTTGTAACGGTTATATCATCAAGAACGCATTTGCCACCTTCACGGAAATTGAATGCAACACCGGTAATACCTGAGTTATTGTTAATAACTGATTTGCCGTTTACTGTAACATCTGTGCCGGGAGCATTAACTGCACCGCCATAATAACCTGTAGAGTTTTCTTCAAGGGTTACGCCTGTAAGTGTTAAGAAGTTGCTATAGCCTGTATAGATAGCACCGCCACCTTCGGAAGTTGCTGTACCAGTTGCAGAGTTTTTCCTAAGGATAGTTCCGTTAAGAGTAACTTCACAAGCTGTTCTTTCGCTGATTGCACCACCTGCAACAGCAGAGTTCTCCTCGAAGAGACCGCCTGTTACATTAAGAATACCGGAGTTCTTTGTGCCATCAGCATTGCTTGTATATGATACATAGATAGCACCACCATGGTTCTGAGAGGTGTTCTTTGTAAAGGTTGTGTTGCCTGTAATTGTAACTGTACCTGCAGTATTGATAATCGCACCACCGTTACCATTTGAACCGTTTGTGTCTTTTTCGGATTTGTTTTCCGTGAAAACAGAATCAGCAATATTAAGAATACCTTTAGTGTTCTGAATAGCACCGCCGAGATAAGAAGAGTTATTACTGAATGTAGACTTTGTAATATCGGCATTCGAGGAATTAAGGACTATTGCACCACCGTAGGATGCATCATTTTCGTTGAATGTAGCATTATCAATTGTAAGCGCTGATTTAGTTACAGCATAAATTGCACCACCTGAAATGGTTGTATTTCCTGAGAATGTACCACCGTTGATAATTACATCTGCATCTACTGCATCAACTACACCACCGAAATCTGAAGCAGTGTTATTGGTTGCGGTTACATCTGTAAGAGTTAATTTACCGTAACCTACATAGATAGCACCGCCGCCTTCGCCATTGCCATCATTTTTATCTGCATAGCCTGATACACTGTTTTCGGTAAAGGTTGTTCCGTTAAATACTGCTTCACAACCTGTACGGATACTTGCTGCACCACCGCCAAGAGCAGTGTTTTTGGTGAATGAACCACCTGTCATATCAAAGAAGCCGTTTGCATTTTCCGTTGCACCTTCGGGTTTGGTATAAACTACATAAACTGCACCTGCATGGTTAACTGCAGTGTTTTCGTTGAATTCGCAATTGTTGATTGCAGTAACATTTGCACCAACCACATCAACAGCACCACCGTTGCTGTTAGCACTGTTCTTGTTGAATTTAACATTATCAAGAGTTACTGTTGATTGGTTGAAATACAATGCACCACCATTTGAATTTGCATGGTTGTTATGGAAGTTGATGTTTTTGATAGTGGTAGTACCTTCTAATGTGTAAATTGCACCACCGTTACCGGTTGCACTATTGTTGTTTATCTCACAGGGTTCGACTATCAAATTACCTTTTAGTGAGTAAACAACGCCACCGTTTTTGGCAGTGTTTCCTGTAAATGTACCATCATTAAGAGTTACTGTTGCAGAGTCGAAGTAAATTACACCACCGTTTGTTGCATTGTTTTCTGTTATTGTGCAGTTGGTAATGTTAACCTTTGTATTTGCATTACTGCTATATATAACGCCACCCTGATAAGCTTTGTTTTTGGTTGCAGTAACATTTGTCATATTGAGAGTGCTGTTGTTAACATAAACAACACCATTACCGTCTGAAACAGTACCTGTGATTTCAATATTTTCAAGGTTTGCAGTTGTCGTATTTTTGAAGTAGAGAGCAGCACCTGTTGCACCCTGAGAATTTCTGATAACTGTGTTTCCGTCTATTGTAACCTGAGCCTTTGCTGTATAAATTGCACCGCCGTAGTAGTCGCTCTTGTTGCCGTCAAGTATACAGTTGCTTACTTTAAGTGAACCGCCATTCTGATAAAGAGCACCACCACCGATGGCTGAATTATAATCAGTGTTTTCGTAGATGGATTCATTTTCTGTAAAGGTAGCATTTGTAATCGTAACATCTGAGGTTGATGTTGCGTAAAGTGCACCACCTGAAAAGGTTTTATTGTTTGTGAATGCACCGCCGTTGATAACAACAGTTGAACCTGCAGAATCAACAAAGCCACCGAAATCAGATGCACTGTTATCAGTTGCGGTTACATCTGTAAGAGTTAACTTACCGTAACCTACGTAGATAGCACCGCCACCTTCGCCGTCACCATCGTTTTTGTCTAAGTAACCTGCTGCACTGTTGCCGATGAATTCACTGCCGTTGATTTTTGCTTCACAGCTTGAACGGATGCTGATAGCACCGCCTGCCATAGCAGAGTTGTTTTTAAAGGAAACATCGGTAAGGTTAAGAATTGCACCTTGTCTTGTTTTGTCAGCAAGGGTTTTGTAAGTAAGATAGAATGCACCACCGTGATTATCAGCACTGTTTCCGGTGAATTCACAGCTTGAATCAACTGTAAGCTCGCTGACACCGAGATAAACAGCACCGGCATGGTTTTCTGAATGGTTGCCTGTGAAGTCAACATTGTCGTATGTTACGTTAGCTTCGTATAAATAGTGGGCACCACCGTTACCGCCGTTACCTTTAGTATCAAGCTTTGCACTGTTTGAATTAAATTTAATGTTTTTCATATCAACAGTTGCATTTGAAGAGGTGTACATAGCACCACCAACGTTTGCACTGTTTTCATTAAATTCACAGTTAGACATATCAACTTTTGAATTACTGTGGATTGCAACAGCACCTGCATTAACATCTGCACTGTTTTTATTGAAGGTACAATTATCAATGACAGCTTCGCTCTTCCTTGTAATATAGAGAGCACCACCATTTCCGTTGGCAGTTTCAAGAGAGTTTGCCTTGTTTCCTTCAAATTTGCAGTTTGTTATTGTTGCATATGTTCCCATTCCTGTATCAGCAACAGTATCAGAAGCGCTTAAAATTACTGCACCGCCGAGATTTGCATTATTCTTATTGAATTCGCAATCTGTAAGGGTCAAGAATCGGCGAGTGAATTCAGCTTTTGTATAGTGGTGATAAATAGCACCACCGCTATATACACAAGAGTTGCCTTCAAACAATGTATCTGAAATTGTAAGAGGTCCTGCAGTATAAATAGCACCACCACTTGATTCAGTGCTATTATTTATGAATTCGGTGTTACCGTAAATAATAATTGGACTGCTTGTGTTTGAATAAAGTGCGCCACCTGCTCTTATAGAATGGTTGTTTTTGAAGAGCATTGTTTCGCCTTCGCCTTCGCTACCGATATATAACTCGGAGTTCTGGCCTGAGGAAGAGGCAACAGCCGCACCGTAATAATGAGAGATATTATCAGAAATAGTACCTGAAACAAGGTAAGCTATTCTGTCATTGTAGAAACCGCCACCACGCAAGCCTTCACTATTTGAAATTTTACCGCCATACATATAGAACAAACCGCGGTTATAAACTCCGGCACCGCAACCATTTAGTTCATACCAGGTTTCAGTACCATCTTCGTTCTTAACAATAGTATGCTCTGTTGAAATGCGGTTGTTGTCAATAAGACCACCATACATATTTACGGTTGCATTGATATTTAAGATACCTGCACCGCCTGCACGCTCAGCGGTTGAGTCGCTGATATAGTCGCTGAATTTGAAGGCTCGTTCATTTCCTGATTTGATGTTGTTGATGATGCTTACGCCATCATACAAATTAAGTGTGGAGCTTTCGCAAACGAATATAGCACTACCCTTTACTTCGGCAGTTACATTATCTCTGTTACCGTCAATTGTAAGCATACCGTTACCGCCACCCAAGGTTAATTGAGCTTCGCGATGGAGGGATGTAGCACTCTTGCCGTCTTTTGTGATACCAACTACGAACATATCGCCTGTATAGTCGGGGGCACGGGTGATAGTGTGATTTCCGTCTGAATATATTGTAGTGTTGTAGGAGATGAAAACAGGTTTGTTTAGAACGATATCTGATGTGATTACAATGGTTTCCACACCTGCATTGGTGCGGTTGATAAGCTGTTGCAATGTATTGGTGCCATCAAGACCCCAAACAGCATTGATTGTAATGTTTTTGTCAATAGTTCCTTCAATGGGGAAGTCGTTTCCGTTTGTATCTTTAAAGCCTTCAAAGGTGTAACCATCTCTGGAGGGGTAGTCAAGCTTATACTTTCCGCTTTTTGGTACACCAAACTTGTAAGTATTTGCTTGACCAAGATTTACGGTAATATAATAAACTGCAGGGAGTTTTGCAATAGCACGGTCGTTGTAATAACTACATTTACTGCAGTAGCTTCTTTCTATACCTTCTTTTTCTGCAGTTGCTTCTCTGAAGATTTCCCAATCACCCATTTTATGACTTGATGAAATGGTAACGGTGTTTGTTTTTACTGTGTTACCGTACTTATCTTCTACTACGCAGTAAATCTTTCTGCCGTCCCTCTTATAATTCATTTCTACATTATAGTAATCTTTGGTGAAAGACTTGGTTCTTGAAAATGATGTTTTACCTGCATCTTTGTAGTACCATCTGTATTTGAGACCGCTACCGCTTGCAGTAAAGCTTACCTTTGCAGTTTCACCACTATGAACGCTGACTGAAGAGGGTTGCTTTGTAATTTTCAATACTGCACCCTTGAATAAGGTTACAACATCAGTTTTAACTGAATTTCCGTATTTGTCCTTAACAACACAGTAAACCTGACGACCTTTGCGCTGGTTGCTCATAGTTACGGAATAAGTGTTTGATTTGAATGATTTTGTACGAGTGAATTTACTGTCACCGGGATTTTTATAGTACCAATAGTATTTTAATCCGTCACCGCTTGCAGTAAAGCTCACTTTTGCGGTTTTGCCGTTTGCGGCAGCAACAGATACGGGCTGTTTTGTAATCTTTAAAGTTTTACCCATATAAAGAGTTACAACATCAGTTTTAACTGAATTGCCGTATTTGTCCTTAACTACGCAATAAACCTTGCGTCCGCTACGCTCTTTGCTCATTGTTACAGAATATGTATTTGATTTAAATGAGCTTGTACGGGTGTACTTTTTGTCACCTGAGTTTTTGTAATACCAATAGTATTTTAAACCATCACCTGTAGCGGAAAAAGTAACTTTCGCCGTTTTTCCTTTAGGTGCAGTAACCGAAGAAGGTTGCTTTGTGATTTTTAAAGCAGTTTTCTTGGTTGCTTTGGTATTTGCTGTTCTGGCACTGTTCTCAACAAAAACCGCATTTTCTTGTGAAGTGCCGATAGTTAGTGCGTAAGCGAATGGACTTGCACTGAACACAAATTGAATTGCAATTACACATGCAAGAATTCTTAATCGCCAATTCTTAACCATAGTATCTCTCCTCTTTGATTTTGGGGTTGTTTATAAAGTTTTCGAATGAATACGAAAAACCACAATAATTATACTATAATATAACATATATTTCAAGCAAATTTGAGTGGGCGTTTTTTGTGCATAAAAACGAAAAAATGTGTATGTTTAACAAAAATCATTAGTTTTTGTTTTATATAAATGGTATCTGAATATGATTAAATTGATAAAATATTACAAAAAACTTTTAATTTGGTACTCATTTTTTCTTGACTATTGATATATTATTTATTATAATATACGAGATGATGTGTTATTTATAAGAGTAATGCACTATCCGTATGATATGATAATCGTTTTGTTATTTATATTTTTATATATTTTTCTTAATAAATATCCTTGAAATTACATAGATTTTCACTTTTTATGAACTTTTTTGCATATTTATTAGTTGTCTTTATATTTTTCAATATAGATATGGCCCGCACGAATGTGAATTCCTGCGACAAAACTTTTATTATAGGCGATAATTGGGGTTTATTTTCATTATCGCAGTTTCGGTGACGGAAAGTGCTTTTGCATTTTCGTCGCTTTTTGTTTTTTATTTTAATTTATTTATGAAAGGAGCACCGATAAAATGAATCTCGGATTAGCAATCGGTCTTATTATTGCCGCTGCCGTTGTTTTCGGCGTTGTGGGATTTGTTGTAGGCGGAGCTCACCGCAAAAAGGTTGCGGAAGCTGCCATTGGCTCTGCTACAGAGGAAGCCGCTCGAATTGTAAATAATGCAATGACAGAGGCAGAGCAGAAAAAGAAAGAAACAATTCTTGAAGCCAAAGATGAAATTCACAAATTAAGATCTGAAACTGAACAGGATTTGCGTGAAAGAAGAGCAGAGGTTCAGCGTCAGGAAAGAAGACTTATTCAGAAGGAAGAAAGTCTTGACAAGAAAATTGAAAATCAGGAAAAGAAAGAGGAGGCTTTAGCTCAGAAGGTTAAAGATTTAGAAGCCAAAGAGCTTGAGGTTGAATCCCTTAAAAAGAGTCAGCTTGAAATCCTCGAAAGAATTTCCGGTTATACCAAAGAGCAGGCTAAAGAGGTTATTCTCAAAACTCTTGAGGAGCAGCTTACTCACGAAAAAGCTGCTAAAATCTTTGATTATGAGCAGCAGCTTAAAGATGATATGGATACTCTTGCAGGGGAAATTATTTCAGGTGCAATTCAGCGTTGTGCTGCTGACCACGCTGCAGAAGCAACAGTTTCTGTTGTTACAATTCCCAACGATGAAATGAAAGGTCGCATTATCGGCCGTGAGGGTAGAAATATCAGAACTATTGAAACAATTACAGGCGTTGACCTTATTATTGACGATACTCCCGAAGCAATCACAGTTTCCTGCTTCGAGCCTGTAAGACGCGAAATTGCAAGACTTACTCTTGAAAAGCTTGTTTCCGACGGTAGAATTCATCCTGCTCGCGTTGAGGAAATGTATGAAAAATCAAAGCGTGAGGTTGTGCAGACCATCAAGCAGACCGGTGAAAAAGCGGTTATTGATGCAGGTGTTAACGGTCTTCATGGCGAGCTTGTTAAGCTTCTCGGTAAACTTAAATACCGTACAAGTTATGGACAGAATGTTCTTAACCACTCTCTTGAGGTTTCTTACCTTGCAGGTCTTATGGCAGCAGAGCTTGGCGCAGATGTTAAGCTTGCAAAGCGTGCAGGTCTTCTTCACGATATTGGTAAAGCTCTTGACCACGAAAAAGAAGGCACTCACATCGAGCTCGGTGTTGAGGTTGCTAAAAAGAACAGAGAAAATGAACAGGTTATTCACGCGATTCAGGCTCACCACGGTGATGTTGAAGCAAAAACTGTTATCGCTTGTCTTGTTCAGGCTGCAGATGCAATTTCTGCTGCTCGTCCAGGTGCAAGACGTGAAAACATTGAGTCCTACATTCAGCGTCTTCAGAAGCTTGAAGAGATTACAAATTCCTTCCCCGGTGTTGATAATTCATTCGCTATTCAGGCAGGTCGTGAGGTTCGCATTATGGTTAAGCCCGATGCAGTTACCGATGATCAAATGGTTCTTCTTGCAAGAGATATTGTTAAGAAAATTGAAAATGAACTTGAATATCCCGGTCAGATTAAGGTTAACGTAATCAGGGAAAGCAGAGCAATCGAATTTGCTAAATAAAAAACACTAAAAGAACCGCGAAACCCTCCCGCTACGGTGGGTTTCGCTTTTTCTTAAATCTATATATAGAAACGATGGTAAAGCTATGCGCTTACTTTTTTTAGGCGATGTTGTTGGTCAGGGCGGTTGCGAATTTTTAATGAATAAACTCCCTGACTACAAAAGAAAAAATAATATTGATGTATGTATTGCCAATGGTGAAAATTCCGCCCGGGGTAACGGCGTAACACCAAAATCCTGCGATATGGTATTTTCAAGCGGTGTTGATTTCATAACTCTCGGCAATCATACCTTCAAGAGACCTGAAATAATGGAATACCTTGATAAAAATGTACCTGTTATCAGACCGTATAATTACCCCCAAGGCGCGCCGGGCAAGGGTGTTGGCATAATTGATAAAGGCAGATTTCGTATCGCGGTAATCAATATGCAGGGAACGGTTTATTCCGAACCTCTCGGTAATCCATTCCGTGAAATTGACAGGGCTCTTGAAGAAACTGATGGTTGCAAAACAATTATTGTTGATTTTCATGCAGAAGCAACTGCAGAAAAAAGGGCAATGGGTTTTTACCTTGATGGCAAGGTTACCGCTCTTGTGGGAACTCATACCCATGTGCAGACTGCAGACGAACAAATTTTACCAAAAGGTACTGCATATATTACGGATTTGGGAATGTGTGGACCTATTCAATCGGTTCTTGGTATTGACCCTGAGCTTACTATAAGAAAATTCAAAAGCAATCTTCCCGTAAGATTTGAAAATGCAGAAGGGGAATATTCAATAGAAGGTTGTATTATTGATATTGACGAGAAAACAGGTAAAGCAAAATCAATAGAAAGGGTGAATATAAGATGAGAAAAACTATTTCAATATTTCTTGTTCTTGCTCTTTTATTTGCATTTTGCTCTTGTGACGGTAACAATAATGGTGCTGAAGAAACAACCGATGAAAACTATGTTTTACCAACTCCGGTTGTTACTTCAAATATATCTTTACCATATACAAGTGCCGCAGGATTTAATCCTTATAAAACAGAAAGCTCTCTCAACAGAGATTTGTTACCCGTAATGTATGAAAGTCTTTTCACTGCAACAGATAACGGAAAAGGCAAACCCCAGCTTGCCGCAAGTGGTGAAATTGAAGGGAAAACTGTTACAGTAAAGCTTTTGCAAGGGATCAAATTCAGCGATGGCGGAGAATTTATTTCTTCTCACGTTAAATCTTCTTATGAGAAAGCAAAAAACAGTGATTTCTACAAGGTTCAGCTCTCAAACATCAGCTCAATTACTCTTGTTGATAATTTTACAATAAAATTTACCTTGCATAGTGCTGACCCAATGGCTTTGAATACATTGGATTTTCCCATTACTAAAAGTAACGATGGTTCTTATATCGGAACAGGGAAATATAGCTTGGAAAAGGCAAATGATACAATATATTTTCAGGTTAATAAAAATCATAGAGATTATAAAACCACCTGGAATGAAAAAATCGGGCTTTATGATATGGTAGGTATTTCGAGTCCTGTTTATCCCTTTAAAGCCAATAAAATCAGTGTTTATAAAAACAACTTAAGTTCTGAAGAATATATTAATCTTTCTTCAAGAACTGTTTCAGTGGGACTTGATAATCTGGTTTATGTAGGTGTTAACTCCCAATGGGCAGGAACTGTTACATCAATTGACTGGGTTCGTCAGGCGGTTAATATCGGTATCGACAGAAACATAATCGCATCGTCCTCTTTTTTAGGTCAGGGTACAGCTACTGTAACACCTTTTAAAAAAGGTTATTATGAGTTAGAAGGTATGGAGCTGATTGGAGAAAACGGTAATCTTGAAAAAGCTGTTGATATTCTTGAACGCCATGGTTATGACCAGGTTAATTCTGAGGGTGTTCGTTCAAATGGTTCAACCTCTTTAAGAGTTGATATTTTAGTTTGTACTGAAAACCAATATAAACTTACAGTTGCCGAAAATTTCAAAACTCAACTTGAAAAATTGGGCTTTGGGGTAACTTTAAGAAAATATGAAAAAAGCGAGGATTTCCTTATTGCATTAAATGAAGGACATTACAGCTTTTATATTGGTGAAACCCAATTAACAAACAATTGTGACCTTTCAGAATTCTTCTCAAAAAAGGGAAAACTCAATTACGGAATAAAAGAAGATATTTATGAGATTTATTCAATGTTTAAGAGAGGTGAAAGCAATACAAAGGTTTTTGTTGAGAATTTCAGTGCCAATGTACCATTTCTTCCGCTCTTTTACAGGAAAACGGTTGTATCTGTAAATCCTAATATTACAGGTGTTGGTGAAGGAAACACTATTTTTTCATCGGTTTCCGACTGGAAAATGCCAAAAGACCAATAAAATAGCACTTGTATTTGAGTTTGTAATAATATATAATTATTAGTTGTATAAAAGATATTTCTATTAAAAGGAGTTGTCAAAATGGATCCTATTAAAGTGGATTTTTCCGGTAAGGGCAGACCTAAAGAGGTTGTAATTCCTCCGGACAGAAAAGTTCTCAAAATCATAATCAGCCTTATTGTAACAATCATCGGCGGTGCAATTGCATATTATGTGATGCTTCCTGCATTGAACTTCAAGTCCCTTGATTTTTATTATTTTATTGCAGTTGTTATTGCAATTTATGTTGGTATGATTTTCCTTACCTCAAAGGCGTTCATCAAGCCCGAATACATTACCTATGTTAAGAGGCAGAGTATTGTTCCCGTAGCAATCGGACTTGTGTTTGCGCTTGTTCTCGGTATTGGATATCTTACATCTGCTGCACTTTTCCGTGCAAGAGATTATAGTGAGATTATCGAGGTGAAAACCGAAGATTTCGGTGAAAGCGAAGATAGCATCACAACTATTACAAGCCTTAAGGATTTCAGCAGTGTTCCTATGGTTGATAAGAATGTTGCTCTCAACCTTGCAAATAAAAAGCTTGGTGACCTTTCTGAATGGGTTTCTCAGTTCGTTATTGACGAAGCTTATTCAACTCAGATTAACTATCAGGGTAATCCTTACAGAATCTTTCCACTCAAATACGGTGATGTTTTCAAATGGTTGAAAAACACCCGTGATGGTATTCCTGCTTATCTTGCTGTTAACATGTATACTCAGGAAGCCAATGCAGTTGTTCTTGCAGATATGGATCTCCCCAATATCAAGGTTTCAACAAGTGAATATTTCAACGAGAAGCTTTCACGTGTGCTTCGTTTTTATAATCCCACATATATGTACGGAACACCCTCACTTGAAATTGACGAAAACGGTCATCCTTGGTGGGTTTGCGAAAGAGTAGATAAAACAGTTGGTCTTATCGGTGGTACTGATGTTATAGGTGTTGTTCTTGTTGATGCTTGCGATAAGAACAATATAAAATACTATGATATTGAAGAAGTTAAAACCAATGAAGAAATTCAGTGGATTGACCAGATTTATTCTGATGACCTTCTTGTTCAGCAGTATAACTACTATGGTAAATATTCAGGTGGCTTCATCAACGGTTATATTGGTCAGAGTGGCGTTGTTTCAACAACAGATGGCTCAAGCTATATTGCAAGCGGTGATGACGTTTGGCTTTACACAGGTGTTACATCTGTTACAAATGACGACTCTATTGTAGGCTTTGCAATTATCAACCAGCGTACAAAGGAAGCTGTGTTCCAGAGAATTTCAGGTACAACTGAAAAAGGTGCTCAGACTTCTGCAGAGGGTATCGTTTCCGATAAGGGCTGGAAAGCAACCTTCCCCGTTCTTCTTAACCTTGACGGCGAAGCAACTTACTTTATGGCTCTTAAGGATAACGATGTTGTTAAGAGCTATGCAATGGTAAGCGTTGAGCGTGTTCAGGATGCTGTAAGAAGTGAAGACGATGCTAACCCGGACCTTGAGGCCTGCCTTAAAGATTATGTGGCTAAGGTTAAATCAAGCACAAAGAAGGTTCTTGAAATCACCTATGATGCAGTTCTTCCCGATGCATTGACAGGCGGAGAAGCAAGCGGTGAAACAGAAAACAAAGAACCTGCAAAGCTTGAAAGCATAAGCGGTGTTATTACCGATATCCGTTCAGCAGTTGTTAACGGCAACAGCATTTACTATATTGCTCTTGACGGTAACAAAACCTACTATTCAATTTCCGCTTCTGATGATGATTCTGTTGTAATCCTCAACACAGGCGATAAGGTTAAAATTTCTTATAAATCTGCAGAGGGTAATATAATTACCGCAAAATCGGTTGAGAGATAATTAGGGGCAGTTAAAAAGCGCAGACCGCATAAAACTACAAAAGATAAGGGCTTTGATAGGTGAACCAACCTGCTAAAGCCCTTAAAAATATTCCAAAATCATAAATATCATAAAAAGTAGCGTTTTATGCTACAAACAAACCTCGCCACTCGACGTACCTTTGTACGCCTTCGGGCAAATCCCGATAAGTCTGAAGCCTTATCGGGACTCGGTTTGTTCGTTCTGCATCTTTTTTTCAAGCCCCTAATAAAAAGAGTTGTAAAAAACTAATCGTTTTTTACAACTCTATATTTTTTATTTTTCTAATTGTTTCTGATTCTGAATTGGTATTGGTCTGTGCTTTGCGGTGTATTCGGTTACATCAATTTTTATAACTGCAACGGCACTTACCATTCTTTCATTGAACTGAAAATCAAGACCTGTCTGAGATTTCATAAAAATAGATAGACCTTTCATTTTGTCTTCGGGGTTTTCAAGGATTTCTGCAACACCCTTACCCATAACGGAAGAATAAGATGTGCCGTACTGACAAGCTATATTACCGCCTGAAAAAGCGATGATTTCACTCTCAATAGAGAAGAAAACCTTTGGGTTTGCTCTTATTAAATCAAGCTTTTTACCCTCGGTTGCACCGTGAAGATAAAGGGTGAGTTTACCATCTTCCATTGTAAACCCATAGTTCATAGGAACGACATAAGGCTCGTCACCATCAACAAGACCGATATGTATAATATTCTCTTTTTCGAGAATTTTTATAATTTCATCTAAATCTGTAATTTCACGCTCACGGCGTGTAAGACCTTGTACCATATTAATTTCCTTTCTTAAAGAATATGTTAAAAAATATTTTTTGTTTTTGTAATCATTTTGCAGATATACCCTATAACATATTCTTTGTTAGTTGTAATGTTTATATCTTGATTTTCTTCCAAATCATCTATGCTTTGACTAATACTTCTCTAAAGCTCCGTTTGTTCTGATTCTTTGTATGGGGAGTTAGTTGGGTTTTCAAAACCATTCTCTTCAGATATTTTATTCATAAATGCACCATTTTAATTTCTTATTTTGAATTCTTTTTTACAGTAGTTACTGAAGCAATCAGTTTTCTTCGTATTGTTCCGCATTTATTATTAAGATAAATATATGTTTCTTCATTAATCGCTTTCACACCGAACAAAACTTCAAGCCAATATTCTGTTTCGTAGCATTTTTTTAAAGCTATTTCCATTTTATTGATAAAATCGGTTCTGCTTTGTGCATATTTAGCTTCATGTGAATTTGCGCTAATTGAAGAACAGGAACGCATAATTTGATGAGTATAAACACTCCTATTTTTAATACTATCGCAAATTCCGTGAGGAATTTATTTCGCATCCGACGGATATAACAAATCCCGTCAGGATTTATACATCACCACGAAGCAATTTACATGCCGCTTCACCCGGATATTTTTTCCTTTAATGATTTGAGAATTAAAGTTATTTTGTAAAATACGCAGTAAAGCTTTTTGGTAATTGAAACATTAGTGTTCATATATGTACAGTATTTGTTGTGCCGTATTGCCTCTTTTTGAGAAAGCATCCCCAAATTATCAAAATTCACACCTGTAATGCCATTTTTTTCAAAAATTTCTTTGTTGTTCCATAGCCATTTACCCCATGCAATACCATAGCCTTTATCCCATAAAAACTCGTAAGGGTAAAAATTATTTTCATTACCCTTGCCCTCATTGTAATTCCAAAGAATTATTTTATCCCAGGTTTTGGCTCTTATGGTACCTTGTGTTTCAAACGCCCAAGGGCTTTCGCTCATATCTAAAAAGTTCATTAATTCTTCTCTGTTCCAAATAGCCGCCTGTGCATCTATTCTCCATTTGATATGTTTTTCGCAAATGTACATCGATGTGTTTTTCCATTGCTTTTTCAACAATTTTTCATTTGATAAATAAATCCTTGAAAGCGCAATTGAAGAATCCTCTTCCATTAGTTCAATACATTCATCTAATTTGGTTTGATCAACATAATCAAGCAAAAAGAAGTCTTCCAATGTAAAGAGAACATATTTTGTATCTATGCGCGAAAGCGAGTCATACAGTCTTTCACTCCAGGTTTTTTCCCCTTCACAGTTAAGGATGGTTATATCTAAATCGGGACATTCAAACGATTTGGTTTCTGTGTTGAGATAAATTTTACTCGGATGCTCCGGCCAAAACTTTTTAAGCAATTCAAAATACGGAACCCAAGCATCGGAATATTTATCGCAACTGCAAACTAACAGACTGCATTTTTCTGAAAAATTGATTGTACTCAAAATTTTGTCCTCCAATTATAAAAACATAAATATTTTGTTTTAGGTTTTCTACAAAGACTTTATATCGCATCCGAAGGATATATCAAATTTCATCAGGATTTTTCACCACGAAGTAATTTACATACGCACTCTACATGGCTCGTTCTCGGGAACATATCAACAGGGGTAACCTCTTGAACCTCATAACCCAAGTCCAAAAGTCTTGAGCAATCCCTTGCCAATGTTGCAGGGTCGCAGGAAACATAGACGATTTTCTGCGGATAGATTTCTGCAACAGTTTTTAAAAGCTCTTCGGCACAACCCTTTCTTGGTGGGTCGAGAATAACCGTGTCGGGCTTGATGCCCTCGTTTTTCAGCTCTTCTGCTGCAACACTTGCATCACCGCAAATGAAACGTGCATTGTTAATATCGTTAAGCTTTGCATTAACCTTTGCATCTTCAATAGCTTCAGGAATGATTTCAACACCAACTAATTCTTCAACAGAATTAGCCATTGAAAGACCGATTGTACCTGTACCGCAGTAAAGGTCAAGAATTGTCTGGTCAGGTGAGGGTGCAACATATTCTGAGGCTTTTTTGTAAAGTAACTCCGCTCCGTTTCTGTTGACCTGATAGAAGGACAGGGGAGAAAGTTTGATTTTTACACCGCAGAGAATGTCTGTAATATAGCCGTCACCATAAAGGTTAATGCATTTTTCTCCTAAAACCACATTAGTTTTTTCTCGGTTGATGTTTACTACTAATGTTTTAAATCCGTCAACGGATTTAAGCTTTTCTAAAAGCTCTTCGCTATTGGGAAGAGAAACACCATTGATTACGGCGCATACCATAATTTCCCCTGTTGCAAAAGCTTTTCTCAAATAAATATGGCGGATAAGACCAATGCCGATTTCTTCGTTATAAACTGTAATATTATTTTCGTTAATCCAATTTTTGAAGATTTCAATAATTCTTGTAAAATCTTCGGGCTGTAAAAGGCAATCTCCACCGTCAATAACATGGTGGCTTTTTTTGGCATAAAAACCAATGTTCAGAATACCGTTTTCACGTCTTACAGGATATTGAGCCTTATTGCGATAACGGGTGGTTTCGGGTGAAGAGATTATAGACTTGAATTCGGGGGAAAGACCACCGATTCTTTTGAAAGCATCTTCAACCTTCTGAGCTTTATATTTAAGCTCTTCTTCGTATTTTATATGACCGAATGAGCAACCGCCACAGCTTTTGAAAGCATCGCATTCGGGTTCGATTCTGCTTTTTGCGGGTTTTATAATTTTTATTGCTTTACCAATGGCGTAGGTTTTCTTTGCCTTAATAATATGGCAAAGAATTTCATCACCAACAGCGGTATTCTCGACGAAAATTGCTTGTCCGTCGAATTTACCCACACCGCCACCCTCGGAGGTATAGCCGGTTATATTAAGTTTGAATTCATCGTTTTTATTAACCATTGGTCTTAACTTCCTCAACAGCTTTTGTATATTCTTCAAAAGTAAGAAATGTGTTCAGAACCTGAACAAGTGCATTTGATGTAAGCCTTTCAGGTAAATCAAGGTGCTTAAGAAGTTTCTTCCTTAAAGCATCGCTATCAGGCTTTCCTGAAAATCCGTCTTCATATAAATCGAGTTTTGTGATTTCTCTTCGCTCTGTTTTTTCACTTTCCTCGCAGAGAACACCGGCTTTTTCCAAAGCATCGATTATAACCTGAACCTTTACGCCCTCAACGCCTAATTTACCCTCTTTTGAGGGTTCGGTTTTGCGTTTTTCTTTTCCGAATATATCGGGTATGTAGGCGTGTTTGATTTGTTCATTAGGAACAATTCCACGAATAAATGAACGGATTTTAAAGCCTGCGGAATCGCTGTCGGTAAGTATTAAAAGCCCTTTAGTTTCCGCAAGCCGTCTTATTAACTTCTGTTTTTCTTTGTTATTAAAAATGCCGAAGCCGTCAGTTTCTATAATTATTCCGTCAATTACTGAAGAAAGCTTGATTTTATCATAGCGACCTTCAACAATAACGACTCTGTCAATTTTTATCATTAGACTCTCAACAACCTTAAAATAAGCTCTTCAAGCACGATTCTGCTGTCTTCATTTGTGGATTTTAAACGACGGTCTGTGTCCGATAGAATAGTAAGTGCATTCTTTAATTGAGTTACAGAGTAGTTCGCTCCGTCACGGGCAGCATTGTCAAGAATGAAGTTTCTGCCCTTATATGTTGAGGGAAAAGCGTCTGCAAGAGCAGTATAAGAAACGCCCTTTTCCTTGGCAGCTTTAACTCTATACATATCAACAAATGCTTTTGAAAGCACCGCTAAAATCATAACAGGCTCTTCACGAAGCTTGAAAAGATTTCCGAGAGTTTCAAATGCCTGGTCTGCTTCGCCCTTAGCAATCATTCTTGAAAGATTGAAAATTTTTGCTTCAACGCTGACAATAACAGTTTCGTCAATGTGCTTTTTTGTTATTTCTCCTGAGCCTGCAAATGCACAAACCTTGTTAAGCTCATTCTGAAGAGTACTCATATCTTCGCCAACAAGGTTAATCATATATCCTGCAGTATCGCGAGATAGGGTGCAATCTTTTTTTGCCGCAGAGGTCACAAGAAGCTTTTCAAGGGCAGAACGGGTGCGTTTGTCAATTTTTGCACTTGCGCCAATTTCTTCAAAGGTTTTAACGATTTTTGCCCATTTGGAGTTCTTTTCATCAACCTCAATAGTGTCCATCCAGAAAACAAGGATTGAGGTTTCGGGAATATCTGCAAGAATTGTATGAAGCTCTTCATCTATTTTTCCTCTGTCACCAACATAGGTGTTTAAAGGGAAATCCTTAACAAGTGTGCAGGTGTAATTATCCATCATAGGAAATGAGGTTGTGCAGTCATAAATTTCGTTAAGATTTGTATCTTTGCCGTCTAATTTTTTTAAGTTGAAATCGGCAAAATCCTTGCTTACTGATTTATTGCAAATCTGATTTGCATAAAACTGCTTTAAATAACCCTCGTTGCCGTAAAGGAGATAAAGGTTACTGAATTCACCGCTTTTTATTTGTTTTTTCAGAGATTCTTCATTTAAAAGCATATCGTTTCTCCTTTACAAGATTACTTTTATATCACCATCTTCTGCGGTGGTGTAGAGTTTTTGAGTTTGATTTTTAAGTGTAGTAAGATTTTTATTTAAAATAACCGCACTATCGCTACTGATTATCAATGTTTCAATATTCCGGGGCAATTTCTCAGGCAAATTCTCAGAAAGAATAAGGATATCGTGATTGCCGAAGGTTTCAAAAATTGGTTTTAAATCACTATTATCACCATAAGAAATTAAAACAGTTTTTTCATTATTTTCTATTATAACACAACAGGCAGGGTATGTGTCAACAATATGAATAGTAATTTCATTATTAAACTTATGAATATATGAATTTGAAATTATTGTGTTCTGAGGTAAATCAATATCGGATTCGTTTAAACCGCCTTTTGTAAATTCTGTGATAACAGTAGTTTGGGGTTTATATGAAATTAAACGTTTTGTTATGTCATTTGTAATTTTGTTTTCTTTACAAACATAAAGAAAATCAAGAGTTTCACATTTTGCTTTCGGAAGTGATTCAATATATGCGTCATTATCTGAAGCACCACAATTAAAATATGCATATTTAAGACCTTGCCGCAGTGTTATATTGATTCCGTTTTTTACATTGGTAACATAAATGGTTGCAGGAAGAATTTTTGTGCAGGGCAAAAGAATACACAAGGTGAAAATTACAGCACATAATGAAATAACAAAGGCTTTGAATATTTTTCTTTTTTGTAAATTAAAAATAAGAATGGCAAAAATCAAAATTATTAAAATTAAAATAACACTTAAAAGAAAATATTCCTTGTGAATCGGTAAAGTGCAGAATTTAAATTTTTCTAAAGCATTTGCAACACCTGTTACAAAGTTTGCAAATATGGTTGAGATTTTGAAAATGAAAATTGCTATTACTTGAGGTATATTCTGCGGAATAAATGAAATTGCAGTTGCTACCACTCCTGAAATCAAACTCCAAAATGCAGGTTTAACGCAAAGTATATTGGTTAATGCAGAAACTGTACTGAATACTCCGAAAAAATAAGTAGTGAAAGGAAGTGTGAAAAGACCTGTAAATGTTGCGGTTATGAAGTTGTTTAATAAAAATTCTGTAGTCTTTTTGATTGTTTTGTTTTTTATTTTTGCTATTTTGTATCGTGTTTTCCCATGAACTGAAAGAGCAATAAGCACGCCCAAGGTGGCAGAGACGGAAAGCAGAAAGCTTACCGAGGTTATTACGTAAGGATTATGCAGGGTTAAAATTGCAACAGAAAAGCCTAAGGAGTTCAGAGGGTCTTGTTGCTCTTTGAAAAATGGTGCCAAAAGAACAATTGCCATCATAATTGAAGCTCTCATAACAGATGGCGTAAATGCAGAAACAATACATAGCAAAACAAGGAATAAAAGGCAAAATATATTTCGGACTTTCTCTTTTACTTTAAAAAGTTTCAAAAACAGAATTATATAAGCACACCAAGTGCTTGTGTGAAGACCTGAAACCGCAAGAAGATGGGCAATTCCCGTTGCCCGAAAATCATTGGTGATATCGGGGTCGATTTCTGCTTTATCACCAAATAACATTCCCAAAAGAAAGCCTGCATTATATTGAGGTAAATATGCTTTGATTTGCTCAGTTACTATTTCTTTGAAGCGTAAGCAGTAATAATATGGAGTCTTTTCACTTTCCCAAAGGTAATTGCAATATTTTGTCTGCGTTTCAAGAATAATATTGTCGCTGAGATACTCTGCATCGGGCTTGTTATATTCATTGCGTACTATTTCTAATTTTGCATTGGGAAGAGATATGTAATCATAGAGCTTTAATTTTATGTCATATTCGGAAGAAAGGTAAACCTGGATTTTAGTTGTTTTATTATCGTTTCCGATACGGTCGGTTTTTAATGTGAACTTTGTTCCATATGCTGTATCTTGGGGTGGGGTAATAATTTTACCCGAAACATTTGTTATTGTATTATCAAGTTTTGTTGCAGGTACGATTTTAGTGAAATGATAAATACCAAAGAAAATACAGCTAAGAAATACAGAAATACAAATAGTCGGAATAATAATTTTTTCTCTTAATTTTAGAGGCTTTACAAAATAAATAACAAAGACCGATACTGCGCCCAGGAGCAGAAAGGGGAGAGCATCTGTTCCGAAAAGAACAAGAAAAGCGGAGCTTAACCCAATTGCTGTACCTGAAACGAGCATCGGTCTTTTCATAGTATTACCTCATTTATCAGCCTGCCGGCCAAGTGAATTTTCTTCCCGACATAACATGGAAATGAATGTGCTTAACAGTCTGACCTGCCCAATCACCGCAGTTGTTAACAACGCGGAAACCGTTTGTCATATCAAGGTCTTTTGAAAGCTTTGCAATAACTTCAAAAATATGAGAAATTACTGCGCTGTTTTCTTCATTTATGTCTGCGGCGGAAGAAATATGTGCTTTGGGGATTACAAGAATATGTGTTGGTGCCTGAGGCTCAAGGTCATTGAAAGCAACAACTGTATCGTCCTCATAAACCTTTGTTGCAGGAATTTCACCGTTAGCAATTTTACAAAAAATACAATCCATAAAGATTACTCCTTTACAAATGTTTTAACTATTTCTTCTGCAGCTTTAAGTGCATCAGGAATCTTTGCAATTTCCTTACCGCCTGCCATAGCAGAATCAGGCTTACCGCCACCTGCACCGCCTGCAACCTTTGCAACCTCTCTTACGATATTGCCTGCGTGAGCGCCTTTTGCAATAGCGTCTTTACCGCAGAAGCAACCGAATGAGCAAGTGCCTTTTTCATTCTGCTCTGCTGCGAGAATAACAATAATATTGTCGCCCTTATCTTTGGAAGAGTCAAGCATTGAACGAAGTTCTTTTGCGTCTGCTTCACCGAGAGGTGCGGTAATGAGTTTAACTCCATTTATTTCAACGGAATTATCAAAGAGCTCGCCTGCTTTAGCCTTTGCAATTTCTGCTTTAAGGTCTGCTAATTCTTTTTCTTTTTCTTTAAGCTCATTAGCAACTGCAGTTGCCTTGTTGCAAAGGTCATTAACATTTGCAAGCTTGAGGGCATTTGCAGTATTGTGAATAAGTTTTTCCTGCTTGTCAAGGTAAGAGAGAACGCCAAGGCCTGTAACACCCTCAATTCTTCTTACACCTGCTGCAACAGAAGATTCGGAAATAATGCGGAAAAGACCAATATTGCCGGTGTTGGAAACGTGAGTACCACCGCAAAGCTCTGCTGAGAAATCTCCTGCGGAAACAACGCGTACTGTGTCACCGTATTTTTCACCGAAGAGAGCCATTGCACCTTTTTTCTTTGCATCATCAATGCTCATTTCTTCTGTAACAACGGGAAGAGCAGAAAGAATGATTTCATTAACTCTGTTTTCAATTTTAACAATTTCATCTGCGGTAAGAGCAGAGAAATGAGAAAAGTCAAAACGAACAGCATTGTCATTAACAAGCTGACCTGCCTGCTCAACGTGAGTACCAAGAGATTCACGAAGTGCTGCCTGGAGAAGGTGTGCTGCGGTATGGTTTCTCATAATTGCCTGACGGCGAGATTTATCCACCTTACCGGTTGCTGTGTCACCAACATTTATTGCATCGCCTTCGGTAAGAGTACCGTGGTGAAGAATTACACCTTCTGCAGTTTTTGTTGTGTTAGTAACAGTGAATACGGAGCCGTTAACGGTAAGAGTACCTGTGTCACCAACCTGACCACCGCTTTCAGCATAGAATGCAGACTTATCGAGTACAATAACTGCATCAGTATCAATGCCGATAAAGTCAACCTTTTCGCCATTTGCGGCAATTGCGAGAACCTTGCCGTCCTCTTCTGTTACGGAATAGCCTGTAAACTCTGTTGCATCGCATTCCTTGAAGGAAATGTCGGAAGATTTCCAACCTTCTGTGCCTGCAACCTTACGGGAAGATTTAGCAAGTGCTTTGGCATCTGCAAGATATTTTTCAAATTCTTCGTTGTTAACTGTGTAACCGTTTTCTTCTGCTATTTCTCTTGTTAAGTCAATGGGGAAACCGTAGGTATCCTGAAGCTTGAAGGCATCTGCACCTGAAAGAACTGTGCCTTCAGTTTTCTTAATCATATCGTTGAGAAGCTCGAGACCGCTGTCGATGGTTTTGTAGAAGCTGTTTTCTTCCATTGAAATAACTTTGATAATATAATCCTGCTTTTCGCGAAGAACGGGATAAGCGTTTTCGTTTTCTTTAATAACAGTTTCGCAAACTTCTGCAAGGAAGGGTCTGTCGATACCTAAAAGTCTGCCGTGACGTGCGGCTCTTCTGAGAAGTCGGCGGAGAACATAACCTCTGCCCACGTTTGAGGGGATAACACCGTCACCAATCATAAAGGTTGTTGAACGGATATGGTCGGTAATAACACGAAGAGAAATATCGCTCTTTTCGTTTTCGTGGTATTTAACACCTGCAATTTCCATTATGTGCTTCATAATGTTCTGAACAGTGTCAACCTCGAAAATGTTTTCTACATCCTGAGCAATACAAGCAAGTCTTTCAAGACCCATACCTGTGTCAATATTAGGATTTGCAAGAGGTGTGTAGTTATTCTTACCGTCGTTTTCAAACTGAGTGAAAACAAGGTTCCAGAATTCAACATAACGGTCACATTCGCAGCCAACCTTACAGTCGGGACTGCCACAGCCGTATTTTTCGCCACGGTCATAGTAAAGCTCTGAGCAAGGACCGCAGGGACCCTGTCCGTGCTCCCAGAAGTTATCCTCCTTGCCGAAGCGAACCATGTGGTCGGGCTTTACACCAACATCCTTTGTCCAGATGTCATAAGCCTCGTCATCTTCAAGATAAACGCTACAGTAGATTTTATCGGGGTCCATTTCCATAACCTTGGTGCAGAATTCCCAAGCCCACGGAATAACCTCTTTTTTGAAATAATCACCGAAAGAGAAGTTGCCTAGCATTTCAAAATATGTTCCGTGACGAGCGGTGATACCAACTCTTTCAATATCTGGTGTACGAATACATTTCTGGCAGGTTGTAACTCTCTTTTTAGGGGGTGTTTCCTCACCAGTGAAATACTTTTTCATGGGTGTCATACCTGCATTGATAAGAAGGATACTCTTATCTCCCTGAGGTACAAGGGGGAAGCTGGGAAGTCTTAAATGGTCTTTTGATTCAAAGAATTTAAGATACTTTTCTCTTAATTCGTTAAGTCCTGTCCATTCCATTGATTTATTCACTCCGTTCATAATAGTTGAAAATTGAAAGTGGCAAGTTTCGGGTCTGCGACGCATTATAAAGATGCCGGATACCAGATGCCAGTATAGGGTCTGCGACGCAATTATAATGTTTGGAAGCGGAGCTTCCCCGGAATTTTGCATTTTGCATTTTCAATTTTGCATTAAAAAAAGCGCGCTTTTTTACAACACGGGACGGCTTCTACCGCGGTACCACCCGAATTGTGCAAAACGCACCACTCAAATTGACGGTTAACGCCCGTCAACGTACTGTTTTCAGTAAGACTCCGCAAGTAGCAAATTTAAAGGCGGTAGAAAGTTTTCACCAACCACTTTCTCTCTGAATACCGTATCAATAAATCATCTTGCATCAAGGTCATATAAAATATATACAATTGTATTATAATGAATTTGTGGAGATTGTCAAGCATAAATTTGAATTCGGAATGCGGAATGCGGAGTGCGGAATGTCGGGGAAGCTTCGCTTCCAAACGATTTGAATTCGGGTTGCGTTACTTTTACAAAGGAAAACAAAAACGGGGCAACCCACCACCATTCCGACTAAACTGTATTCGTCGATAAATATATTACTCGAAATACACCCAACAAATTAATTTACCCAAAGAGGAATGGTCCCCCTCCCTATGCCTTTGGCACAGGGATGATAGGCGTCGCGTTACTTTTACTAATTGCTAATTGCTATTTGCTGGCGACTATTCTGGCATCTGGCATCTGGTATCCGGCATCTTAAAAAAGTTCTTGACATATTGTGGGAAAGATGTTATAATCCGTAACTGTTGCGGTATGTCCGTTGAGATGTAGCGCGTAATATTTCCTTGCTCTCAAATAGGTTGATGGGAGCCGGAGTCCATAAGGAGGTGCAAACGATGTCAAACAGTTATGAGACAATTATCGTCTATTCACTCGCTAAAGGCGAAGAAGCTGCAAAAGAGCTTCATGCAAAATTCGAGGCGATGATGGCAGAGAACGGTACAGTTGACAGCGTTGACGAATGGGGTAAGCGTAAGCTTGCATACCTTATCAACGATGAAGACAACGGTTACTATGTTCTTTACAACCACACTTGTGATGCTGATTTCCCCGCTGAGCTCAGCCGTGTTCTCAAAATCACAGATGGTGTTCTTCGTTCTTTGGTTATTAAAAAATAAGAGGTGTGAAAGATGCTTAATTGTGCAGTTATAATGGGTCGCCTTACAGCTGACCCCGAACTTCGCCAGACTCCCTCAGGTGTTTCTGTTACAAGATTTACTGTTGCAGTTGACAGAGGTTATGTTAAAGCAGGCGAAGAAAGAAAAGCAGATTTTATTAATGTTGTTGCATGGAGACAGACTGCAGAGTTTGTTTCAAGATATTTCCAGAAGGGCTCAATGATTGCCGTTCAGGGTTCTATTCAGACAGGTTCCTATGAAAAGGATGGCGTTAAACGCTATACTGTAGAAATCAGTGCTGATAATGTTAGCTTCTGCGGTTCAAAGAGTGAGACCGGAACAAGCGGTGCACCCTCAACAACAGCTACTACAGCTGCACCGTCTTTCTCAAATGGTGGTTTGGACGATTTCGCAGCAATGGCTGACGATGACGACTTACCATTCTGATTCTAATAGGAGGTAAATTTACAATGGCATACGATAAAAACGATCGCCGTCCCAACAAAAGAGGCCGCAAAAAAGTTTGCGCTTTCTGCGTTGAGAAGGTTGAAGCAATTGATTACAAAGATACAGCTAAGCTCAGCAGATACACATCTGACAGAGCTAAAATCCTTCCCCGCCGTGTAACCGGTACTTGCGCTTATCATCAGAGAGAGCTTACTACCGCTATCAAGAGAGCAAGACAGATTGCCCTCCTTCCCTACACAGCAGATTGATTTTAAAGAGTGTCGATTTAGCCGAGTGTTCGTAAGAACACTCGGCAGTTTTATTTGCCTTCGGCGAGTTTTATTGCTTCGCAGTTTTATTGTGCTTTGCACAGTTTTATTGACCTATGGTCAGTTAAAAGCGAATAAAATATCACTGAAGCTGCAAGGCTTCAATAACACTTTTACGAAGTTAAAATAACACTCTGCCGTCAGGCAGAATAACACTGAACTACCCGAAAAAATAGCGCACTTATATGCTATAAAAGATGAAAGTGCATAAAAATGAGATGTAACACGGAATTAAACCGTATTACATCTTTTTTCTGTCTTTACAACTCTGTGTTTTATCGACACATTTTATTTCGCTTTTGTAAAGAAAATGTAAAGTTTTGCACGAGTTGTTGAAAGCACTAGAAATAAATGTTAGTATTTACCCATAAGATTGATTAGAGAGGGTGCTGATATGAAAAAGAAAATTTTAGTGGCTGTTTTAATAATTTTTTCGGTTTTGGTTGTTGCAGTTATTGGTTTAGAAATAAGGTATCAATATTACCATGGCGGTTCGCCCTCGGGTAAAGGTTTGTATGCAGAGGAAATTGTTGAAGATAACGGTGAATTTGTATTGAAAACCAACATTATGGAAGCAGATGGTATAGAAATGATGAGCTTTCATATTGAAAACAAGAAAGGTGAAATTATTTTTGATTCCGATGGCGGTTGGAGAACCAGAGATTTACACGGAATACATTTTGCTGATGGCAGTAATGATGTTATTGTTGATACAGGTGATGTGGGCAAAATTATTTTTGAATATAATGGTGAAACCTGGATTTGTGAAGATGATGTAATTGAAGAAGTTGAAACAGCTAAAGAAACATTGCCGTGGGAAGATTGGCATTAAAATCTTTTTCTTGTATTTGTTAAATAAAAGTTACATTTTGTCGAAAGGGTTGAAAGAGTTCTTTAATTGTGGTATCATACATAAGCATTATAGATGCATTGATTATGCTTTAAGTTAGGATTTATATATATGAAAAAAATAAGGCACTCTTTTTTTGTTGTGTTGTTTCTATGTGCAGTTCACGCTCTTTTGTGTGCTCTTTATAACTACACATACTTTTCATCAGAGTTTAATTTCGAAGAAAAATTCCAAGGCGTTTTATATTGGGGAATGCTTATGATAGCGTTCCTCGCAGGTCCGTTTTTTTATTATGTTGCAGGGCGACTTTGCAAGGGTAAGGGCAGAAAAAAGCTTATTCTTGTTTCGTTACTTATAATAAATATAGCAGTAAGTCTTTTGGGTATCGTTTCATTTTTCTTACCAGAGCTTTTAGAAACCTATCGCTTGATAAATGCACCCTCATATCTTTATTATTCTCTGTTTGCAGATACGGTTATGTATATCGCAATTCCTACAATGATAATTTCATCCTTATTCCCTGTGTTTTTCTTTAAAATCGGTTATGTTAACAAGCCGAGAACTAATAACGAAATTAAGATGGAAGACATAGAGATAAAAGAAGAAAAAGAATTATAAAAATTACCGACAGTATTTTTTAGATACTGTCGGTAATTTTATATAGTCCCGTCATAGAATGCTTTTTTGAACCAAACATCCTGAACCTCAAATTCCTTTTGGTCAAGGTAGTTTAATATGCCTGCATCACTTTGGAAATCGAATTTTAATTTATAGGAATATAAAAACTGCTTCTTATAGTTTCCGAAATTCTTGTTCTGAGCATTTGTTCCGTATTTGCCATCACCTAAAAGGGGATGGCCTAAATAGGAAAAATGGGCTCTTATCTGATGAGTTCTGCCGGTTAGTAGCTCAACCTCTAAAAGAGAAAGACCGTCCTTATAGCCTAAAACCTTATATTTTGTTGAAATATGCTTGGTTTTGTCATTACCTTTTTCGGTGACATAAACCTTATTTTGTTTTTCATTCTTTTCAAGGTAACCCTCAATTAGTCCGCTTTCATTTTTGAGTTTACCGATTACAACGCAAAGATAAAGCTTGTGCATTTCGCGGTTTTTAAGCTTTTCGTTGAGAATACGCAGGCTTTCTGCATTTTTTGCACCGATTATAATACCTGAAGTGTTACGGTCAATTCTGTTAACAAGAGCAGGAGCGAAAGAGTTTTCTTCATCAGGCTTATAATCGCCTTTTTCATAAAGATAGCGTTTAACTCTTGTTATGGCAGTGTCGGTATAATTGTCTTCATCAGGGTGAGAGAGAAGTCCTGTTGGCTTATCTATGAGGATAATGTTTTCATCCTCATAAACAATGTTAAGACTTTTACCCGCATTCAGAAAATCATATTTAGGCTTTGTAACTTCGAAAAATTCGTCATTAATATACATTGAAACGAGGTCGTTTTCTTTAAGTCTGTAAGAAATTTCCGACCTTTTGTTATTAACTTTAATTCTTTTGCTTCTTATGTATTTATACATAAGGGATTGCGGAAGCAGGGGAATTGATTTTGTAATATACTTATCAAGCCTTTGCCCTGCATCATTTTTATTTATATAAAATTCTTTCACTTTGTTTTCAACTCCGCGGCGATTTTTTCAAGCTTTTTGAAACGTCTGCTTACTGCAGAGCGTGAAAGTTCGGGGTTCATCATTTTTCCCAGTTCATCTAAAGAAAGCTCCGGATTTTCAAGCCTTAATGAGCAAAGCTCTTCTAAATCCTCTGTCATATCGGAAAGCTTGATTTTTGAAAGCACTTCTTCAATAACAGCAACTTGCTTTAAACCTGCTTCAATAGAACGGCTCATATTTGCCGATTCGAAATTTGAACGGCGGTTAATCTGATTTTTTATATCTTTCATAGCCCGGGTTTGCATAACCTCTAAAAAGGCATTGTTTGCACCCATTATGCCGATATAATCTTCAATGGATTCTGCTTCCTTTGCATAAACAACATAGCTGTTGTTTCGAATAATTTTTTTGCACCGAAGACCTAAATCACCGATAATCTGCATTAAATCCTCGCAAAGCTTTGCTTTTGTTACGCTGAATTCAATGTGATAATCCTTCTGTGGGTCAGTAACACTTCCGCAAACAAGGAATGCACCACGAAGGAAAGCCTTTGAACAACAATCCTCGTTGGACTGTTCAAGGTTTGAAAGATTAATTCTTAAGGTGATTTCTTTACCTGTATAGCCGAAATATTCTAAAATTTTAAGTCGGTCTGCTCTTGTGGGAATAGTTATTTTAAAGTTTCCCGCTTTTGAGCATTTAATTTCGGGAGTAACACCCGTAAGGTCACGCAGACTCATGCAATAATGCTCTGCAACCGCCTGGATTTCCGTCATAAGAGAGATTTCAGAAGCGGAGAACGCTCTGCCGAAAATGAGCATACCGAAAGCCTCCGCCTTTGAGCAGCAGGCGGAGGAGATAAGTCCGGTTAATTCTGTTTTAACGTCCGAAGAGAATGACATAATTACCTCAGTATTATAACTTCCGGTTCTAATGTGACACCGGTTTCTTTTTTTACTGTTTCTTGAGTAAGGGCTATAAGGTCGAGAATATCTTTTGCGGTAGCGTTATTTTTATTAATAAGAAAACCTGCGTGCTTGTCGCTTATTTGTGCTCCGCCTAAAGTTTTGCCTTTAAAACCACATTGTTCAATAAGAGCACCTGCAAAATAACCCTCGGGACGCTTGAAGGTACTACCTGCGCTGGGGTATTCAAGAGGTTGCTTATCTTTTCTGCGAGAGAGAAAATCATTCATAGCCTCTTTGATTTCCTCTTTAGGTGCTTTTTTAAGCTTGAATTTTGCAGAAACAACAATGCAATTGTTTTCTTTGAAAACAGAATGACGATAGGAAAGCTTTGCTTCCTCTACGGGAATTGTTTTAAGCTCTAAATCGGGAGTAAGGTATGTTATTTCGCTGATAACATCCTTAACCTCACCGCCATATGCCCCTGCATTCATAAACACTGCGCCACCGCAAGTGCCGGGGATCCCGTAAGCAAATTCAAGTCCCGAAAGGGAGTTTTCCAAAGCGAATTTGCAAAGAGTGACAACCTTTGTACCTGCAGAGCAACAAATAACATCGTCGCCCTCAAGAGAAAGGGAAGTCATTTCGTCCCCGATTTTAACAACAACCTTATCTAATCCCTCGTCAAGAACGAGAACATTGGTACCGTTGCCTAAAATGGTGTAGGGGACTTGGATTTCTTTTATTAATCTGAGAATATCTGTTAGCTGCTTTTCGTTCTTTGGCTCAATTAAAATGGGGCAGGGGCCGCCGACCTTAAAGGAAATGTGGTTGCAAAGCTTCTCATTCTTATATGCATTGCAACCCATTTCAATAGCTGAATCAAAAAGCAAATTTATAGTTTCGAGGTTTATTTTAATCACCGTCAATCATCAAGTAATGCGGCACCGATAATACCTGCATCGTTGCCTAAAGCGGCAGGAATGATAGCTGCCTGTTTGTCTGCATAAACGCTGTAACGCTCTGCTTTTACTGTATCACGGATGGGTTTAAGGATTTTTTCACCCTGACCGCTGATGCCACCGCCGATGCAAACTGCTTCAGGCTGAAGAGCGTTGATAACATTTGCAAGGCCGATAGAAACA
Source organism: Acutalibacteraceae bacterium (assembly GCA_045591525.1). Classification (GTDB taxonomy): domain Bacteria; phylum Bacillota; class Clostridia; order Oscillospirales; family Acutalibacteraceae; genus DTU089. The sequence continues at coordinate 45,401 of JAZNTA010000197.1, read as the reverse complement.
TAATAAAGGTATCTGTCCACAACAGCTTTTGCAATTGCATCGCCCATATCAAGAGCGTCAAAAATTGATTTGCCATCAACTTTGTTAAGGTCTCCTTCACAGGTTTTCCAAAGGAGGCTGTCTTTATTACCTTCCATTGCTTCAACTGCCTGGGAGACAAGTGCAGTTGCAGATGCATATTTTTCCCAACAACCCTTTCTGCCACAGTTACAGGGAATACCATCTACATTAATAACCATATGACCCATTTCACCGCCACAGAAGTTACTGCCACGATAAATTTTACCGTCAATGATAATACCACTGCCGACACCTGTTCCGAGGGTTACTGCAACAAAATTCTTAACTCCGTTGCCACAGCCTGCAACTGCTTCACCGAGAGCTGCAGCATTTGCATCGTTTTCAAGATAAACGGGTTTATTAAATCTTTCTTCAAGCATCTGCTTTGCAGGAACATTGTGGAATTTAAGGTTGTTTGAAAACTCAATTGCACCGGTATCCTTGTTTACCGAGCCGGGAGTACCGATACCAACAGAAACAACATCATCATAAGATACACCTGCATCTGCAATAGCTAAATCTGCAGCTTCTTTGATTGAATCAAAAATTTCTTCTGCAGGACGGGGTGCACGGGTTTTAACCTTACCTCTGCCGATTATTTTATAATTTTCATCAATAACACCTACTGCGATATTTGTACCGCCAAGGTCAACACCGATTCTGTACATAGTTTAATATCTCCTTTTATGTAAAATTTATTTTAAGTTAGGAGTGAGGAGTTAGGAGTGAGGAATGTCGGGTCTGCGACGCTATTTTATAATGCTAACGCAGTTCCGCAACTCTTCACTCTTCACTTTTAACTATTAACTGTGAGCGTAGCGAGCTTAGTTCCAAGCGTCAACTTCCTTGGATGGAGCATCAAAATCTTCCATACCAAGCTGTTGCATAAGCTCTCTTGCAGCATTATAACCGAGCTTTTTCTGACGGTTATTCATAGCGGCAATTTCAATAATAATTGCAAGGTTTCGTCCGGGTTTAACGGGAACTGTTGTTGAAGGAACTTTAATTCCCAATATTGACATATATTCATCTTCAAGACCCATACGGTCATAAGCCTTCTGGCTATCCCATTGTTCGAGCTGAATAACCATATCGATTTTTTCTGTCAGCTTAACTGCACCAACACCGAATATATTACGGGCATTTACGATACCAATACCGCGAAGCTCCATAAAGTGACGGATGTTATCGGGAGAAGAACCAACAAGAGTCTTTGAAGAAACCTTTTTGATTTCAACTGCATCGTCTGCAATAAGACGGTGACCGCGTTTTATAAGTTCAACCGCGGTTTCGCTTTTACCGACACCGCTATCACCTAAAATAAGAATACCTTCACCATAAACCTCAACCATAACACCGTGACGAGTTATGCGTTCTGCAAGCTCTGTTCCAAGATATGAAATAAGAGTTGCAGTAATCTGAGAGGTGATTTCTGCAGTTCTTAAAAGAGGAACTTCATATTTCTTTGCAAGCTCAAGCATAACATCGGGGAAATCAATATTACGGGTGATTATAACAGCCGGAGGCTTGAAAGAAAAGAAAAGCTCCAGTCTTTCTTTTTGTGTCTTTTCATCAAGTTCTTCAAGATAACTCATTTCTGCAAGACCGATAAATTCAACTCGCAACGGGTCAAAATATTTTTCATACCCTGCAAAAAGAAGACCAGGTCTGTTAATATCCTGAGAACGGATAACAAGCTCTGAATCAGGTTTATCAGGCAGATATATTGTTTCAAAAGAATGGGTTTTAATAACCTTTCTGAGAGGGACGGAATATTTACCGCTCAAAACAACTCCTCCTTAACTTAATACAATTATAAACATTATAAACTATAATTTAGAATATGCCAATAGAATTTTGAAAAAAATTGAAGTTTTGCGAAGCTATATAATCGGCTTTGCCCCAAAACTTGCCACTTACCACTTTCAACTTGCAACTTAAAAAAACACTTGCAATATTTGTAAATGTATGATAATATACTTTCTGTATGAAAAGGCATTGACGGAGACAGTAGCTCTTTTGCTGAAATAAGCGAGTCGGGGATGGTGTGAGCCTGATAGGATGCAGAGATGTCGAATATCACTCCCGAGCTGAGAACTGAAAGCTTCAGTAGGTTTCTCCGGTAGCTCACCGTTATAGAGCGGCGTATGATGGTGCGTATAATATAGGTGGTTGCAAAGTATGTCTTTGTCCTGTATTTACAGGGCAAGGACTTTATTATTAATTGAAAGTTGCAAGTTGAAAGTTGCAAGTTAAGGGGAAGCTTCGCTTCCAAACATTATAAAATGCTGACCCCAGGTCCCTAAACTTGCCATTTGCCACTTGCCACTTGCCATTTTATTTTTTGGAGGTAAAGTCAATGTACGATCCTATTTCCCCCAACGTGAATTTCGTTGAGCAGGAAAAGAAGATTGAAGAGTTCTGGAGAGAACATAAAATCTTCGAAAAGAGCATTGAGGACAGAAAAGACGGAACACCCTATGTGTTCTATGATGGTCCTCCTACTGCTAACGGAAAACCCCATATAGGTCACGTTCTTACCCGTGTTATTAAAGATATGATTCCTCGTTACCGCACAATGAAAGGCTGTATGGTTCCCAGAAAAGCTGGTTGGGACACCCACGGTCTTCCCGTTGAGCTTGAGGTTGAAAAGATGCTCGGTCTTGATGGTAAAGAGCAGATTGAAGAATATGGTCTTGAGCCCTTTATCGGTCACTGTAAAGAAAGCGTTTGGAAATACAAAGGTATGTGGGAGGATTTCTCACGCACAGTTGGTTTTTGGGCAGATATGGATGACCCTTATGTAACATATCACAATGAATTCATTGAATCAGAGTGGTGGGCACTTAAGCAGATTTATGAGAAAAACCTTCTCTATAAAGGCTTCAAAATTGTTCCTTATTGTCCTCGTTGTGGAACTCCTCTTTCTTCTCACGAAGTTGCTCAGGGTTATAAAACTGTTAAAGAGCGTTCAGCAGTTGTTCGCTTTAAAGTTGTTGGCGAAGATGCTTTCTTCCTTGCTTGGACAACAACTCCCTGGACTCTTCCCTCAAACGTTGCTCTTTGCGTAAATCCCAGTGATGTTTATGTTAAGGTTAAAGCAGCAGATGGCTTCACATATTATATGGCAGAAGCACTTCTCGATAAAGTTCTCGGTAAACTTGCAACAGAAGACAGTCCTGCTTATGAAATTCTTGAAAGCTACAAGGGTATTGATCTTGAGCATAAGGAATATGAGCCCCTCTTTGACTATGTTAAACCTATCTGCGATAAGCAGAATAAAAAAGGCTTCTTCATTACTGCAGACACTTATGTAACAATGACAGACGGTACAGGTATTGTTCATATTGCTCCCGCATTTGGTGAAGATGACGCTAAGGTTGGCAGAAGATATGACCTTCCCTTTGTTCAGCTGGTTGACGGTAAGGGTGAGATGGCAGAGCCCACACCTTACGCAGGTACATTCGTTAAGGATGCAGATAAATTAGTTCTTATTGACCTTGAAAAAGTAGGACTTCTTTTTGATGCTCCCAAATTTGAGCACGAATATCCTCATTGCTGGAGATGTAACACACCTCTTATTTACTATGCAAGAGAATCCTGGTTCATTAAGATGACAGAGGTTAAGGACGACCTTATCAGAAATAACAATACAATTAACTGGATTCCCGAAAGCATCGGTAAAGGTCGTTTTGGCGACTGGCTCCAGAATGTTCAGGATTGGGGTATTTCCCGTAACAGATATTGGGGTACACCTCTTAACATCTGGGAATGTGAATGCGGTTGCCGTCATTCAATCGGTTCAATTGAAGAGCTTAAATCAATGAGCGATAACTGTCCTGAAGATATTGAGCTTCACAGACCCTTCATTGATGCAGTTACTATTAAATGTCCCGATTGCGGTAAGGAAATGCACCGTGTTCCCGAGGTTATTGACTGTTGGTTTGACTCAGGTGCAATGCCCTTTGCTCAGCATCATTATCCCTTTGAGAATAAAGAGCTTTTCGAGGCTCAGTTCCCTGCAGATTTCATTTCCGAGGCTGTTGACCAGACTCGTGGTTGGTTCTATTCTCTTCTTGCAATTTCAACCCTTATTTTCAACAAAGCTCCTTATAAGAACGTTATCGTTCTCGGTCACGTTCAGGATGAAAACGGTCAGAAAATGAGTAAATCCAAGGGTAATGCAGTTGACCCGTTTGATGCACTTCAGAGCTACGGTGCAGATGCTATCCGTTGGTATTTCTATACTAACTCTGCTCCATGGCTTCCCAACCGTTTCCACGGTAAAGCAGTTGTTGAGGGTCAGCGTAAATTTATGAGTACTCTCTGGAATACTTATTCCTTCTATGTGCTTTATGCAAATATTGATAAATTTGACCCAACAAAATATAACATTGATGATTGCAAGCTTTCCGTAATGGATAAATGGCTTCTTTCAAAGCTCAATTCAATGGTTAAAACAGTTGATACTAACCTTGCTAATTATCGCATTCCCGAGGCTGCAAAGGCACTTCAGGAATTTACCGATGAAATGAGTAACTGGTATGTTCGCCGTGGCAGAGAGCGTTATTGGGTACAGGGTATCACAGAAGATAAAACTGCTGCATATATGACCCTTTACACAGCTCTTGTTACAACTGCAAAAACTGCTGCTCCCATGATTCCTTTCATGGCAGAAGCAATTTACAGAAACCTTGTTTGCAATGTAGATAAAGCTGCTCCCGAAAGCGTGCATCTTTGCGAGTTCCCTGAGGTTCAGGAAAATCTCATTGATGCAGAGCTTGAGAAGAATATGGATGAGGTTGTTAGCATTGTTGTTCTCGGCAGAGCTGCAAGAAATGGTTCAAACATCAAAAACCGTCAGCCTCTTAACACAATGTATGTTCAGAGCGATAAAAAGGTAGAGGGTTACTTTACTGATATCATTCGTGACGAGCTTAACGTTAAGAATGTTGATTTCGTTGATGATGCTTCAGGCTTTGTTTCCTATATCTTCAAGCCTCAGCTTAAAACTCTTGGTCCGAAATATGGTAAGCAGTTAGGCGAAATCAGAGCTGCAATGGCAGAGCTTGATTCTTCTGCAAAAGCAACTCTTGATGCAGACGGAAAGCTTGTTCTCAATCTCGCAAGTGGCGATGTTGAACTTACTCCCGATGATATTCTTCTTGAAACAAAGCAGAAAGAGGGCGTGTTCACAGTTTCCGACAGAGGCGTTACTGTTGCTCTTGACACAGAGCTTACTCCCGAACTTATTGAAGAAGGCTTCGTAAAAGAGCTTATCAGTAAAATTCAGACAATGAGAAAAGATTCTAACTTTAACGTTATGGACAGAATCAATGTTACTCTCTCAGGCAATGAGAAACTTTTCTCAATTGCTAAAAATAACGAGGCAACAATTTCAACTGTTGTTCTTTCCAATTCAATTTCCGATGGCGATGGCACTAACGGAAAAGAATGGGATATCAATGGTGAAAAAGTAACAATTACTGTTGTTCGTGTATAATTAACCTATTAAAGGCATCGCTTCGGCGGTGCCTTTTTTAGTGGCAATTTGAAAGTGGCAAGTGGCAAGTTTCGGGGCGCAAAATGCGCCAAATATTAGTTGCAAAGTATAAATTTATTAATTGAAATACAAAAAGTAATTTGAAGTTTATCAGAAGAATAGTTTTTGATGTTTATTTATTGGATTATTATAATGCCGACCGCAGGTCCCGAAACTTGCCATTTGCCATTTGCCACTTGCAACTTAATTTTTGTATATTTCTCCCACTTTCTGACAGAATAAAGATGTTGAATTTTACTGTTGAGGAGAATGGAAAATGTGCGGAATTATTGGTAAGGTTGGAGTGGGGAATGTTTTCCCTGAGCTTTTAAACGGTCTTAAAAATTTAGAATATCGTGGGTATGATTCCGCAGGTGTGGCAGGGATTATTGATAATAAAATTGTTCGTTTCAGGCAAGAGGGGAGAATTTCTAATTTAGAAGCGGAAATCTTAAAAGAAAAGCCTGAAAGCAATATTGGAATAGGACATACCCGATGGGCAACTCACGGCAGTCCAACAAAAGAAAATGCTCATCCCCACATAAGTAATGACGGCAAATTCGCCCTTGTGCATAATGGCATAATTGAAAATGCAGAAGAATTGAAAAAAAGCTTTTTAGAAAATAAAATCAAACTTGCTTCTCAGACTGATACTGAAATAGTAGTTCAATTAATGGGCCTTTTTTACAATGGTGATGTTATTTCCGCCATAAGCGAAACCTGCAAAGGCTTAACAGGTAGCTTTGCTTTCGGCATTCTTTGCGAAGATACTCCAAACACACTTTATGCAGTGGGTCAAAGCAGTCCGCTTATGGTTGTGAAAAGCAAAACAGGTTGCTATATTGCTTCTGATTATTGTGCAGTAGATGAAAAGGCGGAAACGGTTTACAGGCTTACAGATGGTGAAATCTGTGCTTTGACAGAGAATACAATTAAATTTTTTAATCCATCGGGAACACCTATTGAAAAATTCCCCGAAAAAGTTGAGTTTACGTGCTCTGCATTAGATAAGGGTGAATATGACCACTTTATGCTTAAAGAAATTTTCGAGCAACCAAAAGCGGTTGGAGATACAATAAACTCATTCCTAAAAGGAGATGAAATCGTTTTCCCAAATGTGAAATTATATGATAATTTTATTAAAGAAAAATTAGATAAAATCATTATTGTTGCCTGCGGTTCAGCATATCACGCAGGACTTGTGGGAAAATCGGTGATTGAAAGCCTTTGCAAAATTCCTTGTCCTGTTGAAATTGCATCGGAGTTTAGATATGGGGAAACATTTATAAATGAAAATACTTTAGGCATTTTTATAAGTCAGAGCGGTGAAACTGCCGATACTCTCGCCGCGTTACGCCTTGCAAAAAAGAAGGGTGCGAAAATTCTTTCCATTGTTAATGTAACAGGTAGCGCAATATCGGAAGAAAGCGAAAATGTTATATATACAAAAGCAGGTAGGGAGGTGGCAGTTGCTACCACAAAGGCTTATAGCGCACAGCTTGTTTCTCTTTATGCCCTTGCGCTTTATATGGGTAAAATTAAGGGAGGTATTGAAGATGGAAAATATAAAAAACTTATAAGTGAATTTTCAAGTTTACCTGAAAAAATAGAAAAAACAATAAATGATAATGCAAATAAAATAGAAGAACTTTCGAAGAAAATTTATAAGAAAAAAGATGTTTTCTTTATTGGCCGCCTTAACGATTTTGCTACCGCTGCCGAGGGTTCTCTGAAAATGAAAGAAATAAGCTATATAAATTCTCAAAGTTATCCTGCAGGAGAACTGAAGCACGGCACAATTTCTTTGGTTGAAGAGGGCACAATTGTTGTCGCGGTTGCAGGAAAAAGTAAGGTCTTTTCAAAGACCGTAAGCAATATTTCTGAGGTTCAGGCAAGAGGTGCAGAGGTTATATTAATAACTGATGAAAGTGAAAAGATTTGCAAGGTTACTGCAGAAATTACTGTTACAGTAACCGAAACTCTCAAAGAATTTCAGCAATCTCTTTTAGTTTTACCTTTACAGCTTTTAAGCTATTACACCGCTAAAAACTTAGGTTGCGATATAGACAGACCTAAAAACCTGGCGAAAAGTGTGACGGTTGAATAAATGTGTTTATGGTGATTAGTCACATAATACAAATAAACGGCAATTCCTTTGGTGGAGTTGCCGTTTTTGATTTTGGGGTTTGTTTTTAGGGCGGTTTATTAGTATAATAAAGTTGTATTTTACCCTATTAAAAGGAGATTTTTCTATGCTTGAAATGAAAAACGGAAAATTCTATATGGATGGCGAGGAGTTCCATATTTATTCAGGTGCTATGCACTATTTCAGAATTCCCGAGGAATACTGGCTTGACCGCCTTATGAAGCTCAAAGCGGCAGGTCTTAATACTGTTGAAACCTATGTGCCTTGGAACTGGCACGAGCCAAAGAAAAATCAATTCAATTTTGAGGGTATGCTCAATATTGAAAAATTTATTAAGACCGCACAGGATTTAGGTCTTTATGTTATTGTTCGTCCCGGTCCTTATATTTGCGCAGAATGGGATTTTGGTGGTCTTCCTGCATGGCTTCTTAAAGATAAAAATATAAGACTTCGTTGCTGGGACAAGGCTTATATCAAAGCCGTTGAAGATTTTTATAAAGTTCTTATTCCTAAGCTTGTTCCTTACCAGATAACAAAGGGCGGAAAGCTCATTGCAATGCAGGTTGAGAATGAATATGGTTCATTCGGCAGAGATAAAAAATATCTTTACTGGCTTCGTGATTTAGTTAAAGAATTGGGCATTGATGTTCAGCTCTTTACATCTGATGGTGAAGATAAATATTTCTTCTCAGGTGGCGGAATACCTGAGGACTGGATGGTTGCAAACTTTGGTGGCTATCACGAAAACCGCTTTGATGATTTGAAGCTCCTTCAACCCGATAAGCCTCTTATGTGCGGTGAGCATTGGTGCGGTTGGTTTGACAGATGGGGGGCAAAGCACCACTCAGATAATCCCGAGGAAACTCTCGGCAGAAGCCTTGACGGTTTCTTTAAAGAGGATGCTAACTTTAATCTTTATATGTTCCACGGCGGAACAAATTTCGGCTTCTCATCAGGTGCTAACTACTACGACTGCTATTGCCCCACAACCACAAGCTATGACTATGGTGCACCTTTAACAGAAAATGGCGCATACACAGAAAAATATTTCATTCTTCGTGACAGAATGGCAAAGCAGTTAGGTAAAGAGCTTCCGGAACTTCCCGAGGATGCTAAAACAAAGGCTTACGGCAAGGTTCAGTTAACTGAATTTGCAGATTTAAAGGATGTGTATAAAAAATTTGCAGTGCATAAAAAATCCTGTTCACCCGAATATATGGAATATTTCGGACAAAACAGCGGATTAATTCTTTACAGCACAACTCTTAAAGGCTTTTATGATGATACGGAGCTTAACGCTTTTGGTGTTCACGATATTGCATATATTTACATAAATGGTGAATTAAAACACGTTTATGACAGGACAAAGCTTAAAGGCAAGGAGCTTTATGAAGAAAGCTTCTCAGTTCCCGTTAAGGCGTTCAAGGGCGAAATAAAGATTGATATTCTTGTTCAGGCCCTTGGCAGAATTAACTATGCAAGAAGAATTTACGACAGAAAAGGTCTTGGCGAGATTTATCTTGGCGGTCAGGCAATTGTTGACTGGGATATTTACTGTATGGAGCTTGATGCTGCCCCTGAAATCAAATATAAAAAATCTTACAATGACTTCCCTTGCTTTATGAAGGGTACATTTAAGGCAGAAGAAAAGGTTGATACCTTTGTTGATATGAGAGTCTTCTCCAATGCTGTTGTTTATGTTAATGGCTTTAATCTTGGAAGGTTTTTAAAACGCGGACCGCAATACACTCTTTATCTTCCTGCTCCCATTCTTAAAGACGAAAACGAGATTGTTGTTTTTGAACTTGAGGGGTGTAAGAAAAATGAAATCAAACTCATTGATAAAGCAATTTTAAAATAATTGTTAAATAAATTGCGAAATAAGGTGATTCTTTGACAATAGTGATAAAAGACCTTTTAACAAAGGTCAAAGAAATGTATCAGGAATTAAAACTTTATTGGAATCAACCCCGACCGGGTGAATATGTTCCGTATAAAGAGGTTATAATGCTCTCTGTTGGTTGGATGGCTCTTCATATGTCTGTTCAATGGACTATTGGCTTCGGTGTTGGTAACCAATTTACAGGTATGACCTTGGGAATGAACAACAATGAGCTTCTTATTATGGGGTATATTTGCCAATTTTTAGGCTATGCCCTGACACCACTTAACGCTTGGATTGTTGATAATCTGCGTAGTAAGGATGGTAAATATAGAGTTTATATCAAGCTTGCAATTCCTGCTATGGTGTTGACGCTTCTTTCCTTATGGCTTCCCTACGAGCAGATTCGTGATGGCTCTCATCCGCTGTCAAGATATTTTATGATAGGACTCCTCTTTCTGATGGGTCAGCTTCAGGGCGGAGTGCAGAGTTGGGTGCAGACCGGTGTTACCAATATGGTTCATGTTATGACCCCTAACACCCAGGAAAGAACCAAAATAATGGCAATAACAAGTATTATTTATTCTCTGGGTTATTCCATAAATAATATTTATTACCCTTTAATGGTTGACCTTCTTACCGATAACGGTCAGAAATACACAATGACATATTTCCGCGGTGCATACACTCCGGTGGCACTTCTTATGCCCATTGTTTTAGTTGCATACTTCGGAACAAAGGAAAGACTTGTTCTACCCAAGAGCCGTATAACAAAAATGAGCTTTACAAGCTCAATGCGTGCCGTTGCAGGTAACAAGATTTTCTGGATTAAATGCGCTGATGGTTGGAACAACTTCCTTGAGGGCGCAAAGGGGAATATATGGGATTGGATGGTTTACCGTGCCCATATTATGAAGAGTACCACCTACGGTCTTCTTAACACCATTTCGTATAATGCAAACTTCTGGGGAATGTTGTTCTCTCCCTGGTTTATTAAAAAATTCGGTAAAAAGAAAATCAAGATTGTAAAGAATATTATCCAGGTTTTTCTTGTGGCATCTTATTTCTTGTTCTATAAGAGCCCTCTTGCAGGTGTGGGTCTGTTTATTGTTTACACTCTCGACAGATTTGTTGATACATACAACGTTATCGACAGTGCTATTGAATCGGATATGCGAGATAATCAGCAATATCTTATCGGCGAACGAATAGACGGTGCATTCGGTTTCGTTTCCACCTATGCAGGCGGTGCAATTAATGCCGTAACAAACCTTTTTATTCCTTGGGTTTATAAGAAAAAAGGCTTTGACGGAAACGATTATTCCGTTCTCGATGTCTACATTGATTATGACGAAAATCTGCCACTTTCAAAGCAGAAGAAAAATCCCAACTGTGTTCTTTATGAATTAATGGATACGCTTCTTGTAATTTCCATAATCGGTGCAGCGGTGGATGTTCTTCCCTGGTTCTTATATGACATTTCCGAAACAGGTCAGAAATCTATGATTCGCGCTATAAGAATCCGTACTCTCGTTGAGGATGAGGATTCAGGAAACAGAGATGAAGCCGCATATATTGAAGGTTGCGAAGCAATTTTCAAAGCAAAGAAATTTTTCGGTGTTGAAAAAATAGAAAACTATAAAGAAAAATTAAAAGAAGCAAAAGTACTTCCCAATACAACTGAAAGTGAAAAAGAACTTCGCAGAGAAGCAATTAAAAACGCAAAAACATATATTGCTGATGCTGAAACGCATAACGAAGAGGTTGAAATTGCAGATTTTGTTATGCACGAGCTTAACCGCTTTGAAACTGAATTCGGTAAAAAACAGCTTGAACTTTGCCGTCTTATTGTTGCGGGTGGTCCTCAGAATTTCTTTAAATGTGCAGAAGAAGCTCAGCAACTTGCGATAGCTCTTCCAAGCAGCGAAGATAAAGAAGAGCGCACCTGGAGAAAGCAAGAGGTAAGAAACGCGAAAGCTCTTGTTAAATCTGAAAAACTTGTTAAAAAGCATTACCCCGAAGGCATTGTTCCCTTTGATAATCAGGTTTACGAAGATGCCTATAATATGCCCGATGACACAAGAGAACAGGCAAAAGCAAGGCGTAAGGCTATGCGAAAGGCAAGTAAGGAAAGAAATATTTACGGTATCGTTGCAGCGCCTTATCTTTCAGCACTCAGAACTCTTAATCTTTATGAGGGTTATCAAAGGCTTGAAGAATTAACTTCCGATTATGACAAGGTTGTTGAAGAACGAAATAATCGTCTTGACCGGGAAAGAGCAGAGCAAGAAAAGCTTACTGCTGAAAGAAACTTCGATAAAGAAAGTAAGAAAGCAAGTAAAAGACTTAAAAAGTGAGGAGTGAGGAGTGTCGGGACCTGCGGTCAGCATTGTACGGTTGTAGGTTGCGATAACTGTTTTGCCCTTAGTATAGGAGAAATAATATGAAGAAAATAATTGCATTGATTATTGTTTGCGTGATGCTTGTTGCGAGTATTATTCCTGCTTCAGCTGCAGAAAAAACAAAAAAGCTTCAGTTTGATAAGGATGGAGAATTTAAGGTTCTTCATATTTGTGACTGTCAGGATGGCTTTCCTGCCCAAGAGAGAATGTTTATATATATAAACTATATGCTGGATACCTATAAGCCCGACCTTGTTGTTCTTGGCGGAGATAACACAGTTGGTGAAGAAGAAACAAAGGAACAGGCTATCGAAGAGCTTGTTGCACCTTATGTTGAGCACGAAACATATTTCACTCTTGTTTTCGGTAACCACGACCATCAGCAGGGTGTTGAAAAAGAAGAATTGCTCGAGATGTATCAGAAATACGGTGGTAAATATTGTTTAGCTTATGATGCTGACTCCGATTTAACAGGTGTTGCAAACCATAATCTTCCTATCTATTCTTCAGATGGTGATAAAATTAAATTCAATCTCTGGCTTATTGACTCCTTGAATTATGTTACTGATGAAACCGGTAATGAAATCGGTTATGACAGCGTTCGTGAAGACCAGATTGAATGGTATAAGGATACATATAAAAAGCTTGAAAAAGAAGCTGGAGAAAAGGTTTATTCATTAGCTTTTCAGCATATTGTTCCCGGTGAGGTTTACGATGTTATGTTCCCTGAGGTGAAAAAACCCTTTTCACCCCTTACAGAAACCTATAACAACGGCAAGCATTATCCCATTTTCTTGCCCGATACAAGTGCTTTCACAGGTCATCTTTTTGAAAATCCCTCACCCGGTATTTATAACTACGGTCAGGTTGATGCAATGCTTGAAACAGGTGATGTTCTTTCAATTCTTTTTGGCCACGACCATATATGCTCTTATGAAATTGACTATGAAGGAATTAAATTTATCAATACCCCCGGAGTTACGTTCAATTCTTACGGTAATGAATTTACCCGTGGTAGCAGACTTATCACTATTAAAGAAGATACACCCGATACATTCGAGTCTGAAGTTATTACAGTAAATGAAGTTGCTTACGAAAATGAAGATTTCCGTGAAGCTATGGATATCAGCAAATTCAAAGCAGGTTTCTGGATTCTTTTAGGCGATATTCTCCTTGGTCTCGCGAAAGCTTCAGGCTACGTTGCAAAAATTATTTATTAAAATCGGCTTGCCCCGAAACTTGCCACTTGCCACTTTCAACTTGCAACTAAAAAAGGTTGTCGCGTTGCGACAACCTTTTTCTTATGGTTCATAAGGGAACACAGGCATCAATTCAAGTTTAAATTGATTTATTCTGTGCATCCGGTCTATTTTATTCTTTATCTCTTCATCTTCGCAAATGCCTTCTCGTATATATCTGTCAAGAACTGCATAGGTGAAGCCTAAATTGTCTTCATCGGTTTTACCGCAAAGCCCGTCAATTGGTACTTTTTCAACAAATATCTCGGGAAGTTCCAAAGCTCTGCCTATTGCTTTTACCTCTTGAACCGTAAGCTTTGAAAGAGGGGAAAAGTCGCCGACACTGTCGCCATATCTTGTTGAATAGCCAACCCAATCCTCCGAAAGATTGCAGGTGTTTGCAACTCTGCCGTTAACGCTTTGGGAAACCGCGTAAACAGTTGCCATTCTCAGACGTGGAGGAAGATTTGTTGTTGCCTGAGTGTTTATTTCAACACCGCTTTTCTCGAGCTCGTTCACAAGTCCGTTATAGGCATCATTTATATTAACTGTATAACTCTGAATACCAAGATGCTCCACAAGTGCTTTTGAAACATCAATATCAAACTGCTCACCCTTAGGCATTAAAACACCCACAACATTTTCCTTGCCTAAGGCTTCCACAAGAAGTGCCGCAACAACGGAGCTGTCCTTACCGCCGGAAATACCAACAACGCCTTTACAGCCCTTGCCGTTTATTTCAAACCAATCTTTAATCCACTTGACAATATCATTTTTTACCTTTAATGCATCAAATGACAAAAAAATCATTCCTTTTCTAAATGTATGTATATATTTTAATCATTTTACCTTGTTTTTTCAATGTTTTTTCTGTAAATAACTTGAAAGAAAATTAAATTGTTTATATAATAATTGTATATGTTCTCTCGGAGGTAGGATAATGACAGTAAGCAGTGCGATAAAAAGCCTTGTAAAATATGGTATCAGAGAAGGTCTTTTGGAGAGCTCTGACGAAATCTGGGCAATTAACAGAGTTCTCGAAATTCTGGAACTTGATGCAATTGAAAGTGATGCAGAGGTTTGTGAAAAAGCAAGTCTTGAAGAGCTTTTAAGAGTATTGCTTGATTATGCTTGTGAACAGAGGCTTTGTGAAGACTCTGTTGTTTACAGAGATTTATTTGATACAAAAATTATGGGAGCAATTTGCCCGAGACCATCAGAGGTTATCAGAAAGTTCAATGAGCTTTATAATGAATCACCTGAAAAAGCAACTGAGTTTTACTACCATATTTCAAGAAAAAGCGATTACATAAGAGAATACAGAATAAAAAATGATATGAAGTGGGTTACTCCCACCGAATATGGCGATATTGATATAACAATCAATCTTTCAAAGCCTGAAAAAGACCCTAAAGCAATTGCTGCGGCTCTTAAAATGAAGCAGAGCTCATATCCTCTTTGTATGCTTTGCCCCGAAAATGAGGGCTATGCAGGTAGAGTTAACCACCCAGCAAGGCAGAACCACAGAGTTATTCCGCTTCAGTTCGAAAATGAAAAATGGTGCCTGCAGTATTCACCTTATGTTTACTATAACGAGCATTGCATTGTTTTCAGTGCAAGTCACGTTCCTATGAAAATCAGTGAGCAGGGCTTCCGAAGACTTTTTGCATTTGTTAAAAAGTTCCCTCATTATTTTGTTGGTTCAAATGCAGATTTACCCATTGTTGGCGGTTCAGTTCTTACTCATGACCATTTTCAAGGCGGTAACTATGAATTTGCAATGGCAAAAGCGCCTATT
Source organism: Acutalibacteraceae bacterium (assembly GCA_045591525.1). GTDB lineage: Bacteria > Bacillota > Clostridia > Oscillospirales > Acutalibacteraceae > DTU089. Next base: position 30,333 of record JAZNTA010000197.1, on the reverse strand, counting down.
GAAACAGAGGTTGTTTTCAAGGGGTATGAAGATATCAGAGCAGGTATTGTTAAATGGCCCATGTCAGTGCTTCGTCTTATTGGTGACAATACAGATAAGCTTTGTGAATTAAGCGGTAAAATTCTTGCAAAGTGGAGAGGTTATACTGATGAAGAGGCTTTCATTTTCTCAGAAACCGATGGTGTACCTCATAACACAATAACACCAATTGCACGTTTCAGAAACGGTAAATTTGAAATCGACCTTGTTTTAAGAAATAATATCACTACTGAAGAATACCCCGATGGTGTTTATCATCCTCACCCCCAGCATCACCATATTAAGAAGGAAAATATCGGTCTTATTGAGGTTATGGGTCTTGCGGTTCTTCCATCAAGGCTTAAAACAGAAATGGCAACCCTCAAAGATGCAATTATAAACGGTAAAGATATAACTGCTGATGAAACAATCGCAAAGCACTATAATTGGGTTGAAGAGATTAAGAAAAATAATACTATTACAGAAGAAAACTGCGAAAAGATTTTGCAGGATGAAATCGGTAAGGTGTTTGCAGATATTCTTGGTCAATGTGGTGTTTACGCCCGTAACGAAGAGGGGAAGGCACAATTCTTAAAATTTGTAGAAGCAGTTAATGAATAATATAGCGGAGGAGAAAATTATGTTTGAGAAAATCAGATCACAATTTCAAATCGGTAAAGCGGATGTTCAGCAGAATGCTTTTGACGGCAGAGGTTTTACATTTGAACTTAAAGAAAATGATAAGTCAATCAAAGGTGTTCTTAAATCAAAGGTTAACCTTACAATGAAATCCTTTGAAATTATCGGCGAAAAGGATTTTGACGATGATGATTTGTTCTTTGCAAACGGTTATCAGGCTTGGACAACATCCCGTGAGTTTTCAAAGAATGATACATTTAAAGGCCTTATTAAAGCTGCAAATATAAATAAATTTTTGAAGCATTTCGCAGGTCTTTCCGGTGACTATCATTTTGAAAGCTATGGCGAAGAGGGTAAATTCCACGGCTATACATATTGCTATTTCCGTGAAAAAGGCGAAAAGGAAATCAAGCTTTACGGCTCAAAGAGTGAGCGTCAGGGCTTCACAATTTTTGCCGTTGATATGAAAGATGATAAATTTATTATCAAAAAAGATGTTGAAGGGCTTGCTCTTTCAGCAGGTCAGGAATATGAAATTTTTGATATTGCAATCATCAAAGGCGATATGGATGATGTAATGGATAAATATTTCTTTGATTTTGTTGGTTGTAAGAAACCTGCAATTGAGCATCTTTCAGGTTATACCTCCTGGTATAACTATTTTCAGAATATCAGCGAAGATATTATTCTTCGTGACCTTAACGGACTTGACAGAGCAAGTGAAGAGGTTAACATTTTCCAGGTCGATGACGGCTATCAGCAGGCGGTTGGTGACTGGCTCCTTATTGATGAAAAGAAATTCCCCAACGGAATGAAATATATTGCAGATAAAATCCATGAAAAAGGCTATAAAGCGGGTATTTGGCTTGCTCCTTTCAGTGCTCAGGTTTCTTCAAAGCTTGCTAAAGAACATCCCGATTGGCTCCTTACCCATAATCGCAACGGCAAAAAAATGCTGGGCTGTCAAGGCTGGGGCGGTGCTTATACCATTGATATTTACATTCCCGAGGTAAGAGAATATATCAAGCATTTCTTTGATGTTGTTCTTAATGAATGGGGCTTCGATATGGTTAAGCTCGACTTTCTCTATAGCCAATGTATCGAACCCAGAAACGGTAAAACCCGTGGCGAAATTATGTGCGATGGTGTTGACCTTCTCCGTGAAGCCTGCGGTGATAAATGGATTCTTGGTTGCGGTGTTCCGATAGGTGCTTGCATGGGTATCTTTGATGCTTGCCGTATCAGCTGTGATGCAAATAAAGATTGGTCCTTTAAGCTTTCCAACGGCTTGAGTCAGACTGCTCTTTTAGGTCTTGTAAGGGTTAATCAGGAGAGTCCTTCATCACAGAATGCAATTATAAATACTGTTTTCCGTAACCACCTTGACGGCAGAGCTTTCTGCAACGATCCCGATGTATTCTTCTTGCGTGATTTTAACCTGGGTTATACTTGGGAGCAGAAACTTCTTCACGGTAAAATCAATTCTGTTTGCGGTAATGTTCTTTTCGTTTCCGATAATGCAGGTGATTTTGATGATGAAAGAATTGATTACCTTAGAGAATTCTTTAAAGATAAAGACTATAAGGTAAATATGGCAGAGTTTATTGAAGATGATGTTATCCGCCTTGATTTCTCTGAGAACGGCGAAGAAAAGAGCCTTACCTTCAACCTTACAACCGGTGATAGTAACGTTAAAGAGGTTCTTTAAGAAAAAACTATGTATAAATATTAAAATTCTATTGCATATTTATACATAAAGTGGTATTATAATTCATTATATTTTAGTTCAAAGGAGAAAAATATGGGTACAAGTACAATTTTAATATTAGTAACCATCGTTTGTTATCTCGGAATGATGATTGCTATCGGAGCAAGGTTCTCCAAGAAAAATAAAGATACTTCCGACTTTTATCTCGGTGGAAGAAAGTTAGGTCCTTTCGTTACTGCTATGAGTGCGGAAGCATCTGATATGAGTAGCTGGCTTTTGATGGGGCTTCCCGGTGTTGCACTTATTGCAGGTCTTGCGGAAGCATCCTGGACTGCAATCGGTCTTGCAGTTGGTACATACATTAACTGGCTTATCGTTGCAAAAAGAATTCGTTTATATTCAAGCAGAATTGATGCGGTTACATTACCCGAATTTTTCTCAAAAAGATTTGGTGATAATTTAGGAATGCTTAAAATTATTGCAGCAGCAGTTATTATAATTTTCTTCATTCCTTACACAGCATCAGGTTTTTCTGCTTGCGGTAAGCTTTTTGAATCAATTTTCGGCATACCATATATGACTGCAATGGTTGTTAGCGGCATAGTTATTGTTTTATATACTGCATTGGGTGGTTTCCTTGCAGCTTCAACAACGGACTTTATTCAGTCAATTGTTATGACAATTGCTCTTGTTGTTGTTCTTGGCTTCGGTATTAATTATGCAGGCGGTTGGGAACAGGTTACTGCCAATGCAGAAAGTCTTGCAGGTTATCTTAACTTTACAGTTACATACGGTGCAGGAAGTGTCAGCGAAGCTATTGCAGGCACAGCTGGCACAAAGCCTTATGGTGCACTCACAATTGCATCAACTTTGGCTTGGGGTCTCGGTTATTTTGGTATGCCCCACATTCTTCTCAGATTTATGGCTATTGAAAAGGTTGAAAAAATCAAACTTGCAAGAAGAGTTGCATCTATTTGGGTTGTTATCTCAATGGCAGTTGCTATTATAATCGGTGTTGTTGGCTACGGCGTTGTTAAGAGTGGCGTTGTTACAGGTATCGAAGACAGTGAAAGAATTATCATTGAAATTGCTAAAGTTATCAGCGGTGAAGGTTGGTTTTTTGCAATTATTGCAGGTGTAATCCTTTCCGGTATTCTTGCTTCAATTATGTCAACTGCTGATTCGCAGCTTCTTGCAGCATCTTCAAGCATCTCTGAAGATATTTTCAAAGCAGCAAAAGTTAAAATTTCTGATAAAAAGAAAATGCTTGTCGCCAGAATTTCAGTTATTATTATTGCAATTATTGCAATGTTTATTGCCAAAGACCCCAACAGTAAGGTTTTCGAAATCGTTTCATTTGCCTGGGCAGGCTTTGGTGCAACATTTGGTCCTGTTGTTCTTTGTGCACTTTTCTTCAAACGTACAAACAAATGGGGTGCTCTTGCAGGTATGGTAAGTGGAGCTGTTATGGTGTTTGTTTGGAAATTTGTTATCAGTGGGCTCGGTGGAGCTTTTGCAATTTATGAATTGCTTCCCGCATTCATAATTTCACTCGTTCTTACAGTTGTTGTTTCACTTATAACTCCTGCTCCTTCAAAAGAGATTCAGGAAACATTCGAAGCTGTTAAAGCAGGAAATATTGAATAAGATATTAAATAAAAGCAACGTTCTTTCGTTTTTTGAAAGAACGTTGCTTTTTATGTGTGTTTAATCTAATATTTCTTTTAATTTATCCGGGCGTCTTGTTGTGATGTTGTCGGGGCCGAGGAAGAGGACTTTATACATTTTCCGTTTTTTATTTACAGTCCAGATTGAAACGAGTAAATCATTTTCGTGGAAAGTATCAACTAATTCTTTTGTGGCGTGGTCTTTGTTGAAATTAATGCCAACAGCACCACTGTCTTTAACAGTTTTTACAAGTTTTTCAAGGTATTCGGGTGTTTGCTTTTTGGGTTTATCTACGCTGATGTTCAGATAGTACGGTACCTCAGGGCTATCTTTTTTTACAACTTCAACAAAATCAAGTCCTATGCCTGTGTAAAAAATTCTGTCCTCAATGCCGTATTTCTGAGCGAGAGGGTAAACAGCTTTAAGATTTTTTGTGGTTTTCACATCAACATTAACCTTTAAACTATCGTATTCACTAACCCTTTTAAAAGCCTCGTCGAGAGTTACTTCTTTACCTTTAGGTTTATCATGGGATAAAACAGGTGTTCCGTCCGAAAGAAAATTCAAATCAAATTCAATAATATCTGCACCGTGTTTTGCACCGACTTCAATGGCTTCCAGAGAGTTATCCGCGGTTTTAACACAGCCTGTATGAGCAGTATATGTAAAATTTTTTGGTAAATTTTCTTTTTTCAATTTCTTCAACCCCTTTTAAACAAAAAACGCAGTAAAAAAGAATAGATATTAAAAGAATAGAAAAACTAATTATAATACTTTCTTTTTTATGTAATCACCGGTACCAATATACCATAAAAAATATAACAATTCTACAATATTTTACAATAAATCAAATATTTGATTATTGACTTTTTCAAAGTCTTTACACACTAAACAAAAAAACATAAAAAATCTCTCTTTATTTTGCTTTCTTTTGCATTGTAAAGTGTAAATTTATGTTGTATAATGATGAGGAAATGTAGATTAGGGGAAGTTTGATTAAAATTAATCAGATTCTCTCCACCACCTTAAAAGGAGATTATGATAGTGATTCAAAAATACGATGGATGGAAGGGTTTCGAAAGCGGAACATGGACAAAAGAAATCAACGTAAGAAGCTTTATTAAACATAATTTCACACCCTATGACGGAAACGAGGCTTTCCTTGTTGGTCCAACCAAAGCAACTCTCGATTTATGGGGGCAGGTAATGGACCTTACAAAACAGGAAAGAGAAGCAGGCGGCGTTCTCGATATGGACACAAGAGTAATTTCAACAATTACCTCCCATGGTCCTGGTTATCTTAACAAGGATTTGGAAAAAATCGTTGGCTTGCAAACGGACAAGCCCTTGAAGCGTGCTCTTATGCCCTATGGCGGAATTCGTATGGCAGAAAAGGCTTGCAAGGATAACGGTTATGAAATTGACCCTGAGATTAAAGAGTTTTTCACTACTCACAGAAAAACTCATAACGCAGGCGTTTTTGATGCCTATACTCCCGAAATGAGAGCCTGCCGTTCAAGCCATATCATTACAGGTCTTCCTGATGCTTACGGCAGAGGAAGAATAATAGGTGACTACAGAAGAGTTGCCCTCTATGGTGTTGACAGACTCATCGAAGATAAAATGGAGCAGAAGGAAACAACCCGTTCTGCAATGTATTCTCAGGTTATTCAGGAGCGTGAAGAGCTTTCCGAGCAGATTCGTGCTCTTGAGGATTTAAAGAAAATGGCTTTAAGCTATGGCTTTGATATTTCTCATCCTGCCCGCGATACAAAGGAAGCGATTCAGTGGCTGTATTTCGGATATCTTGCAGCAGTCAAGGAGCAGAATGGTGCGGCTATGTCCTTGGGCAGAACCTCAACATTCCTTGATATTTATTCTGAAAGAGATATTAAAAACGGAGTTTATACAGAAGAAGAGGTTCAGGAAATGATTGACCATTTCATTATGAAGCTTCGCCTTATAAAATTTGCAAGAACCCCCGAATATAACGCTCTTTTCTCAGGGGACCCTCAGTGGGTAACAGAATCTATAGGCGGTATGGCAATTGATGGTCGCCATATGGTAACGAAAATGTCTTATCGTTACCTTCACACCCTTGAAAATTTAGGTGCGGCACCCGAGCCCAATCTTACTGTTTTATGGTCAACCAATCTTCCTGAGAATTTTAAACGCTTCTGTGCAAAAATTTCTATTGAAACATCTTCTGTTCAGTACGAGAATGATGACCTTATGCGTTTCCACCACGGTGATGACTATGCAATCGCTTGTTGTGTTTCATCTATGAAGCTGGGTAAGGAAATGCAGTTCTTCGGTGCAAGAGCAAACCTTGCAAAATGCCTTCTTTATGCTATCAACGGCGGTGTTGACGAGATTTCAGGCAAGCAGATTGCGCCAAAATATCGCCCCATAACAAGCGAATATCTTGATTACAGCGAGGTTATGGAAAAATATGATGCAATGATGGAATGGCTTGCAGGTGTTTATGTTAATACTCTTAACATTATCCACTATATGCACGATAAATATTGCTACGAAAAAATTCAGATGGCTCTTCATGATAAGAAAGTTACCCGTTGGTTTGCAACAGGTATTGCAGGGCTTTCTGTTGTTGCAGACTCTCTTTCTGCAATTAAGTACGCAAGAGTAAAAACAATCCGTAATGAAGATGGTATTGTTGTTGATTATGAGGTTGAGGGAGATTTCCCCAAATACGGTAATGACGATGACCTTGTTGATGAAATTGCTTATGACATTGTTCACCGCTTTATGACTCATATTAAGAAAAACCACACTTATCGTGACGGTATTCCTACAACTTCAATTCTTACTATCACATCAAATGTTGTTTACGGTAAGAACACAGGTGCAACTCCTGACGGACGAAAGAAAGGTGAGGCGTTTGCCCCCGGTGCAAACCCAATGCACAGAAGAGATACAAAGGGTGCGGTTTCATCCCTTGCATCTGTTGCAAAGCTTCCTTTCGTTGATGCTCAGGACGGCATTTCAAACACATTCTCAATTATCCCCGGTGCACTTGGTAAGGATGACCAAATCTTTGCAGGAGATATTGAAGTTAATTTTGACTGCACAGACGGTGCTTGCATGAGCCCGACACTTTTTGAGGGATTAGATGCGGAGTGAATTCGAAATTCGAAATTCGGAATTCGAAATGTAGGGGAAGCGTTGCTTCCAAACATTATAAGCTTTGCAAAAATAATCAAATTCGTAATGAATTTTGAAGTGTTTGTATAGGAGAAAATATAAATGAAAGAAAATATAATCGCTGATAAGACTTTCGATTTTGCGGTTAGGATAGTTAATCTTCATAAATATTTAATTTCAAATGGTGCGGATTACTCACTCGCAAGGCAATTACTGAGGTGCGGTACGAGCATCGGTGCAAATGTATGTGAAGCTGTGAAAGCACAGTCAACTGCAGATTTCTATACCAAACTAACAATAGCTTTAAAGGAAGCAAACGAAACACATTATTGGCTAAGAGTGTTGTTTGCTACCCAATATTTAACAGAACAAGAGTTTGCAAGTGTTAAAAAGGATATTGATGAAATTGTTGCGATTCTTGTTTCAATAACAAAAACAACTAAAGAAAAATTGAATAATAATAAAATGTAATCGGAAAAAATTCGGGATTTGATATTCGTTCTGGTTTTTTGTTCCATTTCGAATTCCGAATTCCGAATTCCGAATTTCAGACAGGAGGAAATACAATGTCAGCAACACAGAATCAGATAGATAACCTTGTTTCCCTTCTTGACGGTTATGTTCAGAAGGGCGGACATCACCTTAATGTTAATGTTTTTTCAAAGGAAACATTGCTTGATGCCCAGAAGCATCCTGAAAAATATCCTCAGCTTACAGTTCGCGTAAGCGGTTACGCTGTTAACTTTATCAAGCTTACTAAGGAACAGCAGGATGAGGTTATTTCAAGAACATTCCACGATAAGATATAATGACAGGTTTTATTCATTCTAAGGAAAGCTTCGGCACGGTGGACGGTCCCGGTATAAGATATGTTCTTTTTATGCAGGGCTGTCCTATGCGATGCCTTTATTGCCATAATCCTGATACCTGGAAAACAGGGGAGGGAACGGAAATAACCGCAGAAGAGGTTATTGAAGAAATAAAAAGCAATAAAGCCTTTTATGCAAAGGGCGGTATAACTGTTAGCGGAGGGGAGCCTCTTTTGCAGATGGAGTTTTTAACCGAGCTTTTCAGAAAATGCAAGGAAGAAAATATTCATACCTGCATTGATACATCGGGAATAACTTTTAAAAAAGAAAAAGAATATATTGAAAAATTAGATGTTCTTTTAGAGTTTACAGACCTTGTTATGCTTGATATCAAGCATATTGAAACTGAAAGCCATAAGGCTCTCACAGGTCACAAAAATGAAAATATTCTCGCTTTTGCAAAGCACCTCGAGAAGAAAAAAATTCCTCTTTGGATAAGGCATGTTGTAGTAGAAGGCTATACCGATAAAAAGGAAGATTTAATCAGGTTGGGTGAATTTATCGGTAAACTAAAAAATCTTAAGGGTCTTGATGTTTTGCCTTATCATACAATGGGTGTAAGTAAGTATAAAGAATTAGGAATACCATATAAATTAGATGGTGTTCAGGCTCTTTCAAAAGCAGATGCCCAAAAAGCAAAAGAATATATATTATATGGTATAAAGAAATCCCGTCAGTTAACCTGACGGGATTTTTGTGGATTCCTAAATGTTGGATAATTATAAGATGACATAAAAAAACCTCGGAGTAATCCGAGGTTTTTGGTTCTATTAGCCTTAAGCTGCAGTAGTTTCTTCTTCTGCTGCTTCGCCGTAAACGTGGTCTCCACCATCAGTGTTACCTGAGCAAGTAACTTTAACAGAAACTGAACCGTCAGCATCGCCAGCACCGGTTGTGCCAAATTCAATGTTGTAAGTACCTTCAGCGGGACATGCGGGAGCACCAGCCTGGAACATTGCAACGAACTGCTCAGCAGTAATGTCACTACCATCATCAGTAATGTCATCAACAGCAACTTTACCGTCTTCATCAGCCTTGTAAGAAATTGTACCTTCGTAGTTTTTGCCTTCGCTCATAGCTTTGTTTGTGATCTGAGAAACGATTTCACGCATGTTAGATACGCAAGTTTTTGTTCTTGCATTCTTTGTAACAGCTGAGAAAATCGGAACTGCAACTGCAACAAGGATAGCCATGATAACAACAACGATCATTAATTCAACAAGAGTGAAACCCTTTTTGCTCTTCATAAATTTAAACATTTACGAACAACTCCTTTAATACAAAAAATTTTATTTTGTATAGTGGCGGATTCGATATCAAAAATTTTGGGAAAATTCCGTAACTCTTTGTAACCGCTTCCGTAACTTACAGTTAGATATTAACATCTGAAACTGCTTTTGTAAATACTTTTTTGGCAAATTTTACGAAGAAAACCAAACTTTGCCCTTTTGCACAACTTGTAAGTTTGTCTTTTGGTGTTTTCGCTGATACTTTTGCAGGTTTTTACCGTGAATTTTCCGAAACCTCAAGATTGTGATGTAGGGGCGGGTCTTGACCCGACCGAAACGTCGCGAGCAATGGTTCGTTTTGGCGGTACGGTCAAGACCGTACCCCTACATTGTTTTAAAATTCAATTATGTTATAAATGTTTCTTATTTTTTCTTTTTGTTGCTTTTCAAGATATATTATGGTATTATATAGTTGATATTTTGCGAGGTGAATTTTATGTTCAGGTTTTTCCGCTCTGAAAAGGGTTTTACAATGGTTGAAATTCTTATTGTTGTTGTAATTCTCGGCATTTTAACAGGTATTGCAGTTCCTATTGTGAATTCAGGCTTAAAAAAACAAAAGCAGAATGATTGTAAAAGCCAATGCCTTGTTATTCAGACTGCAGTTCAACAGGCTATGTATGGTATGATCGATAACGGCAGAAAGCAAGAGGAAATTGGTATTGCAGGTTGGCCTGATAGTGAAGTTAAAAAGCAATATTCTCCTACAGGCACCATTAAATTCAATATAGGTGAAGAGTATAATTACAAATATTACACAATTCTCAACAAAACTTTAACATTGGGTCAAATTCGCGGAGGATATAATCCCGGTCCCGAATATACTAAAAAATCCTGTGAGGATACCGGCAAATATCTAAAAAAGAAAAGGCTTGAAAATGTTGAATTTTACAAATATTTAGATAATGCTGAAATTCCTGTTTGTCCTTTTGCAGATGATAACAATAGTCAGGGCTATTATTATTGTATTTTCTTTGACGGAACGGTATGTTGCACATGTCCTGAATGCAATGAGGCTGATTAATTTATTTTAGGTGTTTATATGAAATTAAATGAAAATTATATTTTAAAAACGGTTGCAGGTATGCCTGTTGTTGTTCCTGTTGGCGAAGCGGTGAATAATATTCATGGTATGATTACCCTTAACGGACCTGCAGAAATTATCTGGAAAGCCCTTGAAGAAAATAAAAGTTATGATGAAATTGTTGCTTTAATCAAGAGTGATTATGATGCAGATGAGGATGTTATAAAAGCTGATTTGAATGCTTTTATTGATAAATTAAAAAACTACAAAATTCTGGAGTAATATTTTGAAAATTAAAGTTGCTGATTTGGTTGTTGAAGCTGATTTTTATTATGACTTTATGTTATCACGTATGGAACCGTATTTTTGTGATGATAATGAAGAAAGTGATATAAAAATTAATATTTCTCAACAGTTTTATTTGGACAGATATGCAGAAAATCCGCAGATGACTTTAGGCGAATGTGAATGCCTGTGGAGCGGTGGCTATTTTTATGAACAATTAACTCGTTTTGGTGGAATAATGCTTCACGCTTCCTGCGTTGAATATGAGGGCAAGGCATATTTGTTTTCTGCCCGTTCGGGAACAGGTAAATCTACTCATACTCATTTATGGCTAAAGCATTTACCCGGTTCAAGAATTATTAATGACGATAAACCTGCAATCAGATGCATTGATGGGGCTTATTATGCTTATGGTACACCTTGGAGCGGAAAATACGATGAGAGCGTTAATATTGGTGTTCCTATAGCAGGAATTGCGTTTCTTTCAAGAGGAGAGAATAGTATAAAAAGAATTCCCGGAATAAAGGCACTAAAGCTTTTTATGGACCAAACAGTACGCCCCGGTGATAAAAATCTTATGAGTAATATGCTCGATATTTTAAACGGGGTTTTAACAAATATTCCGATTTATGAAATTTCTTGTGATATGTCTGAGGAAGCGGTTATGACTGCATACAATGGAATGAAAGGTGCTTGAAATGGCGAGAAAAAGAAAAGAAAAAGATAATAAAAAGAAAAGGAAAATTCTTATTTCAATACTTTGCATAATTCTTGTTTTATGCATCGGTCTTTTTGCAGTAGGTTTTAGCTATTACCAAAACCTTAAAAATGCTCCTCCACCTGTTGAGGATACTCTTACTTATGACTTCGATGATGAAACTCAAGCCGAGGTTTTAGAAGACGACCCTGAATTTGATAATATTTTTGAGGGTGATGCAACAGAATTCAAAGCAATGCTTAAAGAGTGGGCAACAAACGATGGAGATATAATGTACTCCAAGGATGTTTTGAATGTTCTTTGCGTTGGTGTTGATACCCGTAACAAAAACACAATTTCAGGTCTTTCAGACTCTATGATTATTGTTTCGGTAAATCAGAAATTGGGAACTATCACATTGACTTCAATTATGAGAGACAGCTTTGCTTATCTTGAATCACCGGATGGCGGCGGAAGCTTCAATAAAATTAATTCTGCTTTCCCGTTTTATGGTGTAGATAGCCTTATTAATACAATTGAAAGTCATTTCAAAATTCGTATTGACGGCTATGCAATGATAAATTTCTCGTTCTTTAAAGCTGTTATTGATGAGCTTGGCGGTGTTACTGTTCCTGTTCAGCAATATGAGGCGGATTATATTAATAAAAGTTACGGATTTGATATTGTTGCAGGTAATTCTGTAAATCTTAACGGAGATGAGGCTCTTGCTTTCTGCCGAAGCAGAAAATGTGATTCTGATGGTGATGTAAGCAGAACACGAAGACAACGCCAGGTTATGATTGGCCTTCTTCAAAAAGCGGCTACTGTTAAGACCTCTGAAATAACAGATTATATAAAAACATTTTTACCTTATTTGAAAACAAGTTACGAAGAAGCTGAAGTAGTTTCTCTTGCAACAAAAGCGGTTGTTGGAGGGTGGGCAAAGTTTGATGTTCAACAAATTGTTATGCCCGATGAGGCTTCAAGAGAGGCTCATTCCGGTTCAATCTGGTATTGGGCGGTTGACTATCCACTTGCTGCTCAGACATTGCAAACGGCTATTTATGGTGAATCCAATATTGAATTGGCAGAGGACAGAGTATCACCTTTGGACGTAAACTAAAAGAAAATGACCTTAACAGAATTTTTGAAATTCTGTTAAGGTCATAATTTTTATACAACTCAGATTTCGGGAATTTCGATTGTTACTTCTCTGCCGAGGTCGGAAGAACGGGCGATACCATCAATGATTGCCTGATTATAAATAATCTGGCTTGATGGAACAGGTGCAGGAAGATTGAATTCAATTGCATCAATGAATGAACGGATTTTCTTATCAAAATTATCACCGTCATTGTCGCATTCGGGAATAACTGTTTCTACGCATTCACCTGCAATATTGTGGTAAATAGTCATAGGTCCGCCGATTGAACCGTTCCAGCATTCTGTTGATGGAATACGAAGACCGCCTTCAGTACCCATAATGATTGTGTCACCGGGAGTGTCGCAATGCATTGCCCAGGCGATACGGAAATCGAGAACGATATCGTTTTCAAGACGAATATAAGCTGCTGCAAAGTCATCAACACCGAAAACCTCTGTGTATTCAGGTTTTTGGAGATATTCGGGCTTTTTGCCGAAGAGACCTGCTTTAAAGCCGGTTACTGTAAGGGGCTTGGGGTAACCGATTGCATTGAGAACCATATCAAGTGAATAGCAACCGATATCACCGAGAGCACCAAGGCCTGCTGTATCCTCCTGAATAAAGGATGTGCCGAAAGGAGTGGGGATACCCATTCTTCTGCCGCCACCGGTCTGGATATAATAAATTTTACCAAGAACACCGCTTTCGCAAATTTTCTTAACCATTTTCATATTTGCATCAAAACGAGGCTGGAAGCCGATTGAAAGAATTTTACCACTCTTTTTCTCTGCCTTGCAGATTTCAACTGCTTCTTCGAGAGTTACGCACATTGGTTTTTCAAGAAGAACGTGAACGCCATGCTCAAGAGCATAAATTGCACAAGGAGCGTGCTGGCGGTTATATGTACAAATTGAAACAGCATCAAGGTCTTTTTCATTATCAATAAGCTCTTTGTCGCTTAAATAATAGTTACCTTCAACACCGTTCTGCTTTGCGAAAGCTTCTGCTTTGCCGGGTACAAGGTCTGCAAATGCAACAACCTCAACATCTTCGCATTTTAAGTAGCTTTGAAGATGTGCTTCTGCAATCCAACCGCAACCGATAATACCGACTTTGATTTTTTTGCCGTTATAAATTTTTTTTTCTGTTTGCTTTTCTTTGAAAGCATCAAGAATGTTTGCCATAATATACCTCCATTCCGCTTTTGCGGAAGCTATTATTAATACATATAAAGATTACCACATTTAACTTTTTCTTTCAATAATTGTTGGTGAATTTAAAGAGTTTTTTTGCGCAAAAAACTGCACAAAATAAAGTTTTTTTATGTGTTAAAACTGCATAAAAATATTATTGAAATGTATAATTTTTATTGGATATGAAATATTGTTCATAATTTATTCACATTTGTGCAACATCATAACAACAAGGTCGGGTTATTATAAAGATGCCAATACGATACGCAGGAAATGTAAAAATTTCTCGTTCAAGAAAAGACCATCGCATAGAAGCGGTGGTCTTTTCTTGTGCGTATAAAAAATTGTTTGTATTATTTGTAATATTTAGATAATTGCTTTTTTATTGTTGGTATTGTAATATATATTGTATAATATCTATGAGGTGTTAATGTGGTTATTTACCCTGAATCTTTCAGCGTTAAGCCCAATACAGAGGCTACAATTGCTTTTAAAAATCTTTTTAATACATCTTCGAAAACGGCAGTAGGAAAAAACCTTACTCTTCCAAAGGGTAAGTATGTTTTTGTGAGCAAAAATGCAGAGAAAAGAGAAGTTTTTATTTCAAACACGGTTGCAGAGGATGAATATAAAGCCGGAGAAATGCCAAATGTCAGAAAAATCGGTTTTGCAATTGAAAATGTTAAAAATATGGAGATTGACTGTAATGACTCAGTTTTTATAATTGATGGAAATATGACAAATGTTTTGATAAACAATTGTGAAAACATAGTTCTTAAAAATCTCACAATAGTTACAGTAAAACCCAATGTTCATAAAATAACTGTGGTTAAATCTTCGACCTTTTATGTTACTTTTAAGATTGATGAGTCAAGCGATTTTAAAGAGGAAAACGGTGAATACTATTGGTATGGAACCGATTATAAAATGAATTTTACAGATTTTCAGAACAGCGGTTGGTGGGTGCCCACCGCAAAGTCTGATAACTATTTTCATATTAAGCGAAGTGGGGAACATCCTTTTCATGGCGCTTCAAATATCCGTCAGGTTTCCGATAGAGTTTTTAATGTAAGATATCTTTTGCCGAAAAACTTTGTGGAAGGTCAGGTTTTTTATCTTTTCCCTGTTGTTCGTGATCAGGTTGGTATTCTTATTGATAATTCGAAAAAAATAACTTTAAAAAATGTTAAGCAACATTATAACCCCGGGTTTGCTTTGATAGCTCAGAATAGCGAAAATATAACTTTGGAAAATCTTAATTTTTCGCCGATTAAAGATGGTGAGGTGGATTTTTGCTCAAGGGCTGACTTTATGCAATTCAGCATGTGCCGAGGAAAAATTGCTGTAAGAGATTGCAATTTTGACGGAGCAGGGGGCGATGCTTGCAATGTTCACGGAATATACTTTAAAATTATTGAAAGTAACAAAGATAAATTGACAGTCGCATTCCCTCATCCGCAGACCTACGGTCTTGATTGCATAAAAGAGGGAGACACAATTGCATTTATTGACCCGAAAACTTTGATTGAGGTTGGAAGAACAAAGGTTTTAAAGGCAACCCTAAGAGATAAATATTATTATGATATAACCACTGCAACATACGAATCCCCATTAGGTGAGGGTGGCGTAATTGAAAATGTTTCTTCAAATCCCGATTTTGAGTTTAGCGGAAATACTATTAACAGAGTTGTTACAAGAGGTATTCTTGCTACAACAAGAGGCAAAATCCGAATTGAAAATAACAAGTTTTTAAATACAGGTATGAGTGGAGTTCTTATTTCCGATGATGCTAAAGTGTGGTTTGAAAGTGGATGTGTAAATGATGTAATAATCCGTGGAAACGCTTTTATGAACTGCGAAGAGGATGGGATTCTCATTAAACCCGAGAATAAAAAATATAACGGACCTGTTCACAGGAATATATTAATAGAAAACAATCTTTTTGTTTTAAATGCTACACATGCTGTGAATGTTTCCTGTAGTTCAAATGTAGTGATTAAAGGAAACACATATGCAGGTAATCCTAAAAATAATAAATGTATAGTTTCCGACAAAGTGGAAAATTTTGTGACGGATAAACCTGAATAATCAGATAAGAGCAAAAAAGCCGTCCATAACGGACGGTTTTTGCTGTTATAGGTTTATTTTACTTTAAAGGACTGGCAGCAAGTTGCATCAACTGATTTAGCTTCGCAATTACAAGCGCCAACTTCAATAGCGTTTTTTGTGCAGTAATTTGCATCTTTTGCGTGATAAACGCAGGAATCAACTGTGCAACCGATGCTGTTGTTTTTCTGTTCATTCATATTTGTAACCTCCTATATATAATCGGTATAAGGAAAATTTCCTTTACCTATATTATTATGGGCAGGTTTTTAAAAAATAGTCAGAGGTATAAAAATGAAAAAAGAAAATGTTTTGAAAAGCTGTTATTCTGTTTTAAGAAAAACCACACCATTGTATTTCGATTGCGGAAAAATTTGTAATAGAAAATGCTGCAAGGGTGATGAGAAAACAGGTATGCTTCTTTTTCCCGGTGAAGAAAATCTGATTGACCCTAATATAAATGTAACAGAAACAGAGAATGGCGATAAGCTTGCGATTTGCAATGGCACTTGCGACAGAAACAAGCGTCCTCTTGCTTGCAGAATTTACCCATTGTTTCCGGTTGTAATAAATGAAGATGGTGTGAGCAGTGTAAAGGTTTGCTTTGATTACAGAGCTGATTGTCCGCTTTATATTCCAAAGCCTGAATACGAGTTTAATAAACGCTTTATAAAAGGTGTAAGGCGAGTTGGAAAATATCTTTTACTTAATGAAGAAATAAAAAAATTTTATATTGAGCTTTCTGATGGTTGCAATGAATATTATGAGCTTTTAAAAAAATTAAAATAAATTATAAAAAAGTGTTGACAAAGCAAAAACCATCTGCTATATTATAACTGTAAATAGTAATCGTTACTATTTAGAGAAAATGAAAGGAGATGGTTATATGAGGAGTTCAAAGCAGAGAGATGAAGTTCTTAAGGTTCTGAAATGCTCTTGCGATCATCCTACTGCGGATATGATTTATGAACGAGTTAAAGAGAAGATACCCAATATCAGTCTCGGAACTGTTTATAGAAATCTGGGTCAGCTTCACGATGAAGGGCTTATAACCATCGTGGAGAGTAGTGATAAAAAGGTTCACTACGAAGGCAACCTTGAAGACCATATTCATTTCTTGTGTAAAAAATGCGATGTTATCACAGATATCTTTCACAAGAATGAAGTGCCAAAGGTTTTTGATAATTTAGGTCATCTGGTTGAATCTCAAAAAACAGTTTATTACGGAATCTGTAAGGATTGCCGAAATAATATAAAGAATTTAATTTAAAGTTTATTAAAGGAGTCAATTATTATGAAAAAATGGAAATGTTTAGTATGCGGTCAGATCGTTGAAGGCGAAAATCCCCCTGCAGCTTGCCCTCTTTGCAAAGCTCCTGCAGAAAAATTTGTTGAAGTTAAAGATGAAGAAATGACTTGGGCAGCAGAGCATGTTCTCGGCGTTGCTAAAGGTGTTAGCGAAGAAATCATCGAAGGTCTTCGTGCAAACTTCCAGGGCGAATGCACAGAGGTTGGTATGTATCTTGCAATGGCAAGAGTTGCTCACAGAGAGGGCTATCCCGAAATCGGTCTTTACTGGGAAAAAGCAGCTTATGAAGAAGCAGAGCATGCAGCTAAATTTGCGGAGCTTCTTGGTGAACTCGTAACTGATTCAACAAAGAAGAATCTTGAAATGAGAGTTGAACCTGAAAATGGTGCAACACTCGGTAAATTTGAACTTGCTAAGATGGCAAAGGAGCAGAATCTTGACGCAATCCATGATACTGTTCACGAAATGGCTCGCGATGAAGCAAGACACGGCAAAGCATTCGAGGGCTTGTTAAAGAGATATTTCGGCTAATTAATAAAAAATTCAGACCTCATAGTTATATGAGAGGAGGCGTTAATATGAAGAAAAATGTTTTGATATTTGTTTTGGCATTAATTGTTGTTGGTGGTGGCGGTTTTATCGCAGGCGAAAAGCTTGGTGAGAAAAATGCAATACCTGAAACCACAGTCGAAAGCACAACTACTGCGGTGGTAAAGGAAGAGGTTGTTCCTGAAACTACTGAAAAGGTTGTTGAGGAAGTAGTTACTCCCGAAACCGAAAAGGTTATTGTTACTGAGAAGGTTTATGTAACTGAAAAGCAGGAAGAACCTGAAGCTGAGGCAGCTAAACCTACAGAAAAGGCTACAGAAGCTACAACCAAGGCGAATAAAAAGCCCGAGCAGGTTAAAACTACAAGTGAAGCAGTCAAGAAAATCTCTCGTGATGAAGCTAAGAAAATTGCTTTAAATCACGCCGGTCTTAAAGAGGCTGATGTAAGAGGCTTGGAAGTTGAGCTTGATTTCGAAAAAGGCGCCTACGAATATGAGGTAAGCTTTGAAAGCGGAACATACGATTATGATTATGATATAGACGCTGTCAGTGGCAAAATCAAGTTTTCCGAAAAGGATTTAGATGACTGAATCAAATAAATTGATTAGGAGAGTTATTTTATGAAATATGAATGTCCTTGCGGATATGTTTACGACCCTGAATTAGGGGACCCTGATAGCGGCATCGCACCCGGCACTGCTTGGGAAGATATTCCGGATGATTGGGTTTGCCCCGTATGTAGTCTGGGTAAAGATGTTTTCAGAGAAGTATAACCCGAAAACCGACGGAACTACGGTTTCGTCGGTTTTTTAGGAATTTTTTCAGTTTACATATTTTGGGAGGTAATAAAATGGATAAAACGGCATTATTTAATTTATCATACGGAGTTTATGTTGTAACAACCTGGGCGAAAGGTAAGGCAACGGGCTGTACAGCTAATTCTGCTATGCAGATAACCTCAACACCTGCTACAGTTGCGGTTTCAATTAATCACGATAACTATACAAATGAGTGCATTAAAGATACAGGGGTTTTCGCTCTTAATATTTTAAGCGAGAATGTTGACCCGATGATTATAGGCTCATTCGGCTTCAGAAGCGGTAGAGATGTTGATAAATTTGAGGGAATTGAGCCTCTTGTTAAAGGCTATCTTCCTGTTTTGCCTCAGGCAATGAGCTATATTACCTGCAAGGTTATTAATACAATGGAAACAGAAACCCATACTGTTTTCTTAGGTGAGGTAACAGATGCGGGAAATCTCAAAAAAGAAACACCTATGACCTATAAATACTATCACGAGGTTGTTAAGGGTACTGCTCCCAAGAATGCTCCTACTTATAGCGGTGATTAAAATGAAAAATATTGTTCTCATTGGTATGCCCGGTGCTGGAAAAAGCACTATCGGAGTTATACTGGCAAAGAGTTTGCTTTTTGATTTCTGTGATACAGATTTGAGTATTCAGAAAGAAACGGGAGAAAGTCTTTGCGATACAATTTCCAAAACAGGTATTGATGAATTTATACGCCTTGAAGAAAATGTAATCTGTAAGCAGGAGTTTAAAAATTCTGTTATAGCAACGGGTGGAAGTGCGGTGTACGGCGAGAAGGCTATGGCCAAACTTAAGGAAAACGGGATGATTGTTTATCTTAAAGTCAGTCCCAATGAACTTCAAAGAAGAATTAAAAACATACATACTCGCGGAATTGCAATGAAAGAGGGTACAACCATTGCGGAGCTCTATGAAGAAAGAGCACCGCTTTACGAGAACTATGCTGATGTTACAGTCAAGTGTGATGGCAAAACGGCAGAAGAATGTGTTGATTTAATTATTGAGGAAGTTGGTGGAATGATATGAGTAATGAAAATTTTGTTCCTCAATGGATTTTAGACAGCACAACTGCTCCCGATGAAGTTAATAAGGATGTTGACAAAATCGTTGGTGGTTATGTGGCATCCTTTATGAAAAGAGGCTTTTCTCAAAAGGATATCGGTTGCCTTATGGTTCAGGCTTTTATGCTTCCTTTAGAGGAAATTGAAAAGAGGATTGACAGCGTTCTTTCTTGCGGTGAAAAAGGTGAAGAGGAAAGTGCAAGGAAGCTTTGCGTTTTTGGTGCTTCAAATGGCTTTTTGTTTTCCGCAGACGAAAGTGACCCTTGCGAAATCATTGAAATAATAAAAAACAAATATGGCAATAAAGCCGCATTTGAAACTGTTCTGACATTTCCTGAAATTCTTTCGGTATGGAAAAACGAAAATGTGAGAGATATAGAGAAATACAAAGAAGAAAAACAAAAAGCAGAATACATATTAAAAGAAGTTGCAAGTGTGTTCCCTGAATTATAAGATTAAGTTACCCCATTGATTTTTCATCTATGAAAAATCAATGGGGTAACATTATTTCAAGAGTTCATCAGCTAATTTTTCAAGCTGTTTGATGTTTTCTTCATTCATAGAAGATTTAATTGTTACGGTTGTGTCGGTATAGGTGATGTCCTTGCTTTTTTCGAGCATACCTTTAATAATTTTAGCAGCTGTGGGGAACCAAGTGCCGTTTTCAATTATACCGATGGTTCGTTTCTGATAAAGCCTTTCGGTAAGAGCATCAACAAAGGTTCTCATAAAGGGGAAAATATCGGAATTATAAGTTGTTGTTGCAAGAACAAGCTTTCCGTAACGGAATGCGTCTTCAACTGCCTCCGCCATGTCATCTCTTGCAAGGTCTGTAATAGTAACCTTGGGGCAACCTTTAGCTTTGAGAATTTCCTCGAGCTTTAAAACTGCTTTTTTGGTGTTGCCGTAAACAGATGTATAAGCGATAACAACGCCTTCGCTTTCAACAGAATAAGAAGACCATGTGTTATAAAGGTCAAGATAATAGCCGAGATTTTCTGTAAGAATGGGTCCGTGGAGAGGGCAGATTTTTTCGATTTCAAGATTTGCGGCTTTTTTGAGAAGATTCTGAACAGGCGTGCCATATTTACCGACAATGCCGAAATAATAACGTCTTGCTTCACACGCCCAATCTTCGTCTGCATCCAAAGCGCCGAATTTACCGAAGCCATCTGCAGAGAAAAGTATTTTATCTTTGCTATCGTATGTTACGATAACCTCGGGCCAATGAACCATTGAAGCGGTAACAAAAGTAAGCACGCGACCGCCTAAATCAAGAGTATCATTTTCGCCAACAACAATTTGTCTGTCTTCATAATCGGTTCCGAAAAAGTTTTTCATCATAGCAAACGCCTGCTTGGATGCAACGATTTTTGTTTCGGTATAGGTCTGCATGAAAATGTTAATACTTGCAGAATGGTCGGGCTCCATATGCTGAATAATGATGTAATCAGGTGCGTTGCCATCCAATGCTTCTTTGATATTTGCCATCCACTGACTGTAAAAGTTAATATCAACGCTATCCATAACGGCAGTTTTTTCGCCTTTTATAATGTATGAGTTATATGCCATACCGTTAGGAACAACATACTGTCCCTCAAATAAATCAATATCGTGGTCGTTTACACCTACATAAAAAACTGAATCTGTGATTTTCATTTTTAAAACTCCGTTTATTATTTTTTTACATTACATATTATAATACACTTTTTGTATTCTTTTTTCAATGGTAAAGTGTTGTAAAGATTTTAGTTTATGTTATAATTTTCTTAATGGGAGTTGATTTTATGACAAATAAAGAAAAAATGCATTCCGGTATGATATATTACCCCAGCGGTGACGATATTATGATTGAACAATTGGTTTATGTTAATAAGCTTTATGACTTTAATATGACAAGACCTACTGAATTAGATAAAAGAGCAGAGATGCTCAAAGAAATGTTTGCGGAGATAGGTGAGGATTGTTACATAGAGCCACCATTCCATGCTAACTGGGGCGGTCACCATGTGCATTTCGGTAAAGCTGTTTATGCAAATTTCGGTTTGACAATGGTGGATGATACCCATATTTATGTGGGTGATTACACTATGTTTGGCCCCAATGTTATTGTGGCAACCGCAGGACATCCTATTCTCCCTGAGCTTAGGGAAAAAGCATATCAATATAATATGCCCGTTCACATTGGCAGAAATTGCTGGATTGGTGCAGGGGCGATTATTTTACCGGGTGTAACAATAGGCGATAATACTGTTATTGGTGCAGGGAGCGTTGTTACAAAAGATATACCCTCAAATGTTGTAGCAGTTGGAAATCCCTGCAAGGTGCTTCGTGAGATAAGTGAGCATGATAGAGAGTTTTATTTCAGGGATAGAAAAATTGATTATAACAACTTGTAAAAGTTGTTAGATGCCAGATGCCAGATGCCAGATGCCGGATGCCAGTGTCGGGGCAAAGCCGATTGTAATTTTTGTTGACGAATTTTGTAGAATGATGTATAATTAGTTTAACCTGATAAACAGGCGAAAGGAGAATGGATATGGGATTATTTAAAAACACAAAAAATCAGAATATGACGGAAAGTCAGAAACTTACAGCAAGGTATAATGGTGCAAGAAGCAATATTTTGCTTGTAATCGCATTTACATTAGTAAACAGCGTTTTGCTTTTTACAGGTAGCGATTCATACTTCCTTTTTTCTGCGGCAATTCCTTATTATATGACATTGTTCGGACTTCTTTACACAGGTAGAATGCCTGCGGAGTGGTATGAAGGTGTTGAATTCCAACCTGACCCCGATGCAGTATTGTATATCTATGTTGCAATAGCGGTTGCTATTGTTGGTGTTTATGCACTTATGTGGTTCCTTTCAAAGAAACACGGCTATGGTTGGCTTGTTGCGGCACTTCTTATGTTTGTTGCAGATACCTTTGCAATGTTCTATTTCACAGGGTTTACAGCCGATATGATTCTTGATTTTGTATTTCATATCTGGGTGCTTGTTTCTCTTACAAGTGGTATTATTGCGGCAATCAATCTTAAAAAATTGCCCGAAGAAGAGCCTTACATTGCACAGGAAGGTCAGACCTACAGCTACATTCCTCAATCAGAAATTCCTGTTGAGAATAATGCAGTTGAAGCGCCTGTTGAAGTAGTGGCTGAAACTGTTGAAGAAACAAAAGAATAAATAAAAAGTGTTGCCCTCTATTAACTTTCATTGTGTAAGTTAATAGGGGCAATTTTTATATTTCTTCAATATCATAAGGTGTTGTCTGGTAAACGAAATAGTTTAACCAGTTGGAATAGAGAAGATTTGCGTGAGAACGCCATGTGTTTAAAGGTTGCTTTGTTATATCGTCATTGGGAAAATAGTGGGCAGGCATTTTGATATCAAGCCCTGCATCCTTGTCACGAAGGAACTCGTTTTTGAGAGTTTCGGTATCGTATTCTGAATGTCCCGTAACAAAAATCTGCTTGCCGTTTTCCGATGAGGTAATATAAATACCTGCTTCATCGGAAGATGCGAGGATTTTAAGCTCTGGAACTTTTTCGATATCTTCTCTTTTTACTGTGGTGTATCTTGAATGAGGAACGGGGAATTCATCATCAAAACCGCGCAAAAGAATTGAATGTTTATAATCTGCTTTGTGATTATAAACTCCCGAAAGCTTTTCAGGTAACGGGTATTTCTTTATTCCGTAATGGTAATAAAGACCTGCCTGGGCACCCCAACAGATATGGAAGGTGCTTGTAACGTGGGTTTTGCTCCACTCCATTATTTCACAAAGCTCTTCCCAATAGGTAACCTCTTCAAAGGGCATTTTTTCAACAGGTGCGCCTGTGATAATAAGTCCGTCAAACTTTCTGTGTTTAACATCATCAAAGGTTTTATAGAATGCCAAAAGATATTCCTTTGGGGTGTGTTTGGGAACATGGGATTTTGTATGAATTAACTCGAATTCCACCTGCAAGGGAGAGTTTCCCAAAAGGCGAGAAAGCTGAGTTTCTGTTTCCGTTTTCTTCGGCATGAGGTTTAAAACCAGAATTTTCAACGGACGGATATCTTGAGTAATTGCGCGAGTATCAGTCATAACGAAAATATTCTCTTTTTCAAGGGTTTTTACTGCCGGTAACTCATCAGGTAATTTAATGGGCATTCCTCATACCTCCTTCATTAAAGTTGATAGTTGAAAGTGGAAAGTTGCAAGTTTCGGGGAAGCTTCGCTTCCAAATATTATATAATGTGTCGCAGACCCTTAATTTGCCACTTGCCACTTATTCTCCAAGTGCTTGCTGAATATCAGCTATAAGGTCTTCTGCGTTTTCAAGACCGCAGGAAAGACGAACAAGGTTTGCAGTAATTCCGCAAGCCTCAAGCTCGGCATCGTTCATTTGGCGGTGAGTTGCACTTGCAGGATGTAAGCAACAGCTTCTTGCGTCTGCAACGTGAGTTTCAATAGCGATAAGTTTAAGCTTTTTCATAAACTCTTCTGCGGCTTTTCTTCCGCCCTTAACACCGAAAGAAACAACACCGCAGGTGCCGTTGGGAAGATATTTTTGAGCTAATTTATAATATTTATCGTTTTCAAGACCTGCATAAGTAACCCATTCAATTTTATCGTTAGCTTCAAGGAATTTTGCAACTGCAAGACCGTTTTCACAATGACGTTTCATTCTAACGTGAAGGCTTTCAAGGCCTAAATTGAGATAGAAAGCATTTTGGGGAGACTGAATTGAACCGAAGTCTCTCATAAGCTGAGCAGTAGCCTTTGTGATAAATGCACCCTCTTTGCCGAAGCGTTCAGCATAAGTGATGCCGTGATAGCTGTCATCAGGAGTGCAAAGACCGGGGAATTTATCTGCATGAGCCATCCAGTCAAAATTACCTGAATCAACAATGCATCCGCCTACTGCCGCACCGTGACCATCCATATATTTTGTTGTTGAATGAGTAACAATATCTGCACCCCATTCAAAAGGACGGCAACCTACGGGAGTTGCAAAGGTGTTATCAATAATAAGAGGAACACCGTGAGCGTGAGCTGCTTTTGCGAATTTTTCGATATCAAGAACTGTGAGGGCAGGATTTGCGATTGTTTCTCCGAAAACTGCTTTTGTGTTGGGGCGGAAAGCTGCGTTGAGTTCCTCTTCTGTGCAGTCTGGGGAAATGAATGTAAACTCAATACCCATCCTCTTCATTGTAACTGCGAAAAGGTTATAAGTTCCTCCGTAAATTGTTGAAGAAGAAACAACGTGGTCACCGCAAGAAGCAATGTTGAAAATCGAGTAGAAAGAAGCTGCCTGACCTGAAGAGGTAAGCATTGCAGCAGTACCACCCTCAAGCTCGCAGATCTTTGCGGCAACGGAGTCATTAGTGGGATTCTGAAGGCGGGTATAGAAATAACCGCTTGCTTCAAGGTCAAAAAGCTTACCCATATCCTCGCTTGTTGCATATTTAAAGGTTGTGCTCTGAATAATGGGAATCTGACGGGGTTCGCCATTACCGGGCGTGTAGCCCCCTTGAACACATTTAGTTTCTATTCTGTAATCACTCATTTTAATCATCCTTTCGAGTGGAGTTTTAGGTTTAATTAATCTGTAAGGAAAATGCACCAATAGAATGTGTGACCATCTTTGGTGTATGCTCCTACACCGAATTTTTTGAAATTTTTATTGCAGAGAGCTTTCTTACTCTGTTCAATCTTTTTAAGAGCATCAAAGGTTTCTTTATAGCCAAAAGATGCAGGAATTATTACTTTATCTGCGTAAGTATAGCTTATGCTTTTTTCGTCAAGAAGCTTGTAATAATAAGAACCATCTTCACGAGAGAATGCAGTACCTGTTTTTGTTGCATATTCTTCTGCAGCCTCTCTTGCAGCATCACAAAGAGGAGTTGAAAGTTTTAAAACGGAAATGCCTTCATCTATTCGCATTTCATTGACTTTTTTCAGGAATAAATCGGGGTTTTCGCTGAATTCATAGCCTTCCATCTGCCTCTTGAGTTCTTGACCTGCAGCAGTTCTTAAGATGAATCGGGCATCAGCTGTATCAATATCATTGTTTTTAATGATATCAGCACATTCAAAATCCATTCCTGTAAGTTCATCTTCATAAATGCCGGCGGCGATAGAAAGTGCTACAATAGCATCCTGAGTTGTAACATAAGAATCGTTGTTTATATCGCCATAATATCTTTTGATTTCTACTGCCCCAAAGGGCATAACAGACAGAACTATGACAGCAGTTATAACAACTGCAACAATTAATGCTTTAAAAGTTTTTTTCATAGAACCACCTTTCTCAAAGGCATAAACACCTAGTTTAGTATATTGATAGCTTATTATACAATATATAAAAAGAAAATGCAACGAGTAATTTGTGAATAAATTGCTCGTTGCATTTTTGGCAATATTATCAAATAACCTGTAAGGTGCAGGCTTACAGGTACCAAAGAAAGTTTTATCAGATGGGGGCATCAGTATAACGGGTAATCGACGTTCCTTACATTTCTCCTATCAGGTTGCATTCTTTGAGAATTTCATCATCAAATATAAAGCCTTTTGCCTCATAAGGTGTGAATTTGATTTCGTATTCTTTTCCGTTTATTAAAATACTGGTTGTTTCTTCCTTTTCAGAAGTGTTAAAAAGACGGAGGAGGTATTCCTTTTCATTTATCTTTTTGTAAGATGAAAGAAGAATTTTTTTGTTAGTTATTTTACATTCTGTTTCTTTCTTTTTGCCGTTACCCGAGGGGAAGAATGAGAGAACAAAGGGCGGTTGATTAAAGATTTCCGCTTCAATATCGATGTTGTCAAAATCGGGCGTTAATCTGTAAGAAAAATCTCTTTCTCCCATATCAATATGATTATGGAATCTGTCATCATCGGTAATGGGTCGGCTGTTAATGGGATGAGCAGAATAAACAGGGGTTCTCATAAGAGTAATATTGAGAATATTATCTTTTGCACTACCGCCGTATGTACTACTGTTGATAACGGCAAAAGCAGTGTCATTTTCTTCGAAAGCACACCATTTTTGGTATGTTACTTCTCTTTCTTCTTTCAGAAGCTCTTCTCTGCCGTAAGCAGTCTGACCGATGAATTTCGGGTTAGTGAAATTGGTGTCAAAAGAAAGTTTGTAGAGAGTGTTGACATCGTTTACAAAGATTTTAATGTCTATATCAATATATACATCTTCTTTTGAAAGTGAATAAGTGACAACTGCAAAGGAATTACGATTTTTAAAGATTGCCTGAATTTTTGCTCTTACATCACCGTTTTCGATAATATGAACATTTTCATAATCTGTATCGGGATAACCTGCGAAATTATTTGCTTCTTCTTTGCTAAGAATGGTGAATTCACCGATTTTGTCATAAAAACCGTCATTTGTCATGCCCCAAGGGTCTTCGTTATCTTTATAAACGAGGATTTTACCGCTGTTATCTTTAAGAAGGTTTTTGCCGTTTGCTTCGTATTTATCAATAAGACCTGTGCTTTTGTTGATTAAAACAGAAATTTTTTCGTTTTCAAAAATAAAATGACTATCGGTTTCGCTTAAAGGTGCAATAGGTCTTTTGTTGATTTTGTGAACCTTTAATTCGCAATCGAAACGGTTGATGCTCATAGGCTTTAACTCTGCACGGAAACAAATTCTCTTTCTCCAGTCCATAGTCATACTGCTTGCTTCCTTTTCGTTCTGGCAGGGGAGATAGTTGCCCTTCTCATCACGGATTCTGACAAGAGTTGTTTCGTCCTCATTCCAGTTTTGGTCGGCAAGCTGAAACTCCACTTGGACTTCTCTCGTAATAGGGTAGGGGTGAGGGTTGAAAACGATAACGGGGATTTCACCGTCTATTGCTCTTTTCTGACCCTCGCAAAGCTTGAAAAATGCTTTTGCAGTAAGTCGGGAAACAATTTCTATGCCGTAACCTAAAAGGCGGAGCACCTCGTCTTCGCCGGCTTTAATCATAGTGCCGGGAAGAATATCGTGAAACTGACTGAAAAGTAATGCTTTTTCTGCAGATTTAAGCTCGTTCTTATCGTAATCAACATCGCTTAAAGCAAGCATTTTTTCGCAGGTTACAAGCTCGTTTTCAAGGGCTCTATAATTTTTTTTGATTTGCGCCATTGTTGTGTAGCAACCTACCATACAATGAACGAGAGATTTGGAATAGGTGTTAAGCTCTTTTGTATCAACCTCGGAAAAATAATTTTCACAATAGGAATGCTCTACAATTATCTCAGGGTGAGTTTTTATATAATCTTCAATGTTATCAAGGTCGATTTTTGAGGGTCCGCCACCATGATTACCAACACCCCAAAGCATAAGATTTGCACCATCGTGGGCATCTTCTGAAATTCTATCAATTTTTTGGGTGACTTCGCCTCTTGCGCAGTTGTAGCCACCCCACATAGAGTGACCGGTTATTTCGCTACCATCATAACCTTTCCAGATGAAGTCGGTGTCATCGCCAACGATGTTATGAGGGCGCATAAATAAATATGAATGATAGCCTGTTTTCTTTAAAATCTGAACAAGACCGCGAGTGTGACCGAAGGGGTCAAAGTTTATAGCGGTAGTGGGTTTAACACCGAATTTTTCCCTAAAATAGGCGTTGCCTACCTCAATCTGACGGAGAAAACCTTCCGCAGATGGCATTGTGCAGTCAGGCTGAAGATACCAACCGCCCATAATGCGCCATTTACCATCTTTGACTAGCTTCTGAATTCTCTTGAAAAGCTCCGGTTCGTTTTCTTCTACCCATTCATAGAGGAGGGATTCATTGTGGTTGAAAATGAAATTGTCATATTTTTCGCAGAAATCTGCTGCAACGCGGAAGGTGGAAATTGCTTCGGCTATACCTTCATTTTTTGCCCAAAGCCAGATTGGGTCAAGGTGGGCGTTGCATAATAAGTGGATTTTTTTCATAAAAGCACCTCGGGAATATTTAACTATTTAAAAACCTTTGCATTGAAAATCGCTCCAGCTACTGTCTGAAGCTAAAGTACCGTTACTGCTGAATGTGTAAAGTGCTTTTGCATCACCTTTAATCCAAGCGTCGCACCAATCAAGGATATATGAAGAATATTTTTCAGGGTTGGAGCAACAGGTGGTGTGGATTGCACCGTTAAGAGAGGCGTAAACCGCAGGACCTTTTGCAACATCGTAAGCAGGCTGAATCCATTTTGACGGTGAAACTATCATGTCTTTTTCACCTGCGATAAATAATGTGGGAGCTGAGTTGGGTTCTGCTTCTTCAAGGAAATTGCTACCCGCGATAGAAACGACACACTTGATTCTTGAGTCCTTAACTGCTGCATTCACAGAGCTTCTGCCTCCTTGAGAGTGACCTACAGCACCTAATTTATTAGTATTAACCTTTTTGTAAGCAAGGCTTGAAGAATTGCTATTTAATGAAATAACAAAATCTAAAGCATCAATCTGAGCAGAACCGTCTGCAGACATAGTTTCACTGCTTGCAATAACGATGTAACCGCCTTTGGCAAGTTCTGCAAACATATTTGTATACATAGAAGGTTGACAGGCTGTTCCGTTTGCCCAGGAAAGAACGGGATAGGTTTTCTTTGAGGATTTTATGTTTTCGGGGTAATATACATAATAAGTTCTGCCGTCTGATTCATGGATTTCCTGATTTGAAGCTGATGGTGGTGTTGTGCTCTGAGTCTGTTGGGGTGCTTGAGTTTCAGGTGTATTTGCCTGAGGTGTCTGCTGACCTGAATCTCCGCTGCTTTGAGTTGCAGGTGCTTGAGTTTCAACAGGTGCCACACCGCCACTTGTTGTATCAGGTATAACAGTAGTTATAACGGAAAAGTCGGCTACTACGTCTGAATATGTAGCATCCGAATTAACGGTTTCATTTGGTGCAATGTATTGTTCTGTTGTGGTGGTAGTGGTTGTTTCGTCAGTAGTATCTTTACCGCAGGAGGCTACCGAGAAAAATAATACGCATACCAATAATATTGCCATTATAGATTTGAAAATTTTCATTTTACATCCTCCTCGAATGTTTGTATAGGTATTATAGCAAATAAAAGAGAGGGGTTCAAGATAAAAAACGCTTCCGAAAAAGTGGTTTGTAATGAAGAGTTAATAGTAAATGGTAAAAAAAGTAAAACCCTCGTACTATTGTACGAGGGTTTTTGGCAGCGGGATAGGGATTCGAACCCCAACAAACAGAGTCAGAGTCTGTCGTGCTACCGTTACACTATCCCGCTAAGACGAACGTTATTATACTCTTACATTTTCCGAATGTCAAGAGTTTATTCAAAAAAATTTGGAAAAAGTTTTTTAATAATTGAAATAAAAAACTGTTGACTTTTTTATTTATGTGTGATAATATATCAAGGCTAACATATGCAGAGATACCGAAGTGGTTATAACGGAACGGTCTTGAAAACCGTCGTACGGCAACGTACCGTGGGTTCGAATCCCACTCTCTGCGCCACCTCTTTTGAGGACAATTTAATAACTGATTTCAGTTACCAATGCAGAAGTACTCAAGTTGGTGACGAGGCGCCCCTGCTAAGGGCGTAGGTCGGGAAACCGGCGCGAGAGTTCGAGTCTCTCCTTCTGCGCCAAACAAATCCATACACCTAACAAGGTGTGTGGGTTTTGTTTTTTGTTATAACGAATAGGAGAGACTCGAACTCCCTCGGCGGAAGCCGAACACAATCGGATGTTTGCTTAGCAAACGCAAGGCAGAGCCTTGCGAGTCTCTCCTTCTGCGCCAAACAAATCCATACACCTAACAAGGTG
>JAZNTA010000196.1:0-71138 GCA_045591525.1 Acutalibacteraceae bacterium | reverse complement strand
TAATTACACCAAAGCAAAGCTTATTTTTAAAAATCTTCTTCAGCTCATATTTCACAAGAGCTCCCATCAAATCTCACCTCAATTTCTGATTCTGTGCTTAAGATAAAGCAATTTAACCAAAAAGCTTAACAGAATTATAAGGACCACCGCCACCAACAGCGATATGTACAATGTTCTTATGGTGAATAAGCCTTGAATCATAGTTGCATACTGCCGAAAAATCTGATGACTGTTAATAATCATATTTACGGGCAAGGTATTTAAAAGCACGCCTACATCAAAGGGTATATTAAGCGTTGGCCCTAAAAACATTGTAAGGACGCCAGGTGCAACACTCACCAAAACTGTGCAGAAAATAATACTTGTAACCTTTCTGAAAAAGGCAGAAAAGCAAAGAGTTATCATAGAAATAACACAACAAGCTAAAAACAATGAAACCAAGTTAGCTGTAAGACTTTGAAAATGTGTAAGAGAATAACCAACATTTCCACCATCAAAGCCCAAAACAATTAGGGAGGGTAAATAGCTTACCAATGCAGCCGCCAATGTACAAAACAAGCTGTAAATAATTCCTGTAAGTATCTTTGAAGCAGCTAATTTCTTTTTACCTTTTTTGGTAGCCATAAGTAATGAATCTGTTCCCAAATTATATTCTTCTGAAAATACACCGCACAAGCCGAAAATCATGACAAATATCAAAAGAATTCCCACACCTGTAAAAACACCTTCAGCGTTATTCCATCCGTAGTCATAGCCGTAATAAATACCTTTTTCAAGCTTTTCTGCTATATTGTAGGCATTCATACTGTAATCAATTCTTTTGTTAAATTCATAATCAGTTCTTTCGGAATTTTCGAAATAAGTATTCATATCCCTTTGAGCAGTTTCATAAACGCTTATAGGGTAATAAAGTGCAAAATATTCCGCCAGATATTCTTTCTTTATGCAAGGTGCAGCGTTATATCCGGAAAGAATTTTGTGATATTCCTCATTTGTGATTTCACCCTCAAAGGATTTTTTTAATAAATCATCTTCTTTTACATCGTATTTACCTTTGAGAACATATCCTGCATAGGAATTTTCAACAGAAGCATCCTTTTCATATATTTCTTCCCTGCTTTCAAATTCTCGTAATTCCTCTCTGAAAGTGTCTATATTTTTATTTGAAACAATACCGCAGGGATATTCGCTCCTGTTTATGCTTGAAACCACTTTCCCGGTTTTACATTTAAATATCTGATAACCCGAAAAGCAACAGGATACTATAAGAACTAAAACAATCACCACAGAGCTTATTCGGCTGTTCCAGATTTTTATAAACTCATATTTAATCAGCTTTGGCATCCTCCGACACCTCCCCGAAAAAGTACAAATAAACATCGTCAAGCTCAGGCTTAACATTTACTGCTTCTTCAAACGGCTTACTTTCACTGACTATACGCACATTTACAGAGCCGTTTTCCCTATCTGTAATTGTGCCCACACTGTACTGTGCTTGCACCCTCGAAAGCTCGCTCCTTTTCACATTAACAGACCAAACCTTACCCACAGCAATTTCCATAAGCTCCTCGGGAGAGCCGTCTGCAACAATTTTACCCTCCTTCATAATGAGAACTCTGTCTGCAAGGAATGTAATATCCGAAACAATATGTGTTGCATAAATAATAATTCTTTCTTTGGAAAGGGCGCAAAGCATATTACGAAAGCGTATTCTTTCCTTAGGATCAAGGCCTGCGGTAGGCTCATCAAGGATAAGCACCGAGGGCTCGTTGAGAAGAGCCTGAGCAATACCCAGGCGTTGCCTCATACCTCCTGAAAAAGAGCCTATTTTTTTATTTTGAACCTCTGCAAGACCTACCTCTTCCAACATTTCTTTGCATCTTTTTTTTGCAAAATCCCCATCAATGCCCTTGAGGGCACACATATACATTAAAAAATCCTTCGCTTTAAAATCCTTATAGCAACCAAAATTCTGAGGTAGATAACCGAGAATATTTCTGTATGATGAGTCAAGAGTTTTAATATTTCTTCCATCGAGAGAAACAGTTCCCTCGGTAGCATCAAGTATACCTGCGGTAATTCTCATTAAGGTGGTTTTACCGCTCCCGTTTGCACCTAAAAGGGCGCAAACACCATTATTTAAAGTAAGATTTACTCCGTCAACAGCTCTTTTATCACCATATTTTTTAGTGATTTCAGAATATTTTATTTCCAAATCTTTTCGCCACCTTTTCAAAACTGTAATTTTTATTTGCTATGGAGTACATTGCGTAAACCATAGCTGAATTTATAACAAGCGCCAATACTAAAAACGGCATTTTTATTTCTAAAAGTTTTTCTGAAAGAAAACCCATTGAAATGAAACACGCCACCACCGTTGTATATACTGCTGATACTAAGGAAATTGCCACTTGTGTTTTAAATATAAGACTTGCACCGAGAGAAAGAAATGAGGATGCTGTGAAGCTTATCAAGCCTAATACAGCGCTTCTTACAATATCTATTTCGCTTAATCGGGAAGAAAACAGCAAAGTGATAATTATCACAATCAAATCAAAGCAACCACATATAAGCATTTTTGCAGAAAATACAGTTTGCGGCTTTATTAAGCAGGTGCTTTCAAGCTCCATTCTGCTTGAATCAATGTTGCTGAGTACCACCGGCATAGAAGCGATACTGAGCAATGGGGCTGCTCCGCAAAGAAAGAGCGTTGTCAGTTGATTATTAATTCTAAAGCTTAAATAAACAACCACAAAAATAAACATCAATGAAAACAACCAAAACCAATTACTTACGGTTTTAATTTGGCTTAAAACTACTCTTTTTGGGGAAATATACGGTACTTTTACGGGACGCTCATTTTTGAAAACCAATTGCTTTGCTTTTTTTATCTGCTCACCATCAGGTTTTTCGACCTGATATAAAAGCAATTTTTCTTTTAGTTTTTTATCAACCAACCCTAAAACTCTCCTTTCAATAAATTTTTAAGATTTTTTTCACCTCTGTAAAGCTGTGTTTTAACAGTTGACTGAGGAATACTTAAAACCTCCGCAATTTCTTTAATTTTCATATCGTGGTAATACCTCAGAAGCACAACGTCTCTTTGCTTAGGTGAGAGACTCATAACCGCATTTTTTACCGTCTCTGCTTTTTCTAAGTCTTTTTCAAATTGAGTTTTATATGATACATTGTCAAAATCGCTTTCAACAGCCTCATCTTTATACTTTCTGAAATAATCATTTGAGCTATTAACTGCGATGGCAAAAAGATAACTTTTCAGTTTATTCTGCTCCTTATACTGAGGAAGGCTTACGGAAAATTTCAAAAAAACATCCTGTGTGAGATCCTCTGCATAGCTTTTATCACCGATACGGCGACACAAAAAACTGTATATATCGGAATAATATTTTTCTATTATCTCTCCGAGAGCATCTTTATCTCCGCATTTGGCTCTGTAAATAAGTTCCTTTTCCTTCAAATCTCACACCCCTTTCATATAATATAACGATTTTAAAATCAAAAAAGTTTCAAATAATATAAAAATCTTCCGAAGAAAAATTCGGAAGATTTTTACATTATTTCCCTGTATCAACCATTTTCATTTTTGTTGCTTTTTGTCCCCAATTATTTGCCCAAGCCTCGCAGTACAATTTATAATAGGACACATTATTTTTCTCTCTGTATTTTGCGAAGAAATTGCACCATATTACTGAGGGAAGCGCGATTACAATATAGTAAAGCGGACCTAAAAGAAGGCATTGCCAGGTATGACCGTATTCGTGAATACGAGTGTTATAGGTCCATGGGTTAACATCCTCTCTGTCCTTCATAAAAATGAAAAGGCCCAGTGAAAGACCCCCTGCGTTCCAGGGAAGATAAACTATATTCGCATAGCCGAATTTGGAATGTCTTTTTCTGAGGATTTTCGTGCAAATAAGGTAAGCAATTCCACCAACAATATTAACAGGAAGTCCCCAGGTCCATTGAACAGCATAGAAAAGAATATCTTTTATTATATTTTTAAGATTTTTTTCTTTTGGCGTAGGTTCAGATTTTGTTATATCAACATTTTCAATTTTTTCCATATTATTCTGCCTCCGCAAGTTGTTGTTTTTTCAATTTTTCTGCTTCAATAAGAATTATATATTCGCCTTTTTCATTGGTTTCAAGAGAATGAACCTTAGCTTCAATATTATCTCTACCAAGCCAGGTATCCTCTAATTTATAGCCCGTTAAGAGCTCGCAACGCTCTTTTTCATAATCTGTAAGAGTAACTGTACCATATTTGTGTTTAGTGGCAATTGCCGCACGAAGCATAGTGTGGTCATCCTTGGTCATTTTAAAGCGTTTGAGTAAAAGATAAGCCACAACTGCACTAATCATCGGAAGAATTGAAACACAAATTCTGATACCTAAAAGAGCAGTATCGTTCTGCTGAATATAGACACCTTCGTTACCTGTAACAAGTCCGAAATATTTTAAAACTGTACCAACAAGGAAAGTCATAACACCGCCCACAATTTGTTTTACCATTGTGTTGCAGGTGCTGATAACTCCTTCACGGCGACGACCTGTTATTAGCTCGTCAACATCAGTAAGGTCGGGAAGAACATTGTTTCCGACAAAGCCAAGTCCACTCATACCGAATGGGTAAAGCACCGCACCACCTAAAATCATAAGAACAAGTGGCATTATTGATGAATTGCCCTCGGGACTGCCTGTTTTAACAAAGAGAAGAAGTCCAAGACCTATAATCATAAAGGGTGTTACTACCGCACCGCATTTGCTTTTACCCTTTTTCATTGTAAGTGCATAGTTTAAGGGGAACGCGAGAGATTCAAACACACCTGCAAAGGTATTGTATATAGGATAGTATTTATAAAGATTAGCAAGATATGTTATGAAATAAATACTTGAGGTTGAATAAAAGCTTCTCGCCATCTGCCAGAAGAAAGACATTGAAAAATAATCTCTGAAAGCCTTGCTTCTGAAAACTTGAATATATTCATCAATTGCAAATCTCAAATCCAATTTCGGTGGCTTGTCATTAAGAGAGCTTGGCTCTTTAACAGTTTTAAAGGTTGCAAAAATTGCACAAGCATAAACTATCGAAAGAACAACACCCGTAAGCATAAAGGGCATTTTTGACTCTTTTGAAAGTGAACCTGAAGAACCGAATGCGGAAAGGAATATAAGAAGAATTATATAAGAAGGAATCATACCGACGGAATTAAAAATATAGCTTACCGAGGTATACTGAGTTCTCTTGTTATATTCGGGTGCCAATGTTGGAAGCATTGCCGTATGAGGAACATCTACCATTGTGTATGCAGTTTTATAAAGAATATATGCGAATGCATAGTACATTACGCAGACTGTGGGATGCTCTTTTGCATCAAGCCCGAAGGAGTTCCACAGCATTGAATATGCTATTACAAGAGGCGGAATGCTCCATAAAAGATATCTTCTGTGTCTTCCGTATTTAGAACGAGTGCGGTCAGTAATAATACCCATCAACGGGTCGTTGATGCCGTCCCATACAGTTGCAATCATTATGATAAATGTGGCGTGTTGCAAATCCATTCCCACAACATTTGTAAGGAAAACAGTGAAATACATACTTATTATGTAGCCACCGCCGCCAAGATAAATATTAGCAAAGCAATACTGTATCATAGGCCAGACTGTATCAACAAATCTGCCTTCAACGCCTATTGCCTTTTTAAACCTCTCACCCAAGTGTTATCACTCTTTCATTTCAAATATTAATATTTACCTAAATCCGTAATCTGAGGAATTTCAATTGACTCTGTATAAAGCTCTCTCGGATTATTTTCGTCAAGAACAATAAGTCTTCCGCCGTGCTCCATACCGTAAGTAAAGAAACCGGCACCGAGAGTCTGATAAAGGTCAATTCCGTCAACGGTCATTTTGAAATCATTAACGTGGTCGTGGCCAAAGAAAGCAGCGAAAACATCACCCATCTTCTTCCAGCTCTTTAACTGCTGAGTGTAGTCCTTATTCATATTAGGAGGACAAGGAGTTTCTCTTACTCTACCTTCAAGGATTTTGTTTGCAAGATAGTAATAGTTGCCGTCACGCTCAAAGGTATGTTCATCTTTTTCCGTAACTACTTTGAAGCCGTCCATTTCCTGCTGAACGGGAATATGCTGGAAAAGAATTGCAGGAAGTGGCTCACCGCCGTTAGCGTCCCTTAATTCAGCCGAGCGTTTTTCATACCACTGAATCTGGTCCTCGTGAACATGGTCATAACCATTGTCACAACCCGGCTTTTCGTCATAATCATTGGAGTCAATAAGCCAGATTGCAAAAGCATCTACTTCTTCTTTACTGCTTTTGATTGTTACACAGCAGTTACCTGTTCCGTAAACATCTGCATCATTAAGATTTGAACGGCAATTTTCGTATTCCATATACATAAGCATCTGAAATTCTGTATGGAAGCCGACCTCACCATCGTGATTGCCGAAAACAACGCAAAGAGGAATATTTCTGTCCCTTATAGGTTTTGTTATTTTCTGAATTGTACTCTGTACCAAATCATAAGTAAATTCTTCCCAATAACCGCTGATATTGTCACCGCCGAAAACAACCAAATCAGGATTGGTCTTCGCAACAAGGCTTTCAATAACATTGAGAGTTTCAATATCTCTTCTCTCAGGGATTGAACGGTCCTCGTCATCATCCATTATAGGCTCAACATCGTGAATATCAGTAATATGTAAAATTCTGAATTTACCGTCTGCACCGAATTTTAGCGGTGCAGGGGCTTCTCTTTTAAATCTGTCTGTTTTCCATTTTTTAGGATATCCCATTGCCATAATAATTTCCTCCGTGAATTTAGTTAATAGTTAATAGTGAAAAATGAAGAGGTGCGAAGCTTAATTTCGAATTTCGCATTCCGAATTCCGCATTCTTTAAAACGCCCAATTACCATTCTCAAATATTTTATATGCTTTCCCATCTTTATAGCCGGTAATTTCCAAATCCGGTGCACCAATCATAAAATCAACATGAATCATACTGTCGTTAACACCAAGTGCCTGACATTCTTCAAGGGTTTTCTCCTCAAATCCGTCAATTGTATCGCAGAAGCCTCTTCCGAGAGCTACGTGACAGCTTGCATTTTCATCAAAAAGAGTGTTATAGAAAAGAATGCCTGTGTCTGCAATAGGACTATTATACGGAATGAGGGCAAGCTCACCAAGATATTTTGCACCTTCATCCATTGAAAGCATTTTATCAAGTAAATCCTTGCCCTCTTCTGCTTCCCATTCAACTGCTTTACCATCTTTAAAGGTGATTGAAAAATTATTTATTATCTGACCTTGATATGAAAGAGGTTTCGTTGAAACCAATTTACCCTCTGCAAAACCTTTTTTGGGTGAAATAAAAACTTCTTCAGTTGGTAAATTAGGATTGAAGAAATTACCTGAAAGAGTATTTTCTCCGCCACCGCACCAATGACTTTCGGGAATAAGACTCGCTTTAAAATCCGTCCCGTTGGAGCTTTTATATTCAAGATAATCAAATTTTTTATCATTAAGATATGCGGTTTTTGATTTTAAATCTGCATTATGATTTTTCCAGGCTTCCTCAGGGTCATTGTCCTTTGTAACATAAACTGTCTGAAGAATTGCATCCCAAAGCATACTATAGGCCTTGTTTTTGGTTTCATTTGGAAACACTTTCTTTGCCCAGGCGTAAGAAGGCACTGCGGCAATACACCATTGGTCTTTATTTTCAAGAGCATCGCTGTATTTTTTTGTTACCTTGTAGCGAGCCATCTGAGATTTCTGCATTTTTTCGCGATTAACACCCTCAAGTCCGTCTGGATCTTCGCTTTCAATATAAATTCTGCAGGGCACTTCCTCAACCATAAGTTTAAGTCTTTCCTCTTGCCAGGCGGGAACCTCACTCAAGGATTTAAGAGAGCGATGCTTATAGTTAAGCTTAGTAATAGCTTGAAAACCGAAATCAACCTCAACCCTTGATGCACCTGCTTTATAGCATTCGCTGACAAGAATTGTAATAAATTCGTGCTGGTCTGCCTCTGCATAAATTCTCACAGGCTGACCCTTCTTTATATTTGCACCCACTCTTGCAATAAGTCGGGCATATTTTTTCTGCATTGTTTTGTTCATAAAATCGCCTCAAAATTAAAATGTATATAGATAATTTTACCATAGTAAATTTATAAATACAATAAAAATGGTAGTAAATAATTACAATATATAATAAAAAAACAAAAAGGAGAAACAGCTCCAATGAGTGTTTCCCCTTTTCGCAATTTAAAAGCTTTGGTAACTCAATTAAACGTTGCCGTTTTCATAGGCACTGATCATCTTTTTAACCATCTGACCGCCGATGCTACCTGCCTCACGAGATGTGAGGTCGCCATTATAACCCTGTTTGAGGTTAACGCCAACTTCCTGAGCAGCCTCCATCTTTACCTGATTGAGGATTTCCTTTGCACTGGACTTTGAGTTTGCGGGCATACCGTTGTTATTTGAAGCCATTTTCTTTACACTCCTTCGCAATTAATCTTGCGTTTGCATTTTTATTATTAGAAAATAATTCAGAATTATTTCAAGAAAAATTTTACAATAAAGAGATAAATTTTTTGTTGTGTTTTTGCACAAGAGAATTAATTTGTTTTTGTAAATTTTATATGATAGATAGAACTTTTTTCAAAGCTGCATTTTTTTGTTGCCAACACGGAAAACGAATGATAATATATACTGGAATTAAAATGAAAAAGTTCCCCCATTATAAATTTAGGAGAATGTATTATGGTAAAAGTTCTTAAATTCGGTGGCAGCTCTCTTGCAGATGCAGAGCAATTCAAAAAAGTTGCCGCAATAATCAAGGCAGAGCCTGAAAGAAGATATGTTGTTGCTTCTGCTCCCGGTAAAAGATTTTCCGATGACATTAAAGTAACAGATATGCTTTATGACTGCTACAAGCTTGTTAAAGCAAACCAACCTATTGACGATGCTTTCAAGCTTATTGAAGACCGTTACAACGGCATTATCAAGGATTTAGGCATCAAGCTTTGGCTTCAGCCTGAATTTGACAGAATCAAAAATGCTATCGTTCATCACGCAGGACGCGACTATATTGCAAGCCGTGGCGAATATCTTAACTCAATGGTGCTCGCAGGCTACCTCGGTTATGATTTCATTGACGCTGAAGAAGGAATTTTCTTCAAGGAAAACGGCACTCTTGATACAGAAAAAACAAACGAAGAGCTTACTGCAATTCTTGCAAATCACGAGCATGCAGTTATCCCCGGCTTCTATGGTGTAATGCCCAACGGTACAATCAAGACTTTTTCCCGTGGCGGTAGCGATATAACAGGTTCAATCGTTGCAAGAGCTATTAAAGCAGATATTTACGAAAACTGGACTGACGTTTCAGGTATGCTTATGGCAGACCCAAGATGCGTAGAAAACCCCAAGGTTATTTCAACTATCACTTATAGTGAGCTTCGAGAGCTTTCCTATATGGGTGCAACCGTTATGCACGAGGATGCAATTTTCCCCGTTCGTGAAATGGGCATCCCGATTAATATTAGAAACACAAATGCTCCTGAGGATGCAGGTACAATGATTGTTTCTTCTGTTGAAAGTAACAAGGTTGACACAGTTATTACAGGCGTTGCAGGCAAAAAAGGCTTCTCTGTTATCGCAATCGAAAAGGATATGATGAATGCAGAGGTAGGCTTCGGCAGAACCGTGCTTGAAGTCCTCGAAAACTACAACCTTTGCTTTGAGCATCTTCCCTCAGGTATTGATACAATGTCCGTTGTTGTTAATGATAACGATTTCCTTCCTGTTAAGGATAATGTTGTTAACGATATTATCAGAAGAACAAAAGCAGACTCTGTTACAGTTAACGGTGGTATTGCTCTTGTGGCGGTTGTTGGCAGAGGTATGGCAGGTGCTAAAGGCACTGCAGGCAGACTTTTCAAGGCAATTGCAGAAAATGATATCAATATCAAAATGATTGACCAGGGTTCCAGCGAGCTTAACATTATTGTTGGTATCAGCGAAGATGATTACATCAAAACTCTCAATGCTATTTATCACGAATTTGTAAATTAATTTAATAAATAACAATGATAGGGTGGATAAAATTCAAAATTTTATCCACCCTATCATAAAACAAAGCGTATTCGGAAAACCGAATACGCTTTAATTTTTTCTTAGAACAAACCTGCGATTAACTGAGGAATCATTGTTATATACTTAATGAGAAGACCAAAGATTTCTGTGAAGAAGTTTGCAACTGAACCATCAATTGTTCCGATAGCATCTGTGGGAAGTTTGGATTCTTCTTCATTTGCTTCTGCTTTTACAGTTTTCTTGATTGCATATTCATCAATCTTTGTTACTTCCTGAGTTTCATCGTTAACAACATAAGCTTCGTAAACGAGCTTACCGCCATCAATATAGATATTTGAGAAGCAACCGCCCATATCTCTTGTGGAGAGCTTAACATCTGCACATTCGTTAATGGGGTCAACAGGATTTTCGTTAACTGTGTATCTCTTTGTACCTGCAGTTGAGGGAAGAATATAAACAGCACCATCGGGATTCTTAGCAAAAGTTGTTTCTTGACCGTTGAATTTTTCTGTTACATAAGTAACATCTTCAACAACTGCATCACCCTTAACCTGTTTTGTTCTGAAATACATATGGTCATGACCGGAAAGAACAACATCAACATCTGTTTGGTCAACAATATCAATAATGGTTTCTCTCATAGCAAGAGTATCAGGCTTGTTGATGTTCTTACCTGCAGAATAAACTGCACGGTGAAGAAGAAGGAACTTCCACTGAGCATCAGAGTTTTCAAGGTCATTGATAATCCAGTTTCTCTGAGCCTGAACCATGGGGTACATATCATTGGAGTTAACAACGCAGAAATGAGCGTTGCCGTAGTCATAAGAATAGTAAACGCCGTTTACACCATTACCTGCACCATCGCCTGCATCAAGGTTAAACATATTAGCAAACCAACCAACATTAAGCTTGTTAGTGATGTTGCCTTCGTGGTTACCTGCAACGGGAGCGATAGAAAGGCTTGTGTTTGCATTGTTGAATGCTTCGCCCCACCAGTTCCATTCTTCATTTGTGCAATCGTTTACAAAGTCACCAAGGTTAACATAGAATTCAGCTTTCTTGTTGGACTCCATAGCTGCATCCATAACAAGAGCTGCCTGCTGGAAGTTTTCAAGACTGCTTGCCTGAACGTCTGCAATAGCAATAAATGAGAACTTGCTATCGCCATTATCAGTTACGAACTTACCTGTTGTGCTCCAGGTGTCTTTAGTCATACTACCAACACGATAGTTGTAGGTTGTGCCCTTTTCAAGACCTGTAACAACAACCTTATGGCAATAATAATCCTGGAATACGGATACATCACCTGTATATGCCTGAGCATTGTTAAAGGTACCATCAAAATCTGATGCTTTAACAATCTGAATTGTTGTGTCGCAATATTCTTCTGTGTACCAAGTGAAAGCACGCTGAGTCTGGGTATCACCATACATTGTGCTGTTAACACGAAGAGTTTCAAAACCTGTGCTCTCTGCGGAAACGCTCAAACCGATGCAGCTGAAAAGCATAATAACTGCAAGTAAAGCGGCGAGAGATCTCTTTGCTGTCATTTTCATAACTACCTCCGTAATTAAATGAATTACAAATACGGGCAGACAGTACCACCCATTTTTATGAATACCATTATACAACGATTTTCCTATTATTTCAATATAAAAAGTAAATTTATTACAATTGCTAATATTGAGGTGAGATTTTTGGGTAAAAGTTATAGAAGAGATGCCGGATGCCAGATGCCAGTCACTAGTCGCCAGTTGCCAGTCGCCAGTTGCCAGTCGCCAGTCGCCGGCAGATAGAACAACGCACCGTAAGGCACTGGCTTGCCTGTGCCATAGCAAGAGTGGAGATAAAACAAAATTAGGATTTAGGATTCAGGATTCAGGGGTTAGGACACTACGCAATTATAAAAATCGCCAGCAAATAGCAAACAGCAATTAGGGCGGGTCATTCGACCCGCCCTTGTGGTATGCTATTAAGTTGTAAAATAATCGGGATATTTTTCTTTGAGAATAACCAGATCCTCGTTATTTACCTTACCGTCCGCATTCATATCGCAAGCATATTTCTCCGAGGTAGAAAGCTTTTCGGGGGTTGCCATCTTCTCTGCTAAAAGAAGAATCTCCTCTTCATTATAGAAGCTTTTCCCGGAGCTGTCAATGTCACCGGGAGCATAAACCTGAATTGTTGCAAGACCGTTGATAAACAAGTGCATAAAGTATGCATCAATAACATCAAGATAACCGTCACCGTCTAAATCGTAACGGATAATATCATCGTAGCTTTCCGTTCCGATCTGCTCGTGGTCATCTGCAAGTGCTTTATTTACAAGTGCCTGATAATCGGTCACATCAACTATTCCGTCATCGTTGGTATCACCGATATTTGCAACGGAATAGTTACCTGTATCGCCCACCTTTGCAACCTTATAAATACCCGT
Source organism: Acutalibacteraceae bacterium (assembly GCA_045591525.1). GTDB lineage: Bacteria > Bacillota > Clostridia > Oscillospirales > Acutalibacteraceae > DTU089. Next base: position 58,553 of record JAZNTA010000196.1, on the reverse strand, counting down.
TGTATCAATCACGGGAAGCTTTGGGTATGAATTATTGCTGTTATTATTCGCCTTCTGTCCCCAGACCTGCTCTGTGTTGGCACTCTGAAGAAGATAAGCCATTTCACCGGTCAACATACCGTCTAACGTTGCATATTGCGTTGCTCTTCCCTCATCAGGAAAGCTTGAATAATAATCAGCTCCGCCAAAAGCTAACCAGCCGTAAGTGTTGGCGTTGGGTCTGTAAACGCTTCGCTTGATATAAAAATTATTGGTATTTTCGGCATTCCTGCTTGTAAGACCGCAAATAGCACCGAACAGGGTATTGCCCTTAACATAGGCAGTGCTGTAGCAATTAGTTATTGAGCCGTAGCTTTCACCTGCAATACCGCCCACACGGGAGCCTACATTCCAGTCACTTATAACATAGGGTCTTCCATTTCCGGTTCCATTGTTGTAGCAGTTATTGATTGAACCTGAATTAACGTAACCGACAATACCGCCAACGCGCATATCGCCTTCAATACACGAATCCGTTAAAAAGCATTTTTCAATTGTACCCTTGCTATAACCTGCAATACCGCCTACATATTCTCCGCCGTTTTTTATAACAGGCTCTTCACCGAAAAAGCAACCGTACAGACCAACATTTTTAACAACACCGCTTACGCCGCCGAAAAGGCCTACATAGGAATGAGAAGATTCTTTATACAAGCCCGTTATGATATAACCGCAGCCGTCAAAGGTACCTGAGTAAAGCAGACCGTTACTGCCGGTATAGTCACCGATTTCATCACGCCATATATAGAATCCTGTGGTATCTGTTAAAGCAGTACCGTCTGAATCGCATTTTATGGCAGGATTCACCTCAATATCGTTAACGAGTCTTCCGTTTGCACCGGGATCGGTTTCGTTAACATATCTTGCAAACCAATAGAGCTCACTAACGGTGCTGATTTCGTAATATCCGTCCTCGCTGAGAGCGGGCTCATCAAAGCCGCAGCCGTAGCAAAGTCCGTCGTGTTCAATATTTGTATATATATCTGAAACAGCCTTACATTGAGCTACATAGTATATTTCTGCACCGTGGAGCTTGGGCCAGGCAGAATGCACCGAATCGTTATCAACATTCTGCTTCCAGATGACCTTATCCTCAGCGATTGAGCTATTGAGATAATAGGTTACCTTGCCACTTGCAAAATCCTCAGCGGTCATAATTCCGGCTTCAACAACACTCTCCGAATCCGATGTGCCGACAGGACTTGAAACGCAGTAAGAATCGGTAATATCTGCTGAAGTGATAACACCTGCAATACCTCCTCGATACTCTGCTTTATCTGACGTAACCGAGCCTGCATTGTGAGAACTTGTTATAGTTTTATTCTGATAGTTGCCTACAAGACCGCCTGCACAGTCCGAGCCGTAAACCGAGCCCGCATTATAGCAATAGGTTATATCAACAGTCGTGGACCTTGCACACAAGCCACCTGCATATTCGCCCGAAACAGCACCCTCGTTATATGTGTAATCCATATGGCTGCCTTCCATTATTCCGCAAATACCGCCTACGTACTTTATTTCATCGGTTTCAACGTCGTTTGATGAAATTGTACCGGTATTATAGCAATAGTCATATATGCTCTGATTTCCGATATCGCCACCGCAATATCCTGCAAGACCGCCTACAATAAGGGTACCCGTTACGTCTCCTTTGTTGTAGGATTTAATTAAATCGCCCTTTGCGTATCCGGCAAGACCGCCTACATACTTGGAAATAGTACCCGATGTTCCGTTTACAGTGCCCTCGTTACCGTTGTTATTGAGTGTGTTAGTCGCATATCCTACAACACCGCCAACATACTCAACACCTGAAACCTCACCGTAGTTTTTATCTCCGTAAGTACTGTCGTCATTGTAGCCGTAAATACCGCCTACATAATTATTACCCTTAACAACCGAGTAATTATAATTGTACTGTGTGGTTAAGCCCAAACATTTTCCGGCTATTGCGCCCACATAATTATTACCGCAGATATATGAATCCTTGATAACTATTTCAACCGCCTTACCTTCTTCACCGATACACCCGAAAAGACCTGCATAATCGCGGGTACTGTCGTTGAAATATAAGCCGATGATATCGTAGCTTCCGCAGTAGAAATAACCGTCGTATGCAAGGCGCTCTCCGTCACTGTTACAGTAGCCTATAGGAGTCCATTGACGGAAGCTGTCACCGTTTGTAACGTTTCCGTTTTCATCATATTCAAGGCTTTCAAGCAGATTTTCATTTATAGTAATATCCGCAGTAACCTTACCGTCTATTGCATTATTACCCGAATTCACCTGCTCTGCAAACCAATAAAGCTCACCTGCGTTTGAAATAAGATAGCGGTCCGAGGAAAGCTCAGGCTCCTTGAAGCCCTGACAAACAACACAGAAGCCGTTATCATATTCCAAATGAGGTGCAGTATCAGTAGCTTTATTGCTATATACCGTACCTGTAAATTCAGCCTTGGTACAATCTGAATAAACGTTGTTTTTATAAACCGTTTTACCTTCAAAAACAGGATATGCATCTGTTTCCAGGGTCTGATACCAAGCCTGAGAGCCGTCCGTTACACCGTCGTTAAGATGATATGTAACCTCACCGCCTGCAAATTCCTCTGCAGTTTTGCTTTCCGTAACCCCCTCGGAATCGGTAGGAGTTCCACTATAAACACCAACACCCAGCATAGCACTTCCGTCATTATAGGTTGCAGTGCTTTCAAGATAATAACAGTTTGAAATATAATCGTTGTTACCTTCGCTTACACCTGCAATTGAACCGCAGTATGAAGAACCACCGCTTACAGTACCGTAGTTATAGCAATTTTCAACAGTTCCTCCGTTGTAGCCAACAATACCTCCGACAAAAAAATAATTTGCTCTGACAGTGCCGTAATTAACACAATTCTTTATTGTTCCGCCGGAAGAACCTGCAACACCGCCACATTCTTCATCAGTTCCTACTACCAAGCCGTCAAAGGAGCAGTTTTCAACAATTCCTGATTCAATGTAAGCAACGATACCGCCTGCTCCGTTACCATAGATGTATGAATCCGTAATATTAACGCCCGATATCGAGCCGTTTCCGCCTAAGGCTGAGAAAAAGCCATCATAATAATCACAACCCTGACCTATATACAAGCCGCTTATGGTGTAGCCGTCACCCAGAAAAACACCCTCATACCACCATATTTCCTCTTGAAAGTGCTGACCGTATCCGATAGGTGTCCATTCAAGGAAATCCGAGCCGTCACCGTTAAGCTCGCCATCTTCCGTAAGAACATTTTCGTTAACGGTTATATCTGCAATTAATCTTGCATTAGCAAAATTTTCATAATTAACATAATCTGCAAACCAGTAAAGCTCACCTACGGTGCCTATAAGGTAATAACCGTCTGAATATTCGGGAATTTTATTATCCGAACAAACTGAGCAGTATCCATTATCATTATAAATATGAGGAGCAACAATTACACCTTTATTACTGTAATAGGTATCCACAAGCTCTGTTTTTGAGCAATCCGTATATTCGGATGTCAGATAAACTGTTTCACCCTCGAAAACGGGATATGCATCTACTTCTATTGTCTGATACCATACCTGTGTTCCGTATGTAACACCATCATTGAGAAGATATGCAACCTCACCACTTGCAAACTGTTCTGCAGTTTTGCTTTCGGTAACGCCCTCGGAATCGGTAGGAGTTCCACCTGAAGCAACGCCTACACCAAGCATAGCACTTCCGTTGCTGAGGGAAGCTGTGTTTTCAAGGTAATAGCAGTTTGAAAACTCCACGCTGAAAACATCATTTTCATACAAAATACCAACAACGCTTCCTGTTTTTTCTGCACTTCCTGTTACTTCACCGATATTGTAACAGTCGGTAAGCGTAGCTTCATAGGTTACAGTTGAGTTGTTCATCAAACGGCCAACAATACCACCCACATCGGATGTACCGTTTACATTGCCTGTATTGTAACAATCGGATATTATCATTTTCTTATTGCTTATTGCACAAATTCCTGCCACATCAGAAGCTGAAGAAGCTTCTCCGATATTACCGCTGTTATAACAATTATTTATGCTTGCATCTGCGGCATAACCGACAATACCTGCCATTCCATAATAGCCTTCAATCGAACCCGTGTTATAACAGTTACTTATCTCTCCACCATAAAGAGACCCGCATATACCGGCTACTTCATAGCCTTCGTGGAACAACGTTGCATCGCTGTAGCAATCAGTTATTGTAACATTTTCGCCACTTGAGCAAATACCGCCTACTGAATCATCTGCGCCATGAAAATATGTATCAATTACACCTAAGTTTTTAATTGTAGCACTGTCTGCGCCCACGAAAACACCGATACCGGAAAAAGACCAAATATAAAACAAGCCACTTATGGTATGCTCCTGTCCATCAAAGATACCGCTATATTCAGCTACAGGTGTCCAATAAATAAATTCATCATCGTTTGAAACATAACCCGAGCTATCGAAGGTAAGTCTTTCAACTAGATTTTCATTAACAACAATATCTGCAGTAAGCCTTGCGTTAACTGAGGCGTTGCCTGCATTAACGAAATCTGCAAACCAATAAAGCTCTCCTGCTGTGCCTATAAGATAATACCCTTCATCATCCTGAGAAGGCTGAGTCATAGTTATAGATGAGCTGTTATAGACCTCTGCCTGAGCAGAAATCTGTTCTGAAATTTCGGAAAGAGTGTTTTCTGCCACTTCAAGTGCCTCAACCGCAACAACGGAGGGGGCAAGGCTGAAAAGCATCGAAATTGAAATCAGAACACCTAAAATCTTATATAACGACCTATTTTTCTTCATATTTTTTCATCTCCTTTTATATATTTTCATTTTCTTTTGAACAATCCCGACAAGCTCCGAGCGTGTCCGTACTGTCATAGCAATCGTCACACACCCAGCGGTAACAATACCGGCATTGGTTAAAGCGTAATGCAAGCTGTTGGGTAGCATTTGCTTTAGCGTGGTTAAATGCTGTCTGACTGATTTTGTTCGCCTTACCCGACACACATCCCGAAAGCGTCCTTACATTTCTGCAGCCCAGCGGTAGCTTAACCGCATACTGCTTTCTTCCACAAATAGCACATTCGGCAGAAAAGCTTAATGCTTCCGCATCCACTCGGATATGCTCATAAAACTGTTTCATATTGCACCTCCGTTTTTCATTGGTGAATTTCCGACAGAATTTTTTCCTTCCGTTGCAAAAACTCTTGAACTTATTTTCCGACTACATTATAATATCAGTATAAGTTACTGTTATCTCAGCAATCGGTTTCCACTGATTTTTGGGTATTCCGCCCCTGTTTACACCTTTAATTTTACGTATTTTTTGCGTATTTGTATATCCCACGATAGTGGGATATTGAGGGGGATACCCCCTGAAACCCGTTATTTTTCAGCAAAAACGAAGCAAATCCCTCATTCGGAAGCACATTTTGTGCATAAAAAGGAGAAGGCTTATGAATGATTCGATTTTAACCGAAAACCAAAAAAAGAGGCTTGATATACCTCTTTGCAGATTGGTCTGCTTTGCTATGTTCAACTTCTGGCAGATGGGCTTTATCTATTATTTTCTTGAGCCCTCTTCAGCAATTGACGGGAAAATACCGATACCTATTAATATAGATTACGGTACTCTGCTGACAGCGGTTTGTTACGTGCTGAGCATCCTTACAATGATTTTTCTTCCGAAAATTGTTGTATGGGTTCAGCGTATTGCAACGGGTGTTGCGCTGATTTCAGCAATCGGCTTTTTTCTTCCTCTGCCCGAGGATGCCCTGCGCCTTAACATTTATCTGCAGATTTTCTGCTGCTGCCTGATGATTGGCTTTGAAACCTTCCTTATTGTCAACTATTTTACGGAGAAAACCAGTATCAAGTATCTTACCTTTGGCTATGGTGTTGCAGTATCCTTAATTGCTCTGGTTCAGAATGAGCTTGTGTCCGTCCCCTTCTCCGTTTTCCGTTTCGGAATGCTTGCGGCTCTCGTTCTTATATTCATCTTCTTCCTGCGTATGCCTACGGGTAAGGATATAAAAATCCGATATCTGAAGAAAAAAAGCGACGGAATAACCCCTCCTAAGAAGCTGATTCGAGGCATTTATCTTCTTGCTTTCATTATTGCCCTGATGGGCGTTTCAGGCCCTGCTATTGCAGGCAAGGTGAAGCACGGTATATCCATTATGTATCTGGCAGTAGCAGCTTCCTGCTTCACAATGTATTTCCTCAATAAAAAATCAAGCATTCATCCCTTCCGTCTGATGCCGTTTCTTGTGGGGCTGGGCGGTATCGGATTCCTTCTTATGCTCGTAACCGAATATGTTCCTCAACTCACCTATGTTGCCTGCATACTCATTGGCTTCGGTATGGCTGCCTGTATGCTTGCACCCCTTTACGGTGTGCCGATTATGAAGGTCTATCCCTCCAGATACATAGCTCCCGCTATTATCGGACTTGCTATTTCAGCGGTTCTCGTTCACAGTGTTATTGCTGAAGTTTTCCTGGGCGCACCTACTATGCTTTATCTGGTTTATGCGGTAATTATGGCAGTTCTTATCTTTATATATACTCAGGTCGAGCCATTTTTCCTTTTCAATCTCCGCAAAAGAACAACTGAAGAGAACGAGTACTTAAGCAACGATACACCTGTTGCGACAGAGCCTGTTGAAAATACTCTTGAAAAGCCCGACCCACTTGCTGTTCTCACTCCAAGAGAACGCGAGGTTGCCGAGTTTATATGTATGGGCTACACCAATGCGGATATTGCTAAAATGATGTTTATCACCGAGCACACCGTTAAGGATCACACCAAAAAGATTTATCCGAAAATGGGCGTTCGCAGTCGCTTTGAGTTAGCAACCCTTGTCAGCAAATATCGTTCAGACAGCAATTGATATTAATAATCAACAGATATAAAAAGTGATTGAACCGAAAATCGATTCAATCACTTCTTTTATTTGAATTTTTATTTAACTTTAACCTTATAGCACTTAATCTCGAAGGGGTTGATTTCGAAGTTGAGAGTTTTGCCGTTAGCAATATCAACTACTACATCGTTTCTTTCAAGAAGGTCGCATTCTGCTACGCTCTTAATTTCTGCGAAAAGCTCTGCAGAAACCTTAGTTCTGCTACCCGCTTTTTCAACGAAACGGATGATGTATGCATCTTCATCTTCACATTTCTTAACTGCTTCAAGTGTAACGTTTTTGCCGTCAACCTTAATAAAGCTCTTTGCATCCTCGCCCTTTGCATCGCCTTTGATTTCAACTGCAACTGCAGGGTTATTCATTTCAAGACCTCTGACAAGAGTTTCAGCATTCTTCCAGTTACCTGCATGGGGATAAATTGAATATGTGAAATAGTGGTCGCCACGGTCTGATTTGGGGTCGGGGTTCATAGGAGCTTTAAGAAGAGTAATAATCATTCTCTGCTTGTCAACCTCGTAACCATATTTGCAATCGTTAAGGATTGTAACACCGTAGTTATCCTCACTCATATCAATGAAGTTATGAGCAGAAACCTCAAATTTAGCCTTGTCATAGGGATTGTGACGATAGTTGGAGCTTTCAATTGTTGCATATGCAATATCACGGGTGAATTTCTGAGCCTTAACGTCAACATCAAAGCCAACTTTAAGGAGTTTTTCCTGTTCATTCCAATTGATGAATGTATCAAAATCAATTCTGTCAAGGTCATTATAAATAATGATATTCTGCTTAACGAGTGATTTATTGATATTCTTTTCAATGGAAACAACTGTGAATACATCACCTGTTGCAATTCCTGTTACCTTACCGGGCTCTGTATCGAACTGGCGGTCAACATAGGAAGCAACGATATCCCAAGCGTCATATTTACCGGGAAGGTCTTCGTAAAGTCTGAATACGTTACCTTTACCCTCAAGAACTTCTCTGTTGTTCTTCTTATCAAAGATAGAAACAAGCTCTGCGTTTTCATCAAGAACGAGTCTGAAGTTATCGTTTTCAACAGTGTTGCCAAAAGCACCTACTGATGTTGCTTCACCTACAGCAGCATCCTTTGTATAGTAAATCTTATAACCAACAGCAGGAATATCCTTTGCAACAAACACAAGAACCTTTGTTCCATCAAGCTTTGTATAAGCCTGAGTTGCAACCTTGTTGCCCTCTGCATCATAGATTTCAACATCCTTGTAGGGAAGCTCAACCTTCTGAGTTGCAGCAGTACCAAGAGAGTTGAAAAGAGCAAAAGGTTTGCCAAATTTCTCTGCACCGTTCACATTACCTGCGATTACATTGAGTGCTTCGTCTCTTACACTTTCACCGATAGCAATAATGTTATCATAAATAGTGCAAAGGTCACCGAATACTTCTGTAATATGAGAACCGGGAAGAGAATCGTGGAACTGGTTAGTAAGAATTGCCTGCCAGCCTTCGTTAAGCTTTTCAAGAGGATATTCGTAACCATACTGCATTGCAATACTTGCGAACATCTCAGCTTGGCGATAGAGATTTTCGGAATATCTGTTAAGCTTTTTAAGAAGAGCTTTTGTTGTATGAACACCGCGGTGCTCTTCAAGATAAAGCTCATCCTTCCAGGTAGGAATGTTAGTTTCTGTTGCATTTGCTTTCATTCTTGCAAGAGAATCTTCAATCTTACTTGTCTGAGTTTTGGGAAGACCTGGGAAGTTCTTATAACGCTTTACATATTCGAGCATCTCGGTGTCAACACCGCCGCCACCGTCACCCCAGCCATAGCAGTACATAGATTCGCCGATAGTTTCTTTATCTGTATATTTCTTCCAGTTAACTTTAAGAGAGTCTGCTTCAACAGTACCAATAAAGTGTGTGGGAGGAACAATTGAGAATACTTTTGAACCGTCGGGACCTTCCCACCAGAATGTGTTATACTGCCAGGGGTTTGTATCATTCCAGATACCCATTTTATGAGTTACGAAATATTCAACGCCGGCTTTCTTGAGAATCTGAGGCATTGCATAGCCGTTACCGAAAACATCGGGAACCCAACACGTTTTGGGAGTGATACCAAATGTTTTTTCTGCAAATCGGATACCGTGGAGAAGCTGACGAACAAAGGATTCACCTGAAACAAGGTTACAATCGGGTTCCACCCACATTGCACCGATGTATTCCCACCTACCCTCTTCGATACGCTTTTTAACCTGCTCATAAAGTGCAGGGTATCTGTTTGCCATTTCGATATATGTGGGAGCTGTACTCTGTGAGAAAATGAAATCGTCATACTGTTCCATAAGGCGAAGCATTGTAGCGTGAGTTCTGCCAAGCTTACGGATATACTCTTTATATGCCCACATAAATACGATATCAAGGTGAGAGTTACCAACAAGAGCAAGTGTACCCTCTGATTTGTATGAAGTGTTGTTATAAACTTTATCTTTGAGTACCTTCTGAGCCTGACGAAGACCTGCTTTGAATTCTTCGCCATCAAGGTCAAAGTTTACATATGTAAATGCTTCTTTAAGAGAAGCTCTGATAAGCTCCTGAAGACCTGTATCGTGAACAGGCATAAAGAGGGCATTGAAAACAGCTTTGAAATCCCAATAAATTTCTTCAATTTCGGGGTCAACAACGCCCACGAAAGAGCAGGAAAGTGTTTTAACTGTTGACTCGTTTGAGTGCCATACATAGTAGGACTCAATGTCAACATCATAATGCTCGTCACCTTTTGCACAATCTGTAAGAAGAACAGAGTTTCTGAAGGGGTCAAGACCCTGATAAGGAACACCATTAAGAGTGAGAAGTGAGTCACCACCGAAATAAACATTAAGAGTTACCTTTTTACCCTTAAAGCGAGCAGGCATATCAAAGGAGTTTTTGAAGAATGCACTCCAACCATTGTTACCCCAACGGTCGCCAACATTAAGCTCCTTCCATTCATCGTAAAGGAATTCATAATCGTCAACACCTTTATAAATGCATTCCTTCATTTTCCAAGCAGGAATGGATTCAATATCGGTGTAAATTCTTTTTTTGAGGTTTTTGATTTTAAGCGCAGCAACATCATCAAAAGAGAAAATACCTCTCTGTTTGCCCTTTGTGGCATCGCGCCAATCATCAACGTGAGCATCCATAGCATCAAGAGCTGCCACAGCGTCCATGTTTTTAATCTCAGCCAAATTTATCGTCCTTTCTCTAACCGAAAAACAATAGAAAATCAAACCATATTTTTCGATTTTATTATCTTTTTCAGTATATCATTATAAGAAGAAATTGGCAAGAGGGAAAACAAAAATATAATTGCGTCGCAGACCCTTAACTTGCCACTTGCCACTAAAAAAGCACCGCTCTTTCGAGCGATGCTTTTTAAATTAATCGTGAGCCTTACCAAACTTTCTCTGGAAGAACTTAACAACCTCAACGATGGGGATGATGAGGAATGCAAGACCAAGAGAAATTGCATACGCTTTAAGGTCAAGGTGTGCAAAGCCGAAGAGATTTGAAAGGAAGTCAATCTCAACAACTGCAGTTGTAAGAAGGAATGAACCAACCATAGCGCCGTAAAGAGCGATATTGTGCTGACCCTTGAAGAGCATTGCAACAGCAGAACCTCTCTGAGAACGCATATTGAATGAATGGAAGATTTCACACATTGCCATTGTGAAAAATGCCATTGTCATACCCTCACTGCTATCAGGAATATTGCTGAGAACAAGGTGACCTGTTTCAAGGAATTCACCAATATAGAAAGCAACAACTGTAAGAATACTTACAAGAATACCCTGATATGCACAGTCAACACCGAGACCGCCTGCGAAAATACCATCTGTTTTGCTTCTGGGCTTTCTCTTCATAATGTTTGACTCGGGTCTTTCAAGACCGAGAGCAAGTGCGGGGAAGCAGTCTGTTACAAGGTTAATGAAAAGAAGGTGGGGTGCTTCAAGAATTGTGAAGCTCATAATTGTTGCAAAGAAAATTGAAACAACTTCGGAAAGGTTAGAACCGAGAAGGAACTGAATTGCTTTACGGATGTTATCGTAAATTCTTCTGCCTTCACCAACTGCGGAAACGATAGTTGCAAAGTTATCATCTGTAAGAACCATATCCGCAACATTCTTTGTAACGTCTGTACCTGTGATACCCATACCAACGCCGATATCGGCACTCTTGATAGAGGGAGCATCGTTAACACCGTCACCTGTCATAGCGGTAACATATCCTTTGTTTCTCCAAGCATTAACAATTCTTGTTTTATGCTCCGGCTGAACACGAGCATAAACAAATACGTTTTCAACGATTTTTTCAAACTCTTCGTCAGAGTATTTATCAATATCGCTACCCATCATAGCCTGAGAATCATCGGAAAGAATACCAAGCTCTCTTGCAATTGCTTTAGCAGTATTGATATGGTCACCTGTAATCATAATAGGTGTAATACCTGCACTACGGCATTCAACGATAGCATCTTTAACCTCAGGACGAACAGGGTCAATCATACCTGTAAGACCGATAAAAATCATATCAAATTCAAGAGATGCTGAATCGTAAACCTCGGGAGCTGATGTGTATTCTTTGAAAGCAACTGCGAATACACGAAGAGCTTTGTTACCCATTCTTGTGTTTTCTTCTGCTGCTTTAGCGAGAATTTCATCACTCATAGGAACAACCTGACCATTAACAAGAGCGTGGGAGCATTTCTTGAGAATTTCATCAGGAGCACCTTTGGTGTACTGAACGAATTTACCGTCAACATTGTGAACAGTTGACATCATTTTTCTGCCTGAGTCAAAGGGAACCTCACCTGCTCTGGGGTTAGCAGCAACAAGATCTGCCTTTTTAAGACCGAGAGATGAAGCATAGTTGATAAGAGCAACCTCGTCGGGTTCGCCTGTGCTTTTACCATCTTCATCAACTTCTGCGTTGGTGCAAAGTGCCATTGCAGTTGCAAGAACCTTTTCATCCTCTGCATAGTGGTCAACAACTGTCATAATATTCTGAGTAAGAGTACCTGTTTTATCAGAACAGATAATCTGAGTACAACCGAGAGTTTCAACCGCATTCATTTTACGGATGATAGCGTTTTTCTTTGACATATTGGTAACACCAATAGAAAGAACGATAGTCATAACTGCAACAAGGCCCTCAGGAATAGCCGCAACAGCGAGAGCAATAGCAGTAATGAATGAATGAAGTGCAACATCAAAGAGTTGTGCATTTTCAGCCATAAAGTACTGTGTAATAAGATTATAAGCGAAAATAATTACGCAAACACCGATAACAAGCTTTGTAAGGATTTTGGAAAGCTGTTCAAGTTTGATTTCAAGAGGAGTTTTGCCCTCTTCAGCAAGTGCAATAGCGTTTGCAATTTTACCCATTTCGGTATCCATACCTGTTGCAACAACAACAGCTTTACCACGACCATATACGAGAGTTGAACCCATATATGCCATATTCTTACGGTCACCGAGAGGAACTTCATCACCCTTATCCTTTGAAAGAGTGAGAGCTTTAACAAGCTTATTTACGGGAACAGATTCACCTGTAAGTGCTGCTTCCTCAATTTTCATACTTGCACATTCAAAGATACGGCAGTCAGCAGGAATAGCATCACCTGCATCAAGAAGAATAACATCACCGACAACAAGGTCTTCGCTCTTGATGTTTTCAACTTTACCGTCACGAAGAGTTTTAGTTGTCGCCGCAGACATTTTCTGCAAAGCTTCAACCGCTTTTTCTGCCTTGTTTTCCTGAACAACACCGAGAACAGCATTGATAAGAACAACAACAAGAATAATAATAGAGTCTGTAGGTGGAACAAAACCGCCCGCTTCAATCATTTCTGTAGCTGCGGAAATAACGGCAGCAACAAGAAGAATGATAATCATCGGGTCTTTCATCTGGTCAAAGAATTTTTTGAGGGTAGAATCCTTTTTTGCTTCTGCAAGCTTATTTTTACCATTTTTTTCAAGTCTCGCAGCAGCTTCTGCAGAGGATAAACCATTTTCGTTGGAATTCACTTCCTGAAATACGGCTTCTGCAGATTCAAGATAATGCTTCATTTAGAGTATCCCTTCCTTTTCTTATTTCAAAATCAGAGCAACAAAAACAAAAGACCTCTACCGCACCCTGCGGTAAAAGTCTCACTCTTTAAGATATTGGCGGGCAATTTTCTTTGCCGGGAATGACGCCAATACCACGCTTTGCGCGAGCTACTCCCTTTTGTTACGGAAAATTATACAATAATATTTAATTTTTGTAAATAGTTTTTCTCATATTTGCTAAATTTAATACTGCGTTAACATTTTTAATACAGTACATACAACAACTCCCTCAAAAAAACATTTTTGAGTTTCGCAAAAGTTACGCATTTTTTCGCAACGAGAATACTGATTGTTGATAGTGTTCACACTATTAACAGTGCCCTTGTAGATAGTGCCGAATTATTCTGATTTGTCAGTTAAATTGTTGCATTTTCAACATAATAGTGCTATCATCTGTGCTGGGGATTTGTATTTTTTGCACAAATCCTCATAAAAACGCCCAAATTTCAAAGCGTTATAAAAAAGGAGATAATAGAAATGAAACTTTCAAAAAAATTAATCGCATTTTTACTTTCGGCTGTATTGCTTTTGGGCTCTGCAATTCCCGTTAGTGCGGTTGATTTTTACTACACCATTGAAAAAGGTTCTATTGTAGGTAGCGGAGATGTTACAGATACTACCCACGCCTCCACACTCGTTCAACTTAGCAATGGTGATTTAATGTCGGCATGGTTTGGTGGAAGTGGCGAAGGCGACGATGATGTTCGCATTTGGTTTTCTGTATATTCCAACGGTGGTTGGAGTAGTGCAAAACAGATTCCTTCTGAAGATACAGTTGCCCACTGGAACCCTGTTCTTCAAAATTTCGGCGAATATGTAAGACTTTATTACAAGGTTGGGTCAGAAATCGCATACTGGGTAACAAAATACGTTGATTCTTATGACGGCGGTAAAACATGGACAGAAGCCAAAGAACTTGTTGAGGGCGATACTTCCGGCGGACGCGGACCTGTGAAAAACAAGTGTCTTGTTACATCTAACGGAACAATAATCGCTCCCGCTTCAACTGAACAAGGCGATTGGAGATGTTTCTTTGATATTTCCACAGACGGCGGTAAAACATGGACCAGAACAGATTTTATTGAATCCGCCAAACAGATGATTCAGCCGGCACTTTGGGAAGACCTTGACGGAAACATTCATGCTTTTTTCAGAACAAAAGCAGGTAAGCTTTATCGTAGTGATTCTTTTGATGGCGGTTACACCTGGTGCAAAGCATATGCAACAGACCTTCCCAACAACAATAGCGGTGTGGATGTTGTTATGACTGACAATGGTTGGCTTTGGCTTGCTTACAACCCCATTTCAGTAAACGGTTTAAGATATAAACTTCGTCTTGCCGTTTCAAAAGATAATGGTCAAACCTGGGAAAAAGTAACTGAAATTGATTCTTCCGGCCTTATCTGGAACGAATATTCCTACCCTGCAATTATTGAAGACGGTAACAACATTTATCTTACCTATACTTACAAAAGAAGTAAGATTAAATATGTTTTTATAGAATTTGAAGGTTAATTTTAAAAATCCTGTTCACTTGATGTTGAACAGGATTTTTTGATATATTTTATAAAACTTATTGTTGAAATTTTTGTAATAATGTGTTATTCTTTATATGTAAATACAACAAAAACAAAAAGGAGATATAAATATGAAAAAAATCGTTGCAATTGTTCTCTGCATTGCTTTATTAGCTGCAGTGATGGCTGTTTCCGCAAGTGCTCTTGAAGCATCAAACACAAATACAAGTGTTACTTACATTCCCGTTTTTGAAGATTTCTTTAATTTTGACAGTATTTTTGATTTCTTTGAAAGAATCTTCAACATGTTCGGCTTCACAAGCAACCTTTACGAGCCCATTATGTAAATTTAATTTTTATCACCCCCGATGAAAGCAGTTCAGCTTTTATCAGGGGTGATTTTTATTTGGGTTCAATTACTATGGGTTGTAGCTGCTCCCCTTTTAGTGCACTTTCCAAAGCGGCTGCAATTAAGGAAAAATCTGCCACCATTGAGGTAGGTTTATTTTTAAAGTTATCTTGACCAAAAGGCACAAAATAGATATTTTTATAATTAAGCAGCGAACCGATATTTTTCCCTGCATTGCTTAAAGCGTCATTTGTTGATGGTGCAATAAGAAGCGGTCTGCCGTTCCTTAAATGAGCTTTTGCCGCAAGTGTGACACAAGTATCCGTCACACCGTTTGAAAGCTTTGCAAGTGTATTTCCCGTACAAGGTGCAATAACAAGTGCATCAAGCAATTTTTTTGGACCTATGGGCTCTGCTTGCGGAATGGTATGAACAATTGTTTTACCTGTAATTTCCCTGAGCACTTCTCTCCAATGTGCCGCATCACCAAAGCGGGTATCAAGGTTATATGAATTTTCCGACATAATTGGAACTATATCGTAGCCCATATTTTTAAGTTTCTTTATTTCTTCAAAAATAGTTTTGAATGTACAAAATGAGCCACAAATGGCAAATCCTATTGTCACAAATCTTGCCTCCTTATCATAGGAAGAATTGAGCGACCGATTATTTCTCCTGCAGTTTTGGGAGCAACCTTACCGGGAAGCGAACCTGCTTTGACCACTTTAAATGCTCTTTCCTTTGCTGATTGAAAATCAATACCAAAAGGTGCTGATGCAACTTCTATTAATACGCATTCAGGATTAATCTTCGAAAGCTGAACTCCACTCAAGACTTTAACAGGTACTGTATTAATCATCGCATCAAAATCATTAAATTCTGTTGTCAGTGCATCAAAATGCTTATATTTCATAGAGCAAGCGTGAATATCCGCAAAAGCACTTTGCTTTCTTGCAAAAACAGTTACATCTGCTCCTAAAGAACTAAGAGTATTCGCAAGAATTCTCCCCACTCTTCCGTAACCTAAAACAGCGCATTTCATTCCATGTATCGTTATTGGTAATTCTTCAATAAGAACTTGCACAACACCCTCCGCAGTCGGAACAGCATTATAAATCGCTAACTCATCAAGAAGGAAATAATCACAGTAGGTACAGTTTTTCGATTCCAGCTCCTCACAAAAGCTTTTCGGTATCTGGCCACCAAAAACAGTTTTCTTATATGACAACAAAGCAAGTATATCAGAAATCAAAACCTTCTCATCAAACAAAGGAGTGTTTAATGTCAGCCGATCTCTTGTAAACGGCAAGGGCAACACAATAACATCAGATGTATTTATTGCTTCCTCCAATGAATTATAGCATTCTGTGTGATTAAAGGCATAATAGCAAACTTTAAAACCTTGGTTTTCAAGATATTCTCCAAGGTATAAGGAACGGTTGTCACCGCCTAATATTAAAAATGTATTATCTTTCATTAATAATCAATCCTCTCGGTATATCATATTCCAAAGAGAATAGAATGTGAAAAAGAACAACTCGAATTTTACTTTGAGCTGTTCTTTTCTAATTTATATGCCTATTGTGATAATTTCAAAGGGCTTATATTCAATTGTATCGGTTTCTCCCTCAATATCTTCAAGCATATTAAGAAGCTTTACTTTTTCGGCAAGTTTAATCTTTCCGCGTTTTCCGTCCTGCTCGCAAAGTCTTATAACAGTCATTTCACCGTTTTCGCTCCTTTTAACTGCCTGTAAATACAAGTGGTCAAAGGTTGGTAAATCCCAATTATAATCACCTTTTATAAGAGGTGTGTTATATTGTAAAGCGAGTTTATTTATTTCTGCAGAAACCGCATCATTTTCATGTGGAACAATCAAATAACAAAAACTGTGCTCACCAATATCTGACGTTACATCGGGACGCTCTGTTGCACGAAGAAGTGAAAGGCTCATTGAATTATCAAGAAAACCTACTCCGTATTTACCATCGTTTATAAGAGCAATACCTCCTCCTGACTCAGACATATCACACCATTTATGGTGACAAGTTTCAAAACGAGCTTGTTGCCAGGTTGTGTTGCGGTGGGTTTCTCTTTCTATAAAGCCTGCAGATGTATCGCAAAGAGCTTTTCTTGTGAGAATATTGCATTGAAATTCTGTTTTTGCAAGCTTGTGGTTTTCATTCCAATCAACATTATTTTCCACTTCAATTCCGCGACTTCTTCTGAAAAACCTTATTCTCATTTCCCAAGTGGATTTTTGAGTTGACAGAGTTACAGAGAATGTAGCACATTCTCCATCACTTTCAACAAGAGTAACAGGCTTTACAACATTTACAGCAATTTCTTTTTCTCTGTAATTAGGAAGGATATCCCAGGCATCATAGTTACCCGGGCAGTCAACATAAATTTTTAGTTTATTGAAATCACCATTAACCCATTCCCTTGAAAGTTCTTTGTCATAAAGCGACGCAATTGAACCGTCATTGTTAAATTCAACAGAATAGAAAGGTGTTTCAACCTTATTATTTTCAACTGTAAACCATTCAGCCGTAAAACTTGTTTTTCTCAAATCAGCAGAAGAAAGCGCAGGAATATTCGGAACAATCCAATTGCCTTTTTTGCCGTAACGGGTGGCACTTCCTTTTTTATTTTCAACAAAAGTAAGGGCATCGCGTTTAAAGTTCAGGGTATTAAAATATTTATTCCCCGAACCGATAATTTCATTGAGAGAATTTTCAATTTCTTCGTAATCCGCCATAGCATCAAGAAAAACAGGATGAATATGAGAACCGGGAAGAATGTCATGAAACTGATTAATAAGGAATTTTTTATAAAGCTCCGTTATTTTTTCTTTGTTATCTTCACCGCGTATTACAGAAAGCATTTCTGCAGTTCTGAATTTTTCTTCAAGACAGCGATTTGCTCTTTTAATATCGCTTTTTGTCGTGAATGTACCTCTGTGCATTTCAAGGTACAATTCCCCATCCCAGACCTGAAGATTTTTATTATTCTTAAGATTTTTTTTAAGAAACTCTGCTCCGCTTGTATGGGTACATTTAGGCATAACCGATAGTTTTTCAAAACGATTCATCATCTCAATCATTTCTTCCGTACAGCCTGAACCGCCATCACCATAGCCGAACATATTAAGAGTTTGTCCACCCTGATCCTTATCAATATAAGCTTCCCAGTTAGCCTGAATCTGACTTGGCATATTCCATGTTATAAAATGAGTGGGCGGAACACAGGCATAAACATCACTGCCATCAATACCTCTCCAGATAAAATTATTATGGGGGAATCTGTTCGTATCATTCCATGTTGACATTTTATTTGAAACGAAATAATCAACACCGCTTTTTTTGAGAATTTGGGGAAGAATCCAGCTGTTTCCGAAAACATCTGGAAGCCAGGCATTGTTAACACGTTTCCCGAACATTCTCTCGTAGGTTTTCTGTCCATAGAGGCATTGTCTTATAAGGCTTTCTGCATTTGGAACATTGCAGTCAGGCTCAACATACATTGCACCCACAGGCTCAAACTGTCCGTTTTTAACCTTTTCCTTTAATTCCTCAAAAACCTCGGGATAATATTTTTCAAGTGTCTCATAAGTATAGGGCTGAGTATGGGCATATTTAAAATGAGGGTATCTGTCCATAAGGCGAAGCTGAATGAGGATAGTACGAAGGTTTTTCTGCACTGCATGAATTCTTCGCCAATAATATGCAATATCAAGGTGGGAATGTGCCACAAGAGCAACATCACCCGTACCGTTATATATTTTATTAGAGTAAATTACATCTTCAATATACTGCTTTGCTTCATTAACGCCTGAAAGCTCCTCTGCATCAAAATCAATGCAGTTCATAGCATTATTCAATTCTCTGTTTAAAAAAGTTCTGTAATCCTCATTGAACAATTCACTTTTTGCAATATCAAGAAGAAGCTCAAAATCATATACAAGGCTTTGCACATCTTCATTAATTGTGCAGATATATGCACCCTCAAAAATCTGACGGCAGCCTCTTACAGAAAGGCTTTCCGGGTTTCTCTCATCATCAGGCTTGCTGCGATTATAACCCATCATATCAAAATGCAGAGTGGAATTCACATCAACATAGGGAGAAAGTAACATTCTTTCTCTGTTTGGGTCGACACCACCAATGTATTTACCGTTTACCTTAACGCAGATTTCTGCCGCAGTTTTAAGAGAAAACCACAGCTCCTTACCCTTTAAGCTATCGGGGATATTAACAACCGCTTTAATAAATGCAGTTCCGTCAGGAGTGAAATACATATCACCCTTTTTAAGAGGCCGATAATCTTCAGAGTGAAACTCGAACTCCATTTCCTTAACCTGACGAGCGTCACGAATTTCTAAATTCTTTATTTCCCATTTTTCATTGTATATGTAACGTTTAAGCCAACCAAAGCGTAAATCAGTCCATTCTTCAGGGCGCATTGAACGCCTTTCAACCTTAATATGTGCCATATCCTACCTCATACATCTTGGAAATAAGGTTTTTTGCGTATTGCAACAACCTTAACATTCTTTTTTAAATCTCTTTTAATTTCCTGCTCAATCCATTCTGTGCAACGGTGGAGAATAAGGCATTTTGAACATTCTCCTCTGAAACGCAGGGTTAATTCGCCATTTTCTAACGAAACAAATTCTACCCAACCGCCATCGCCTTGTAGCTTCGGGGCAAGAATTTCATTTATATATTTTTCCATTTTATCGCCTCTTTCAATATACAAAAATCGTATCACATATCTGAATATTTTGTCAATTATAAATTGATTTTAAATTTTCTCAGTAGTATAATAATTGAGACGATTTTTGTTAGTGTGGTGAAAAAATGAAAACCTGCAAATTCAATATTACGGGTATGACCTGTGCCGCTTGTCAGGCAAATGTTACAAAAGCGGCTATAAAACTTCAAGGCACAGAAAAAGCAGATGTAAATTTACTTTCAAATTCTATGACTGTAACCTTTGATGAAACGAAACTAACCGAACAAGATTTTATTGATGCAGTAAACAATATCGGTTACGGTGCATCTTTATACGGTTCAGATAACAAAAAAAGCCAACTGAAAACAGAATGGCAGGAAAGAAAGAAAAATGAAGAAGATAATATTTCTTCAATGAAAAAAAGGCTTATCTCCTCAATTGTTTTTCTAATTATCGTTATGTATATAGCAATGGGGCATATGCTGGGGCTTCCTCTCCCCCACTTTCTCCAGGGCACAGAAAATGCTCTTTTAAATGCAATTATTCAGATGCTACTTGCAATCCCCGTAATGATAATAAACAAAAAATTCTTCATTTCGGGCTTCAAAGGTCTTATTAAAAGAGCCGCAAATATGGATTCTCTTGTTGCTTTAGGTTCTGCTGCATCTTTTCTTTACGGCGTGTTTGCAATTTTTATGATGTCTTATGCCGCACCCAGAGGAAACCTCCAAGTTTTAGAGCATTATTCTCACGAGCTTTATTTTGAATCAAGTGCTATGATACTCACTCTTGTTACAGTGGGTAAATTCCTTGAAACTCGTTCCAAGGGAAAAACAAGTGATGCTTTGGGAAAATTAGTTGAGCTTTCCCCGAAAACTTCAAATGTTATAAGAAATGGAAACGAAATCACAATTGAGGCAGAGGATATAAAAGAGGGCGACACTCTCATAATCCGCCCGGGTGAAAGAATTGCTGTTGACGGAATTGTTTTAAGCGGTAACGGTTTTGTTGACCAATCCGCTGTTACAGGTGAAAGCTTACCCGTTGAGAAAAGAGTTGGTGACGAGGTTATTTCCGCAACTCTTAATAAAAATGGTACATTCACAATGACTGCTTCAAGAGTTGGCGAAAACACAACTCTTTCTCAGATAATCCGCCTTGTTGACGAGGCAGGCTCTTCAAAAGCCCCCATTGCCCGCCTTGCAGACAAGGTAAGCGGTATCTTTGTTCCTGCAGTTATGATAATTTCTGCAATTACATTTTTAGTATGGCTTTTAGTTGGTAAAGATTTTGAAACCGCACTTTCCTTTGCGGTTACTGTTCTTGTTATTTCCTGCCCCTGTGCTTTAGGTCTTGCTACTCCCGTTGCCATTATGGCAGGAACGGGCAAAGCCGCAGAAAACGGTATTCTTATTAAATCTGCCGAAGCACTTGAAATGCTCGGTAATGTCGATAAAATCGTTCTCGATAAAACAGGCACTGTCACAAGCGGTGAAATGAGTGTAAGCGATATTTTCGTGTATGATAAATCACTTTCAGAAAACGACTTTCTTGCAATCTGCACTGCTCTTGAAAAAGGAAGCGAACACCCTCTCGCAAATGCCGTAAGAAAGAAAGGCGAAAAACTTACACTTCCTGAAGTCAAGGATTTTAAAGCCTACGAAGGTAAAGGCATAAGCGGTAAAATAAACGGTGAAACCTATATTTCAGGTAATGCAAGGTTTTTAAAAGAAAATAATATTGATTACTCAGAAATTGATAACCAAATAAACGAATTTGCTTCACAAGGCAAAACACCATTAATTTTCAGCAAAGAAAATAATATATTAGGTATTATTGCTATTTCTGATACAATACGAGAAGACAGCAAAAAAGCAATTGAAGCATTCAAAAAATTAGGCAAAAAAATCGTTATGCTTACAGGCGACAACAAATCCGCCGCTGAGTTTATAGGAAAGGAAGCAGGCATTGATGAAATATATGCAGAGCTTCTCCCTGCAGATAAAGAAAAAACAATACGCAATCTACAGAAAAAGGATGAAAAAATCGCTTTTATAGGCGACGGAATAAACGATGCACCTGCTCTTACGAGAGCTGATATCGGTATTGCAATAGGTGCAGGAACAGATATTGCCATTGATGCAGCAGATATTGTTCTTATAAAGAGTTCACTTTCCGATGCGGTAAAGGCAGTTGAGCTTAGTAAAGAGGTTATGAGGAACATTAAAATCAATCTTTTCTGGGCATTTTTCTACAATGTTTTAGGAATTCCGCTTGCGGCAGGTGTTCTCTACCCTGCTTTTGCCATTAGATTAACCCCTATGATTGGCTCTGCGGCAATGAGTATGAGCTCTCTGTGCGTTGTAACAAATGCTTTAAGATTAAGATTTTTTAAATCAAAATATATTAAAGAAGAAAATAAAAAATCTGTTCCGGACACTTTACCCGAAACAGAAGAGAAAGGAAACGATTTTATGGAAAAGATTATTAAAGTTGAGGGTATGATGTGCCCTCGTTGCGAGGCTCACGTTGTAAAAGCACTTACCGCTATTGATGGAGTTGAAAGTGCAACCGCAAGCCACGAGGAAAACATTGCAAAAGTAGTCCTTGCAAAAGAAGTTGCAGATGATGTTTTAATTAAGGCTATTGTTGATGAAGGCTACGAAGCAAGTATTTAAAAGATGCCAGATGCCAGTTACCAGATGCCAGATGCCAGAATTGTGAAAAATAAAAAGCAACATGCCTCTGTTCATTTTGAAAAAATGAACAGAGGCATAATTTATTTAGTTTATAACTTTTTCGTCAACTTCTTTTTGAGCCATTTCGCAGAATGCTTCAACGCTCATTGTACCCATATCGCCCGATTTTCTGCCACGGACTGCAACTTCATTATTTTCGATTTCCTTATCGCCAAGAACAAGCATATAAGGAATTTTCTGAAGCTGCGCTTCACGGATTTTGTAGCCTGTTTTTTCTGCTCTGTCATCAACAGTTACGCGGAAGCCTTTTTCCTGGAGCTTCTTGCAAAGCTCATAACAAGCATCGTGATGTCTTTCGGAAATGGGAAGAATTCTCATCTGCTCGGGAGCAAGCCACATTGGGAATGCACCTGCATATTTTTCAATAAGAAGAGCAAGAGTTCTTTCATAGCAACCGATTGAAGTTCTGTGAATGATATAGGGATTTTTCTTTGTACCGTCACGGTCAACATATTCCATTCCGAACTTTTCAGCAAGCATCTGGTCAATCTGGATTGTAATAAGAGTATCTTCCTTACCGTAAACATTCTTAATTTGAATATCAAGCTTAGGTCCATAGAAAGCAGCCTCGCCGATACCAACCTTGTAATTAAGACCGATATCATCAAGAATTTCCTTCATAATACCCTGAGCTTCATCCCACTGCTCTTTTGTACCGATATATTTTTCCTTGTCTTCGGGGTCCCACTGAGAGAAACGATAAGAAACATCCTCATAAAGACCGAGAGTTTTAAGCATAAATATGCAAAGGTCAAGGCAACGCTTGAATTCGTCTGCAAGCTGTTCGGGAAGGCACATTAAGTGACCCTCAGAAATTGTGAACTGACGAACACGGATAAGACCGTGCATTTCGCCTGAGGACTCATTTCTGAAAAGAGTTGATGTTTCAGCAAGTCGCATTGGAAGGTCACGATATGAACGAGCTCTGTTAAGATATGCCTGATACTGGAAAGGACAAGTCATAGGACGAAGTGCAAATACTTCATCATCCTTTTCTTCGTCACCCAAAACAAACATACCGTCTTTATAGTGATCCCAGTGACCTGAAATTTTATAAAGGTCGCTTTTTGCCATAAGAGGAGTTTTTGTACGAACCCAGCCTCTTCTTGCTTCCTCGTCTTCAACAAATCTCTGAAGAGTCTGAACGATGAATGTACCCTTTGGAAGAAGAATTGGAAGTCCCTGACCGATACAGTCAACAGTTGTGAATATTTCAAGCTCACGACCTAATTTATTATGGTCACGCTTCTTTGCCTCTTCTACTCTCTGAAGATGCTCTTCAAGCTCTGCATTCTTGGGGAAA
This sequence comes from Acutalibacteraceae bacterium, assembly GCA_045591525.1. Lineage (GTDB taxonomy): Bacteria > Bacillota > Clostridia > Oscillospirales > Acutalibacteraceae > DTU089. The sequence goes on along the minus strand of JAZNTA010000196.1, from coordinate 34,771 downwards.
GCAGTACCGTAAACACGCTGAAGCATTTTGTTGTTCTGATCGCCTCTCCAATATGCACCTGTGCAAGCAGTAAGCTTGAATGCTTTAACTCTGCCTGTTGAGGGAATGTGAGGACCTGCGCAAACATCAACAAATTCGCCTTGCTTATAGAAGCTGATGGGCTCATTTTTACCTGCGTGCTCTTCAATAAGCTCAACCTTGTAGATTTCGCCTTTAGCTTTCATTTCTTCAATTGCTGCCTGAGGCTCCATTTCAAATTTCTCAAGAGGTAAATCCTCTTTTACGATTTTCTTCATTTCCGCCTCAATCTTTGTAAGAATTTCGGGAGTAAATGAAATTTCGCTGTCAATATCATAATAAAAGCCGTTATCAATAGCAGGACCGATAGCAAGCTTTGCTTCGGGATAAAGGCGTTTAACTGCCTGAGCAAGAATATGAGAAGCAGTATGCCAGAAAGCGTGCTTACCCTCTTCACTGTCAAATGTTAAAAGCTCAAGCTCGCAATCCTCGTTAATAGGAGTGCGTATATCTGCACTCTGTCCGTTAATAAGACAAGCGCAAAGATTTCTGTAAAGTCCCATACTGATTTCTTTGCAAACATCAGCGGGAGTGATTCCGTTTTGGAATTCCTTAACATCATCACGAAGTTTGATTTTAACCATATATATCATCCTTTCATAATCTATAAAAAATATGCTTCATCCCATTTTCAGAAAAATGGGATGAAGCAATAAACTCCACGGTTCCACCCAAATTATAGTGTAAAAACATACACTATCACTCGAGAAGTCTTAACGGGACTCAGGCGGCGATGCTTATCTTTCGCTTCGCACCGCACTCGGAAGTGGTCTTCGGGAAAAGTCCTTTTGCGCCTTTCACCAACCGGCACACTCTCTGAAAAGGATTTTTTCCTTACTCTCTTCGTCAAAGATTTATAATCTATTTACGAGTTAATAATAACTCTAAATTTTTAAATTGTCAACAAATTATTCTTCTGTTGTTTCAACAGTTTTTCTAGGTTCGATTTTTCCGTATCTTGAAGAAGAAACTGCATCAACTTTCTGTTCTCTGGGTTCTGCTGATACCTGAGGAACATAAGGAGCTTTTCTTTCTCTGCCACCGCGACGATCATTTCTGTAATTACTGCGTTTCTCTCCACCCTCGGGAGTAACAACAACTCTTCTTCTGTCGCCCTCGCCAACGGAATGAGATGTAACACCTTCAATTTCCTGAATAGCAGTGTGAATAATTCTTCTCTCATAGGGATTCATAGGCTCAAGAGATGAGCTTCTGCCGTATTTAAGAACACGCTGTGCCTGTCTTTTTGCAAGAGCACGGAGTGTTTCTTCTCTGCGAGCTCTGTAATCACCAACATTGAGTGCAACTCTCTTATTATTATCGTTTGCACGGTTAACAAAAAGTCTTGTAAGATACTGTAAAGCATCAAGAGTTTCACCACGTCTGCCGATAATGTTGCCGTAATCTTCGCTACAATTGATTTCGAAATAAACATCATCTTCTGCTTCTCTTGCAGTAACAGTTACATCTGTAAAGCCCATACCAACAAGAATAGATTTAAGATATTCTGTTGCAGCGTTTTCTACGGGTTCGATTACGGAAAAATCAACTGCAGGAGCAGTTTCTTTTTTGGCTGTTTCTTTTTTGGGAGCTTCTTTCTTTGCTTCCTTTTTGGGTTGAGGCTTTTTCTCAGAAGCCTTTTTTACAGGAGTTTCTTTTTTCTGAGGAGTAGCCTTTTTCTCTGCCTTTGGAGCTTCTTTCTTCTCCATAACACCGTCATCGTAATATGCTCTTACTTTGGCATCAGCACCGCCGAAGAGACCTAAAACCTTCTTTTTGGGGAAAGTAAGAATTTCAACCTTAACATCTGCGTCAATGGGTGCGTGAAGATTTTCCACAGCCATTTTTCTGGCATCGTCAACAGAAGCTGCAACACCGATTGCTTCTTTTATCATATTTTCACCTTATTTCTTTTCAATATCAATACGCATTTTAGTATTGTTTTCCTTTGAACGTCTTACAACTGTTTCGTCAACCATCTGCTGAGCTAAAACCTTTTTAGGACTGTAAACATTTGTAAGAATCACTTGCTGAACGAAGGACAAAATGTTGGAAATAATCCAATAGAAACCAACACCTGCGGGGAACATAAATGTAAACCAAAGAGACATCATAGGTGACATAAATGTCATACAGCCCATTGTAGGATTCTTTGCCATATCGGGATTCTGCTTTCTCTGACGGGCATACATATAGAGCGAAGATGCCATTGCAGTAACAAAAGCAAGAATGGGAATAATCCAGATAAGACCGGGTTCTTTTACATTAGGTGTAAGAGAAAGGTCAAGACCGAAAATAGTAAATCTTTCTTTAAAGTCAAGAAGTTCTGTAACCTGCTCTGCATCAATAACTCCTGAAAGCTTATCCGCAAATTCTTCCACCTTACCAAGAATCTGAAGCTCAACCATTCTTGCATTATTAGCATTTTTACCGGTTGTTTCAACAACAATATTCATTGCTGTTTTGATTTTTTCGATTGCATCATCACCAAAGCGAAGAACGCTTGAAAGAGGTGTATAGATAACACCATAAAGGCCAATCATAACAATCATCTGAATCATAAGAGGCATACAACCCATATTAGCTGCACCAAAGCCCTCTCTCTGATAAAGAGCCTGTGTCTCCTCCTGAATTTTTTGCTGATTGCCTGCATATTTCTGTTTGATTTTGTTTACCTTTGTATTAAGTCTTGTTTGCTTTGCAGTGTTTTTCTGCTGACTGATAGATGTAGGCAAAAGAGCACATCTGATAAGAACAGTAAGCAATACAATAGCTAAAATATAGCTGTCAGTAAGATTATAAAAAACACTGAGCAACCAACCAAAAGGTATTGCAAATACATCTCTGATAAAACCCATTAGAATAATATTCCTTTCTGTCGTTTACAAAAAAGAGAATTATTTTTTCTCCTTTTTGGGCGGTACGGGGTCAACCCCACCGGGAAAGAAAATGTTGCACCGCATAAGCCTGCCGATTGCTAAAAGCATACCCTTGAAAACACCATGCACCTCAATAGCTTCAAGAGCATACTGAGAACAGGTTGGATAATAACGGCATTTAGGCGGAAAAAGATGTGAAATTCTTCGTTGATAAAAACGGATGGCTTTAGTGAGAAAATCTTTCATTCTTCCCCACTCTCCGCTTTTAACATACCCTCGTTTTCAAAAATTCTTTTCATAACCTCTTCAACGCGAGTGCTTTTTAAATATTTCGTCTTTGAACGGGCAACCATAACTATATCATAGCAAGGCTCCACCAGAGGGCAAACCTGACGAAAAGCCTCTCTGATAACTCTTCTTGAACGGTTTCTCTCAACTGCATTACCGATTTTTTTACTTGTAGTTATACCAATACGGCAAATTCCCGCGCGGTTCTTCGAATAATAAACAACCAACGCAGGATCAGTTACAGCCTTACCTCTATTATATAGCCGACGAAAGTCGGAGTTTGATTTAAGTGTGACGAAATCTGACACATTATTCTCCCGAATTATTTGGCAGGATTAGTATGTGAGCTGTTTTCTGCCTTTTTTACGACGACGAGCAAGCACCTTGCGGCCGTTTCTGTCTGCCATTCTTTTACGGAAGCCGTGTTCCATCTTTCTGTGTCTTTTCTTGGGCTGATAAGTTCTTTTCATTTTTATTTCTCCTATCTGTATATTCAGGCATTTTTTACGAAGTATGAGAAGCATTAAAATAAGCCTGTTGTTTACTTAATAATACCACTGCAAAACATACATTCCGACAGTAGCACATAGCATTATATAAAAAATCTCGAAAAAAGTCAATAGTAAAAAAGCATTTTGCAAGTTTAATATATTCTCTTAAAAACAATGAAAGTTACTATTAGAATTTTTGAAGTTTTGGAAGATTTTCACATATAATACCCGCTAATTTTGTAAAATGCTATCCTTGTTTATTACCAATATTGTATAGTATATTATAATTAATATTTATTTTGAAAGGGAGGACTAAAAATGAAAAAAATAATAAAGCTTATTGCAGTTACACTTACTATCATTATCGTTGCAATGCCTTTGAGTGTTGCAGCAGGTAATGTTGTAGCTTCTCAAAAACGCTATGAAATAACAAGTCCCTATGAAATGATTGACTGGGAGAATTGGAAAGCTTATAAAGCTCAGCTTCATTGCCATACCAATGCAAGTGACGGTTATCTCACGGTTGACGAATCGGTTCAGGCTCATTATGACAAGGGCTACGATATTCTTGCAATTACCGACCACGGCACCCTTAACAGAGGCTGGAATATGGAACCCGAGCTTATTCCCATTCTTCGTCTTGTAAAGTACGAAAGAACCCAGATGGCTCCTATTGAGCCACTTTCAGAGGATATCTATAACTCTTATCTTAACGGAACAGCCACCACCACAAATGGTACTATCCGTGAAAATGGTATGATTGACGTTCCTCTCGGTATTGAGCTTAACTTTGCAACTCCCGTTGCCGACTGCCACCTTACCGGTTATTATGCAGAATATGGTCAAGGGCTTATGGGAGTTTTCGGCGATTATGAAACTCCTGCAGCAGGTGTGAATGAAGCGGGCGGCATCACTATGTTATCCCATATAGGCGAATATGTTTATCCCGACAAAGATTCTGAAGACCATGTCGGCAAACCCATTGATGAATACTATGTTAATAAATTTGCCCGTCTTTTTCTTGATAACCCCGGTTCAGCCGTGGGTATGGGTATTAATAGTGCAACAGATGCACACACACGTTGTGACCGTATTCTCTACGACCAGATTCTCAAGAAAACAATTCCCTATGATGTTGTTCCCTGGGGCTTTACCTTCTCTGATTCTCACGACGCAGAATCTATAAACTTTGCTTACACAATGCACTATATGCCCGAGCTTTCCAACGAAGAGCTCAGAACAAGTATGGAAAACGGAACCTTTTTCAGCGTTTCTCATTATTCAAACGGAGTTGAGCTCAATGGTATGAGAGAGCTTCCTGAGTATATTGAAGAAGAGGTTAACCATGAATCAAATGACACTCCTATGGTAACAAAGGTTGAAATTGATGACAATATGGATACAGTCACCGTTTGGGGCGAAAATTTTGATACAATAACTTGGATTGCAGACGGTAAGGTTATTGAAAGAACTTATGATTGCAATGAAAACGAAAGTATTACAATCGACCTTAAGGATTTCGATATTAATTTCTTTGTTCGCTTCTATATTACAGGCGAAAACGGCATCTGCTATTCACAGCCTCTTGTTATCCGCGAAGAAGGCACTCAATTTCAGGCAGTTGAGGTTCCTGTAACGAAAGATATTTCAACCTTTCTTCGTGATTTAATCTCCTGGCTTGATAAAATTGCTTTCCAGAATCCGGGAATAAGAATTTTCAAAATTCTCCTTATGGGCTACGACCCCGAAGCAGAAGCTGAAACAAATCCTGTTGAATAAATATTAACTCTGTGTTTTATCCGTTGTGATTTATTTCGCAACGGATATTTTATTTTCTTGGTTGATATTTTAATATTATTATGGTATATTATTTAACGATATTTTAGGAGATGATTTTTAATGAGCGAATGCACACATGATTGCAGCACCTGCGGTCAGAACTGTTCTTCAAGAACTGAACCTCAGAGTCTGCTTGAAAAGCCCCACGAGCTTTCCAACATCAAAAAAGTTATCGGTGTTGTAAGTGGTAAAGGTGGCGTTGGTAAATCCCTTGTTACAACCTTACTTGCAGTAACAATGCAAAGAAGAGGCTTTAAAACTGCTATTCTTGATGCAGATATTACAGGTCCATCTATCCCCAAAGCTTTCGGCATCAAAGAGAAAGCACAAGGAACAGAAAGCGGTATTATTCCCTGCAAAACCAAAACAGGTATTGAAATTATGTCAGTCAACCTTCTTTTAGAGAATGATACTGACCCTGTTGTATGGCGTGGTCCTGTTATTGCAGGTGCGGTTAAACAATTCTGGACAGATGTTATCTGGGATGATGTTGACTTTATGTTTGTTGATATGCCTCCCGGAACAGGCGATGTTCCCCTTACAGTTTTCCAGAGCCTTCCTGTTGATGGCATTGTTATTGTTGCTTCTCCTCAGGAGCTTGTCGGGATGATTGTTGAAAAGGCTGCTAAAATGGCAGGGCTTATGAACATTCCTGTTCTTGCTTTTGCAGAAAATATGGCGTATTTTGAATGTCCTGACTGCGGTAAAAAGCATAAGGTATTCGGTGAAAGCCATATTGAAGAAATCGCAAAAGAATATAGTGTTGACACTGTTTCACAAATCCCGATTAACAATAAGCTTGCTGCTGCAGTTGATGCAGGTGCAGTTGAGCTTTTCGATGGCAATTGGCTCGACAATGTTGCAGACAAGCTTTTAGGATTATTATAAAAACCACAAACAACTGCCGAATTAAGAATCAACTTAATTTGGCAGTTGTTTTGAAAGGTATAATCAATGAATAATAAAAAAATTGTACTTTTAGATTTAGATAATACTCTTATTGATTTCAACGAATGTGCTAGGCATTCTATAATGAATATTTTCAATGAATTGGGTTTCACTTACACCGAAAGGGTTTTTGAAACCTTTATAACCGAAAATATTAAAATATGGAAAAGACTTGAAAGAGACGAAATAACAAAGGCAGACCTTCGTGCAAATCGTTGGAACATCATTCTCGGAAAACTTGGCATTGATTATGACGGAAAAATAATTGAAGAAAAGTTTGAAAATGGTGTAGCTCAGGGAGCTTATGCAGTAGAGGGTGCTTATGAATTATTGGATTATCTCTACCCAAAATACGAGCTTTACATAGTGTCAAACGGTTTCCGATATGTTCAGGAAAGTCGGCTTAAAATCGGAAATTTCAGAAAATATTTCAAAGATATTTTTCTTTCAGAAGATATTGGTATTCAGAAGCCTGCAAAGGAATTTTTTGATTATTGCTTTGAAAAGCTGGGTAACCCTGAAAAAAAAGAGGTTATTCTTATTGGTGACAGCCTTTCGGCAGATATTATAGGCGGTTTGAATTATAACATTGATTCTGTATGGTTCAATAAAAACGGTGAGGAATTACCCGAAAGTATTAAACCAACTTACATAGTCAATAAATTAAAAGAAATCGAGAAAATATTATAACAACAAAAAAAGGATGGAGCGCAAACTCCATCCTTTTACTATTCTGCCACGTCAGCAAATTTTATATTTATAATTCTTTTGAAATCCTCTGTTTTCAGTTCCACCTGCATACCGATTTTACCACCGCTGAAAAGTATATTTTCCATAGCTTCGGCAGAGTTATGAACAACTGTAGAAAACTGTTTTTTCATTCCGATAGGTGAACAGCCTCCGTGAACATAGCCTGTAAGACCTAACAAATCTTTTGATTTTATCATTTCAATACTTTTCTCGCCAACTGCACTTGCAGCTTTCTTTAAATTAAGTTCCTTATTAACAGGAACAAGAAAAACATAATTCTGCTTCGATTTTCCTACTGTTACCAACGTTTTGAAAACCTCATCGGGATTTTCGCCTAAAACACGTGCAACCTCCTCACCTGCTATTGCACCGCTACTTGTGTAGTCATGCATTTTGTAGGGGATTTTCTTTTGCTCTAATAGACGCATTACATTTGTTTTTTCCTGCTTTGCCATACTATTCTCCGTAAATTAATAAATCTGTATTTTCTTCACTGTATTCAACTTGCTTTGACCAATTTTTCAGATTATCAATTCTGTCTTTTAAAGTAAGTTCACCTTTTTCAAAATATGTTTTCATATCGCAAAGGTAAATAAATCTTACACTTTCAACCGCAAAGCAAACTCTCTCTTTTATGCTTTTATCGAAAACTGCTTTAGTAAAATGACGATAAATTATATAAGCAAGAATCTTTGAATAAAGCATATCGCCCTTTGTTCTTTCTTTAAACTCTGTTTCAACATTTAAAATACTTTTAAAATTCTCGCTTAATGAATTTATGTATTTAGTCCAAATTTCATCAATTGGCTCTGTTTTTTTATAGAGCTCAAGGCTGTTTTTATAATTTCGTATTTTGATTTCTTCACCGCAAAATTTCTCTGTTTTTGAAAGCACCTTAACAAGCTTGTCTTCAAAGTTAATATTTTTATCAAAAAGAGTTTCAAATAGCTTCTCGCGAAAGGCTGAAAGAAAAATATATGAATCCGCCTCTGCAACGTCTTCCTTATCTTCTAAAGCTATTTCTTCTCCGTCACTTTCTGTAATTAATGAAAAAGGCTCGTCGTTCTCCAATAAAATCCTGCAAACCTCTTCACAACAAAGCCCCAGACCACATTCCGTTACACCGGGGAACCATTCATAAAACCTAGGATGCTCTCTGCAGATGTCACAAAGATATTCTTCACCGCAATTGATTATTATATGGCAAAGATTTTTCTCATTCAGAAAAGGACAGCGTTCATTTTCGCAAAGGTTAAAACAATTGCTGCCATCTTCACTTTTTATAATCTGAGAACTAATTTCGTCACCAATGGGCGACTGCAACTCTGAATATTTTACAAGTGTAATTTCATCGACATCAATTTCCCAACCTATGCAACAACTGTCAGTGCATTTATCTGCTGTACACTTAAATTTATCATAAAAATCCGGCTTAACAGTAAACATTTCAACCTCTTAAAATATCAACAACTATAATCTTTTCTTCTTCATATTTAAATTTAATTTGAAGCTCTTCAAATGCAAGACCATAAACTCTTTCTTCATCATTCTGATATGATGGTCTTGGGTCAAGCGATAAAAGTTCTGTTATATTCTGAATTTGTTTTTCTGTTAATTTTTCTTTTGTATTTTCCGAAAAACCAACCTCTAAAACATCATTTTTATGTTCTTCCGAAAAACCACCCAAAGCCTCGGGAATACTGTCAACATAAGGAAGATAGGGCTTAATATCATAAATCGGTGTTCCGTCTGCTAAATCGCCACCACTGACAATAAGGATTTTACCAATGCTACTATCTTCTGCTTTTTCCAGTTTAACACAGGAAAGACCTAAAGAATTGGGGCGAAAAGGTGAACGGGTTGCAAAAACTCCAACCCTTTTATTACCACCCAGACGCGGCGGTCTTACTGTTGGCGACCATTGATTTTCATTTTTAGAAAATCCCCAAATGAGCCAAAGATGTGAATATTGCTCAATATCTCTTACGCAGTTTTCGTCACGGTATTCTTCGCAAAACTCAATCACTGATTTAACTGACGGTGCAAGTCCGCTCTGGCGAGGCACTCCGAATTTTTCTTTATATCCATTTTTGATATAAGCTATAGGTTCAATTAAAAGAGCATCCTTCTTTTCCAAAAAAGCACCGCCTTTCATAGTACATACTGTATAAATATATACCACAAAAGACGGCTTTCGTCAATTTTATGTTATTTCAAATGTTATGATTACCGCACCCGTATTATCCTCCGAAACAACGGCACTCCGGAAGCCTTTGGGAACAAAAAGATTTTTTGTATTCTGCCTTGTAATGAGATAATTTTCGTATGTATAAAATTTACCGATTTCAAGGAAATTTATATAATCTTCAAAGGTGATTTTGCTTTCATTTATTATTTTTGAATGAGGTAAACCAACATATCTCAAATGCCATGGTTCAAAAGAAATACCGGTTTTTCTTTTTCCGAAAGATGTATATCGAATAATAAAACCATAATCACCGCAATTTTTGTTAACAAATTGTCCCGACAATGATTTTATAAAGCTTTCACCTGCAAAATTCTTAACAAAAACATCTAGAGCAAGTCCTGTCTGATGCTCACTGCAACCGGGGTTTTGTGCAGTTTCCCCCTCTTCTGCCTTAACTTCTTTTTGCTTCTCAAAATCTCTGTAGGCACTGGAAATAAAAAGCGTTTCTCCCGTTTCTTCAAAAAGAACTTCACTTAGTTCATTGAAAGATTGCTTTGCGCACTCATTTATTTCTACATTTCTTTCTTGATGAAATATGATTTGAGGAGTATAATTTTCGCTTAATTTATACTTTTCATTAACCAAAAGCAACGATTCATTCACACTGACATTATCATATCCCAGAAACTCATCAAGAGAAACTGTTTTCATCCCGCTTCTCTCTTTTATTTCCATTTTACCGATTTCGCAGGTTGAAACTCGCGAAAGATAATCAAGAGTTATAAACTTTATTTCATTTCTGAAAAACAATTCAAAGCCTATTGCAAAGAAAACAAATACCCATAACAAAACAAGTATTTTCGTTCCGTTCCCTTTCTTCTTTTTTCCGTTATTTTTAACTTTCTTTTTCAAAAAAATCGCCCCTTTACTGTATTAAAACACAGTAAAGGAACGACTAAATTAAATAAAAGTTAAGAAAAGATTAAATGTCACTTCATTTCTTTATCCATAAAAACTCTTGAGCCGGTTGCTCCGCGCTGACCCTGATACTTTCCGTTATACGGATTTAATGCTTTATCGTCCATTTTTGCAAAAACAAGCTGTCCTACTCTTCTGCCTGCTTTTAACTCAATTGCACAACGGTTGGCATTATAAAGTTCAAGCGTAATTTCACCTTTAAATCCGGGGTCAACCCAACCTGCATTCTGGATAAACAACCCCATTCTGCCCAAAGAGCTTCTGCCTTCAACAAAAGCTGTTAAGTCATCCGGCAAATCGAAATATTCCATAGTTGTTGCTAAAACAAATTGATTGGGAAGTAAAATATATGTATCGCTTTTTATTGTTTTATACTTAATTTCATTTTCGAGATTTATAATACCTTTTGATGTATCTTCAACTATACTAAAAGTATTTCCCAAACGAATATCAATACTTGCCGGTTGAATCTGCTCTTTTTCAATTGGTTCAACAACAAGCTCCTTATTTTCAAGCATTTTTATTAGCGTTTTATCTGAAAGTATCATAACAAGCACCTTATATATCTTTTAAAATTTTCCAATAACCGAAACGTTTTCCGCCCTCACGAGCAATAAAACCATTTTCTTCTAATGAAACTGTTATTGTTTTAACTGTTCTTTCTGATTTTTTTATTTCTTCTGCAATTTGCTTTTGTGTAATTTTAGGATTTTCCTTTATCAGTTTTAAAACAATAGCTTCATCCAAAGTGCAATCCAAAGTGCAATTTGCTTTATTATTTTTGCACTTTGAAACAGATTTTATGTGCAAATATCTGTTTTTCAATTCATTATTTTCGTCTAAAAGCAAATTTCTTAAGAAAAGCTCAAGAAATTCAGTTGTTTCATGAACATCTTTTTTAAGATTGGTATAATTAGCTCTTACTAATGAGTTTCTGAAATACCAGGCATTTTCAGCAAAAATATCATTTGTAACATCAAAGCCTAAAGTTCTAAGATATTTTATAAAAAATACCGCTGTAGTTCTTGTATTACCCTCGCCAAAAGCGTGTATCTGCCAAAGGCGGGAAATAAATACTGCTAAATGCTTTATTGTTTCATCAATTGAAAGTCCTTTATAGGAAAAGGCTTTCTCAACAGAAAAATCATAATCAAGCGTTGCTCTTAAATCTAAAGCACCACCATACATAACAGTATCACCATCAAGCACCCATTCAGCTTTTGTGATATTGTAATCTCTTATTTTACCTGCATGCTTATAAATGCCATCAAACAATCGTTTGTGAATTGAAATATACTGAGCAGGAGAAAAAACAAAAGATTTTTCAGAGAGAATCTGAGCAATACGAACAGAAACCTTATCAGCCTCTTCTGTCCTATCATTCCCGATATGCCTAACATTTTCTTTGTAGTAACTGTGAATAAGCTGATTTGCTTCTTCAAAAGTGATATCACCTTCGATATTTTTCTTCGCAGTATCAATAAGATAATCGCTGGTTTCAAGACCATCAACTGCCTGGAGTCCTATTGCAGTGTGCCAGGCATAGCCTTTTTCTTTTTTCTGAGGTTCTTTTTCTCTTAAATACTCTTCAAAAATATCCTGCACATCAAAGACTCCTTTCAATAATAGTTGATAAATTTATTATACTATAAACAAGAAAATAAATCCATATATATAATAAAAAATTCGCCTGCACCATCAAAAATGGTACAGGCGATAATTCATATCTTAATAAACCTTACGCTCAGTATAACCTGTATGAAGAATGTCGTGAGCCTTGTGGCTACCGGGTTCACCGAAGAATTCGTCATAAATTGCTTTAATGTCGGGATTCTGGTGAGATTTTCTTACAGGAAGATTTTCATCATCGTTGTAAAGACCTGCTGCACGAAGTGCTCTAACATCCTCAAAGTTACGAACTGATGCGGGAACGATGGGCTGACCGCCGCCGTTTACGCAACCACCGGGACAAGCCATAATTTCAATGAAATCATATTTCTTTTCGCCGGATTTAACCATTTCGAGAACTTTCTTTGCATTTGCAAGACCTGAAGCAACTGCAACATTAACTGTTACACCGTCAAGGTCATAAGATGCTTCCTTAACGCCATCAACGCCACGAACTGCCTTGAGTGTTGCAAGGTCTGTAAGCTCTTTACCTGTAACAACCTCATAAGCAGTACGAAGAGCAGCTTCCATAACACCACCGGTTGCACCGAAGATTGTACCTGCACCTGAACCAAGTCCGAAGGGTGCATCAAATTCTGCATCGGGGATTGCTTTAAAGTTGATACCTGCTTTTCTTATCATTCTTGCAAGCTCTCTTACTGTGATGGATGCATCAATATCAGCAAGGCCCTCAACAGCACTATGGTCAGTTCTTTCTGCTTCAAATTTCTTTGCAGTACAGGGCATTACTGAAACAACAAAGATATCTTTGGGGTCAATACCCATTTTTTCTGCATAGAATGTTTTTGCTACAGAACCGAACATACCCTGAGGTGATTTACAGGAAGAAAGGTTAGGAATGAAATCGGGATGATAGTGTTCGCAATATTTAACCCAACCTGGTGAGCAAGATGTGATAAGGGGAAGGTTCTTGCCTTCTTTAAATCTTGCAAGGAACTCTGTTGCTTCTTCCATAATTGTAAGGTCAGCAGCAAAGTTTGTATCAAACACACCGTCAAAGCCGAGCATTTTGAGAGCGGAAACCATTTTGCCTGTAACAACAGAACCCATTTCGTAACCAAACTCTTCACCAAGACCAACACGAACTGCAGGAGCAGTCTGAACAACAACGTGTTTTGCAGGGTCATTAAGAGCGTCAAATACTTTCTGAGTATCGTCTCTTTCAGCAAGAGCACCTGTGGGACAAGCTGTGATGCACTGACCGCAGGAGATACAAGCAACATCACCGAGACCATATTCAAAAGCAGAACCGATATGTGTATCAAAGCCACGAGCATTTGCACCGATAACGGAGATGCCCTGGATTTTATCACAAACTGCTACACAACGACGGCAAAGAATACATTTTTCATTGTCACGATACATATGAGTAGCACTTGAATCAATACTGTAATCAACAACATCGCCAGCGAAAGCATTTTCATCAGCAATACCATATTCATGGCAAAGCTTCTGCAATTCACAGCTACCGCTTCTTACACAAGAAAGGCATTCTTTCTTATGAGTTGAAAGGATAAGCTCGAGAGTTGTTTTTCTTGCCTCGATAACCTTGGGAGTATTGGTGAAAATTTCCATACCTTCGTTAACGGGGAATACGCAAGCAGCAACAAGGCTTCTTGCACCTTTAACTTCAACAACGCAGATACGGCAAGCACCGATAGCGTTGATTTCTTTAAGATAGCAAAGAGTAGGAATTTCGATACCTACTGAATGAGCAGCTTCAAGAATTGTGGAACCGGCAGGAACCTGATAATCGAAGCCGTTAATTTTAATATTTACTGCATTTTCCATTATTAGTTCCTCCTTATTTATTTACTGCTTTAAACTTACAGTTACCGATACATACGCCACATTTTACGCACTTATCGGTATCAATTTCGAATGATGCGAGCTTGTGACCGGGAGCGATGTAGTCAGTTCTTGTAATAGCATCAACGGGACAGTTCTTTGCACAGATACCGCAACCGATACATTTATCTTTATCAATAGAGAATGTAACAAGGTCTTTACAAGCACCTGCAGGACATTTCTTGTCAACAACGTGAGCAATATATTCATCTTTAAAGAACTGATATGTTGAAAGAACGGGGTTGGGAGCTGTCTGACCAAGACCGCAAAGAGAGTTTTCTTTGATGTAATGGCAAAGCTTTTCCATTCTGTCAAGGTCTTCCATTGTACCTTTACCGCTTGTGATTTTTTCAAGAATTTCAAGAAGTCTTCTTGTACCAACACGGCAGGGAGTACATTTACCGCAAGACTCGTCAACAGTAAATTTAAGGAAGAATTTAGCAATATCAACCATACAGTCGTCTTCGTCCATAACGATAAGACCGCCTGAACCCATCATTGCACCTTTTGCAACAAGGTTATCGTAGTCGATTTCGATGTCAAGAAGGCTTGCAGGAAGGCAACCACCGGAAGGACCACCGGACTGAGCTGCTTTAAATGTTTTACCATTGGGGATACCGCCACCGATATCTTCAACAATTTCACGAAGGGTTGTACCCATAGGAACTTCAACAAGACCTGTATTGTTGATTTTACCACCGAGAGCGAAAACCTTTGTACCCTTGCTCTTTTCAGTACCCATTGTGTTGAAGAATTCAGCACCATGGAGAATAATCTGAGGAATGTTTGCAAAGGTTTCAACGTTGTTTTCTGTTGTGGGCTTGCCGAAAAGACCCTTAACTGCCGGATAGGGAGGACGGGGACGAGGCTCACCACGGTTACCTTCGATAGATGTCATAAGAGCTGTTTCTTCACCGCAAACGAATGCACCTGCACCAAGACGGATGAAGAGGTCAAAGTCAAAGCCTGAACCGAAGATGTTTTTACCGAGAAGACCGTATGCACGAGCATCGTCAATAGCCTTCTGCAAACGCTGAACAGCGATGGGGTATTCTGCACGAACATATACATAACCCTCTGTTGCGCCTGTTGCATAACCGCAAAGTGCCATTGCTTCAACGATACAGTGGGGGTCACCTTCGAGAACCGAACGGTCCATGAATGCACCGGGGTCACCTTCGTCAGCATTACATACAACATATTTCTGGTCTGCCTGGTTAGCAGCAGTAAAGCTCCATTTACGGCCTGTGGGGAATCCACCGCCGCCTCTGCCGCGAAGACCTGAATCGATAACTGTCTGGATAACATCCTGAGGAGTCATCTGAGTAAGAGCTTTAGCGAGGGCCTGATAACCGTCGTAAGCAATATATTCTTCAATATTTTCAGGGTCAATAACACCGCAGTTACGAAGAGCAACACGGTGCTGTTTTTTATAGAAGTTTGTTTCATTCAAGGGTTTAACTGCTTCTTCAGTTACAGTCTCACTGTAAAGAAGTCTTTTAACAATTCTACCTTTGAGAAGATGCTCTTCAACGATTTCGGGAATATCTTCAACCTTAACCTCGCTGTAGAAACAACCTTCGGGATATACAATCATAATGGGGCCTAATGCACAAAGACCGAAGCAACCGGTTCTAACAACCTGAATTTCTTCTTCAAGTCCTTTTTCCTTAATGTTAGCATTAAGTGCATCAATAAGCTCACCGCTGTGGCTGGAGGTACATCCGGTACCGCCGCAGACAAGTACATGAGAACGATACATTTATTCTTTCCTCCTTATTCGGTAACTGCGCCAACAGTATATTCTGCTACGGGCTTACCGTTAACAACATGTTCGGTAACAACTTTAACTGCTTTTTCTGCAGTCATCTGAACATAAGTAACCTTTTCTTTGCCGGGTTCAAAAACTTCAACAATGGGTTCATACTGACACATACCGATGCAACCGGTCTGTGAAACAGCAACATTTTTAATATTTCTTTTTGCAATTTCATCTGTAATTGCTTTAAGAACAGGACGAGCACCTGCTGCGATACCGCAGGTTGCCATACCAACAACAACTCTGATACCGTCGTTACCGTCAGCATCACGAGCTGCCATCTGAGCCTGTGCTTTTTCTTTTATAGCAAGTAACTCTTCGAGTGATTTCATATCATTCATTCCTTTCAATAAGTAACTGTTCCGTATTCTCTCTGATATAATCTTCAATCCAATTCATAACCGAAGGCTCCGAAAGAGGAACTCCGTCAAGGATTATTTTTATATCAGCAGATTTAAACGAAAACTCTTTACCGTCAATACTACGGGTATAAACGAAATCTTTGTCCTCATTCATACTCACAATAGTAGCTATTGTGGATGCCATATCGCCCAAGGGAGTAAAGTCAATACTATCAGTTTTAAAAATTGCATCAACTCTTGTTCCCACACCAACCTGAGAGGTTATTGAAAAGCTACCGCCTGTTTGCTCCGCTGCCAACTTAAAAAGCGGTATTCCCATACCGACCTTTCTTGTTGTTCGGGTTGTAAAAAACGGGTCTTTTACATTTTCAACCTGCTCGGGTGTCATCCCCTTGCCGTTATCGTAGATACCGATGAGAAGCGTTTTCTCAACCGTATTTTCTTTCACAAGTATCTCTGTAAGAGAAGCACCTGCAGCAATGGAATTCTGAGCAATATCGAGAACATTTAATGATAATTCGCGCATAACGCTTAGTTCATATATTTAGCAAGAATTCCGGGAATATCGTCAGCGGTAATTTTGCCGTAAACTTCACCGTTGATTGTGAAAACGGGAGCAAGACCGCAAGCACCGATGCAACGGCACTCTTCAAGAGAGAATTTACCGTCTGCGGTACATTCACCGGGTTCAATACCGAGAATTTCACTGATTTTGTCGATAATGGGCTGAGCACCTTTAACGTAGCAAGCAGTACCAAGGCAAACTGAGATGTCATATTCGCCTTTGGGAGAAAGAGAAAACTGAGCATAGAATGTTGCTACGCCGTAAATTTTCTCCAAGGGAATGTCCATACCCTCTGCAATCATTACCTGCACTTCGCGAGGAAGGTAACCATAGATACCTTGTGCCTCCTGCATTACATGCATAAGCTGACTTTTGTCATCCTTGCACTCTGCAATTACTGCATCGAGTTTTGCTTTCTGCTCAGGTGTACCGTTAAAAGGTATTGTACTGATTTTCTTGAGCATTAGATTTCCTCCATTCAGATTGTGTTTGTTGCGGGTAAACGCAAAATCGCAATTTACCACTTTACATACAGTGAAATTATATCACAGTATTCATATTAATGTCTATACCAAATTTCGACTTTTTTTGTTTTTTTGATAATTTTTTAACATTTTTCTGTTTTGCACAAATGAAAGGGAAAACTTTTTTAGGTTTTTTATCTATAATTTTGTAAGCATATATGTTAAAATATAATGGTATAGAAATATCCCTTTGATACGGAGGAGCTTATATGAAAATAAGTGAAATTAAATCCATTCTCAATGCAGAGCTTATCTGTGGTGAAGAATTTATTGAAAATGAGGTTCATACTGCCTGCGGTAGCGATATGATGAGCGATGTTCTTGCTTATGTAAAAGAACAAGCTGTTCTTCTTTCAGGACTTGTTAATCCTCAGGTTGTAAGAACTGCAGAGATGATGGATATGAAATGCATCGTTTTTGTTCGTGGCAAACAGCCAGATGAAGATATGATTGAACTAGCAGAGGAAAGAGATATTGTTCTTTTGGGAACAAAGCTTGAAATGTTTACTGCTTGCGGTCTTCTTTATAAAAATGGTCTTAAAGGAGGCAGCGGTATCTGATGGAACTTCTTTCTTTACACTATGATGTCAGCGGAACTGACTTCACCTGTGCAGGTGAGGCATCAAGCAAAATCAAAAGAAACCTTAAGGAATTAGGTTTCCCCACATCAGTTATAAGAAATGTTGCCATTGCTGTTTATGAAGGTGAAATCAATCTTGTTATCCATGGTGGTGGCGGTGTTATTGATGTTGAAATCACTCCTGAATGTATTTCAATAATTCTCGCAGACCAAGGCCCCGGTATCCCCGATGTCGCTTTGGCTATGCAGGAAGGCTATTCAACTGCACCCGATAATGTTCGCCAATTAGGCTTTGGTGCAGGTATGGGTCTCCCAAACATCAAAAAATACACAGATGAAATGATTATAGAAACAGAGGTCGGAAAAGGAACAACAATCAAGCTGAAAGTTTTTGTAAAATAATCCGACTGAAAGGAATTGCTATGGATACATATTTCCACTCGGTACGTCTTGACAAAGATAAGTGCCGAGGCTGTACTAACTGCATAAAGCGTTGTCCTACACAAGCTATTCGTGTGCGAAACGGTAAAGCAGTAATTATAAAAGAGCGTTGCATTGACTGCGGCGAATGTATTCGCGTTTGCCCTCATCACGCAAAATATGCAAGTCGCGATGTACTTTCTCAAATTGAAGACTATAAGTACAAAGTAGCTCTGCCTGCTCCTGCTCTTTATGGACAATTCAATAATCTTGACGACATAAATATAATTCTCAACGCTCTCCCCTCTTTAGGCTTCGACAGCGTTTTTGAGGTTTCAAAAGCAGCAGAATTAATCTCAGAAGCGACAAGAATTTATATGCAGGAAAACACACACATAAGACCTTTAATTTCTTCCGCTTGTCCTGCGGTAGTAAGGCTTATAAGAGTCTGCTTCCCCGAGCTCGTTGACAACATTATGCCTATTACTGCACCGGTTGATGAGGCAGGTCGACTTGCAAGAATAAAAGCAGTTCAGAAAACAGGATTAAAACCCGAAGAAATCGGTGTATTCTTCATTACTCCCTGTCCTGCTAAAGTTACTGCTATAAAGCAACCTATCGGCATTGAAAAATCCCACGTTGACGGTGCAATTGCCATAAATGATGTTTACCCGCTTCTTTTAAAGGCTATGGAGAAAACAGAGCAATCCGATGAACTCAAAGCATTGCACGAAAGCGGTGTTATAGGTATTGGTTGGGCAACAGGTGGCGGTGAAGCCTCAGGCACGTTACACGATAATGTTCTTGCAGCAGACGGAATTGAAAATTGTATGAAAATTCTTGAAGAGGTTGAGCGAGGCACTCTTGATGCAGTTGATTTTATTGAGTTAAATGCTTGTCAGGGCGGTTGCGTTGGTGGCAGCCTCACTTCAGAAAATCCCTTTATTGCAAAATCCCGTCTTATGAGGCTGAGAAAATACAGTCCCATTTCCTGCAATCATCTTGATAACAGAGTTCTTCCGAAAGAATTGCTTTGCACAAGTCCTGTTGAGCCCTGCGATGATGTTATGAAGCTTGCGGACAATGTAACAGAGGCTATGGCAAGAATGAACAGAATGAAGGAGCTTCTCAAGGTGTTCCCCGGTCTTGACTGCGGAACCTGCGGTGCACCAAGCTGCAGAGCCTTGGCAGAAGATGTTGTAAGAGGCTTTACAACAGAGCATGACTGCGTTTTCAGAGCAAGAGAAGAACTTCAGGAAATTGACAGCGAGGAAAGCCTTGACCGTTTCATTCCTGCACCTTTCAGAGAGAAAAAGGAAAAATAAAGGAAAGATAAAATGACAGTAAAAGAACTTCAGGAAAAGTTAAATTTACAATATATCTGCAACGAAAATCTTGCAGAAGAAAAAAATGTTGCAGGTTGCTATTGCGGTGACCTCTTAAGCTGGGTTATGTCAAAAGCTGAAGAAGGCGATGCTTGGCTTACCGTCATGGGAAATGTTACATCAATCGGTGTTGCGGTTCTCGCTGATGTTGCTTGCATTATTCTCACAGAGAATGCGCCTGCAGACGCAGATGCGATTAAACGGGCAGAAGAAAATGAAGTTATAATCCTCGGCACAGCTAAAAACTCTTATGAAATTGCCGTGGAAATTTCTAAGCTGATATGAAATTATATTATGATTTTCACATTCATTCCTGTCTGAGTCCTTGCGGTGACTGGGATATGACCCCCAATAATATCGTTAATTTTGCGAAAATTATGGGGTATGACGTTATTGCATTAACAGACCATAATACCGCTTTAAACTGCCCTGCAGTTGCAAAAATCGCAGAAAAAAACGGAATAACATTTATACCGGGAATGGAGCTTTGCACCTCGGAAGAGGTTCACATAGTCTGCCTTTTCTACACCTTAGAAGATGCTTTAAGCTTTTCCGATTATGTTAAATCTACTATGCCACCAATAAAAAACAAACCATCTGTTTTTGGTGAGCAGCTAATCTGCAATGAAAATGATGAGGTTATCGGGCAAGAGGAAACCTTGCTTGTTACAGCAAGCGGTATAAGCACTGAAAAGGTTGTAAAAAAAGTGGCAGAATATAACGGAATATGCTACCCTGCTCATATTGACCGTTCCTCTTTCAGCATTCTTTCAAACTTAGGTATAATTGATGAATATTTCGGCTTTAAATGTGCTGAAATTTTTGATATTGAAAAAGAAAAATACTTAAAAGAAAAGCACCCTTATTTGAACAAACTAAAGATACTTTCCGATTCAGATGCTCATTATCTTGAAAACATGCGTTTACCGCAACAGATAATTGATGTGCCTGAAAATAATATAAAAGCAATTTTAGATTTTCTAAATAAATAAAAAGGAGGAAATAACTAAATGGAAAACAGAGAAACTGTTTCCACCTTAAGTACAGAACCACGCCGTTATGTTGGCAAAAAAGAAACTCTCGCCTATGTTCTCAACGATGTTGCGGCAAGTCTTAACATCAACGATTTTAAAGAAAGATATATTTATGATGTTGTAAAAATTGATTTTAAATATCTTGCTATACAGAATGTTGTTGCAACAATATGGGACTCTTTCAATGATACCTTCATTGGTGTTATGGTTGATAAGACCCGAACCCGTTGGGGTAAGTTCAAGCCCTATGTGCTTTTAGGTGAAATCCCCCTTACTGTTTTAGGTATGTGGTATTGGTTGATTCCATTCCTCTTTCCAAATACACCTGCAACATATCTTCCTAAATGGATTTTCTATTTTGCTATGAGCATCATCACAGAGACGGCAGGTACCTTCACGTCTGTTGCGAAAACAGGCTTCCTTTCGACCATAACCCCGGAACCTTTGGAGCGTTCGAGGCTGATTGCATTGGCGAATGTTTCCTCCCATCTGGTTGAGGATTTACCTAAACAGGCTTTCGGTATCATTTACGACCTGATAGCAAACAAAAAGTTAAATCTTCCCCTGCCGAAGCTTTTCTCCGCCTTTGGTATTGTTTGCGCATCGGCATCAGCAGCATTTGCTCTATTCTTTATTACAAATTCCCGTGAGCGTGTTACCCAATCTATTAAGCAACCCTCGGTTAAGCATTGTCTGAAAGCCGTTATCAGCAATAAGCCTATGAGAATTCAATTGCTTTCTTCTCTTCTTTCCGGCTTTTCTATAGGTGCAAGCCGAACAAACTTCTACATAGATGTTATAGGCTCTATCACCTGGAAAACCATTGTTGGCATACCTGCTTTCCCCATTAAATTCATAAGTTACAGCTTTGTTGAGCCTTTAAGACGGCGTTTTTCAACGAAAGCCCTGTGGATTTTAGAGGATGCCTGGACGGATATGCTATGGCTGTTAGTTTTCGGTATAGGCTCCATCAATAAAAACTTCATGAAAAAGCCCATCATTCTTCCTATGATGGCGATTGAAGAAATTTTTGAAATGTGTGTTTACGGATTAAGGCGAGTTATTCCTGCAGAAATCCAGAACGAAGCTCTTGACTACTGTGAATGGAAAAATGGTTATCGTTCAGAGGCTATGATTGGCGTAACTCAAAGCCTTATCAGTAAAATTCAGCAAGCTGTTATGGGAGCCGTAACAAATCTTGTTATGGGTAAAATCGGTTATGTTCAAGGCTTGGAAATCGGTACTCAGACCGATAAAACAAAATGGTGGATTTTCGCTTTGGGTACAGGCATTCCGATTATAACCTCAAGCTTAGGCATTGTTCCAAAGCTTTTCTATCCTCTTTCTGCTGAAGTTCGTGAAAAAATGTACGCAGACCTTCAGGAAAGAAGAGCTTCAATGGCAGAATTTATGAAAACCGCAACAAAAGAAGAAATTGACTTAATGGCAGAAAGACAATTACAAGGTCAATTTGAATAAACAATATAAAGAACAACCAAGTGTCGTGAAAAGCACTTGGTTGTTTTAATTCTAATTATATTTATCTGCTTGTAATTTGAACATATAGGCATATTTACCGTCAAACCCCATTAATTCCTCATGAGAACCATGCTCGATTATTTCACCCTTTTCAAGCATATAAATTTCATCCGCCATAACAGTTGTTGAAAGGCGGTGGGAAATGAATAAAACTGTTTTATCATTTGCGGCTTTAGTCATAGACTGATTGAGAGCATATTCAGCAACAGGGTCAAGGTTTGCACTTGGTTCATCAAGAATTGCAAAGGGGCAGTTTTTATAAAATGCTCTTGCAATTGCTATCTTCTGGGCTTCACCACCTGACAGAGAAACTCCATCATCATCAAATTCTCTTAAAAGGATACTGTCTGTTCCGTTTGGAAGCTTTCTGTCAAAATCTGCTGCTTTAACAGCCTCTTCTACCCTTTCTTTTTGAGGACAATCATCCATTGAAACATTTTCTCCGAGAGTTGCACCGAAAAGAGAGAAATCCTGAAATACTGCTGCAAAATTTTTATGATAGGACTTAATATCCCATTCCTTAATATTAACTCCGTCAATGGTTATAGCACCCTCTGTTACATCATAAAGCCTTAAGAGAAGATTTGTGAGGGTGGTTTTACCTGCACCATTATAACCAACGAAAGCAATTTTCTTGTATGGTGAAATTTCAAGATTAATATTTTTAAGAACATATTTATCTGTACCCGGATATTTAAAG
The DNA here is from genome assembly GCA_045591525.1 of Acutalibacteraceae bacterium. Taxonomy (GTDB): domain Bacteria; phylum Bacillota; class Clostridia; order Oscillospirales; family Acutalibacteraceae; genus DTU089. The sequence continues at coordinate 11,867 of JAZNTA010000196.1, read as the reverse complement.
GATACATTTTCAAATCTGATTATGGGCGGTTTTTCAAAAACAGTTGTTTTTGTTCCCGAAATCATTTTTTCCTTTGCATTCATAAAACGGCGGAATTTTTCAACATAAAGGCCGTTTTCTCTCACATTAATTGCCAAGTGGCTTGTTAATGCAAAAACGCTTGTACTAATTGAAGATGCACCATTAAAGGTTGCGGCAAAATCACCCATTGTAACCTCTTTTGTAACAATAGCTTTATATCCCATTAAAAGAGTTATACCGAGATAAATAAGCAAGGTCATAGGAAGAGATTCCTGACAGAAATATAATTTCCATTGCTTTGCAAGATATGGTGAAATTGTTTTAATCCTGTCAAAAACATTCTGATTATATCTTCTTTCAATCATTTCTCCTGCACGGGAAAGCCTTAATTCTTTGGCATAATCCTGCAAATAGAAAACACGGCTGAAATAAAGATTTTTTCTATCAAGCGGTGTCATAGCCTCGGTTCTTTCAACATTGACCCTCGCAATCAGTCTTCCGATAGGTGTCATAATTGCAACGCAGACTATAACAAAAAGAAGACAGATGGGGTCAATGGAAACAATAACCGTACCGATAGTCAAAACGCTTATGACATTAGTAAGAACATCCTGAGCATCCTGAAGAACCGTATACGCTCTTTCGTTCATAGAGTTCATTGCAAGAACAAGGTCATTGTAATACTCGGGATTGTCATAAGCCTCGTAGTCCATTTTTGCGGCTTTCTGGTAAATGGTTTTATACACCGCAAAATAAAGCTTTTCCTTTTGCTTTGGCATTGAGATTTCATAGAAAAGAGTTGTCAGAAGATTTGTAATAACAACAAATACTACAAATAAAGCCAATGCAACTGCTACTCTGTAATAATCTCTACCTTCAGTTGCAACATCAATTATATATTTCAATAAAACAACGTTAGAAAGAGTCCACGGAAGATTTGCAAGAACATCAAAAAACAGATAACCGCAAATCATAAAAGGAGTGTGCTTAAAGATGAATTTAAGCATATAAATATTATTTTTTATTGTGTTTGTTTTTTCTTTTTTATTATTACTCATCTATGCCCACCTCCTTATAGCCCGATGCCTGAAGAGTGAACATTTCCTGATAGTAGCCCTTATTCTGCATAAGGGTATCGTGGTTCCCCTGCTCCTCCAACACACCTTTATTAAACACTAATATGTTATCAGAACGGGTAGCACTTGAAAGACGATGAGAAATATAAATTACAGTTTTACCCTTTGTACCCTCAATGAGAGCATCATACATTTTACTTTCTGCAACAGGGTCAAGGGCGGATGAGGGCTCATCGAGAACTGCAATATCAAAATCTCTTGCAAACAGACGAGATATTGTAATCTTCTGAGTTTCACCGCCTGAAAGAAGAACGCCCTCTTTATCAAATTCTTTTGTAAGCATTGAATTTTCTTTATTCGGAAGCTTACTGACTTTTTTAAGTACACCTGCCATATTAAGAGCATTAACTGCAATATCTCTGTTTTCCTCATTAACCTCTTCGGTCAGAACATTTTCCGCAATACTCATGGCAAAAACTCTGTAATCCTGAAAAACGCAAGCAAATTTTTCACGATATTTTAAAAGGTCATATTCCTTGATATTTATACCATTATAGAGAATTTCGCCGTCTGTTACATCATAAAGTCGCATTAAAAGCTTTGAAAGAGTAGTTTTACCTGCACCATTATGACCAACAACTGCTATAGTCTGTCCTTTTTCAATTTTAAAGGTAACATTCCTTAAAATATAGTCACTGTCTTCTTTATATTTAAAGGACACATTTTTAAATTCAAGACTTTGGAAATCATCGGGAATTATATCTCCACCTTGTATTTTCGGCTCATATTCCAGAAACTCTCTTAAATTCTGAACCCACAAACAATGCTTTTGTTGCATTGCAAAATAACGAGCTAATTGATTTGTTTTATTTCTGCAGGTTGTAATAGCGGAAACGAGAACAGAAAATTGAGAAATCGGTATATTCTGTGCCACAAGAAGTCTGTAGCACCCATAAATAAAGCCACCTGTAACAGGGATAATCTCTGCAAAATAGTCGGAAACACATTCAAAAAGTGCAATTTTCCAACCATATTTTTTAATTACTTCTATGTTTTTAGCAATAGCAGAACGAAAACGCTTTTCAAGAACAACGAATATGTTAGTTGTTTTTATTTCCTTTGCAAAATCCTTAAGAAGAATTGTTCTTCTTACATAGTCCTTTTCTCTTTCATAAGGAGTCATAGCTTTTTCTTTTTCAAGCTCAACATTGTTTTTATGAACTCTGAACCATATAACAATGACAGGGCAAAGAATGAATACCAGAAGCCACGGGTCTATGGAAACAAGGTAGCTTACAAGGAAAACAAGGCTGACAACTGAACCAAGAGTCCATGCAGAACCCTCAATTATTCTTTTGAAGCCACCCTGGTCAACAACCCAGGTTGCACGGTTATATTTATCAAAAAACTCGGGATTTTCATAGCATCCCAATTCAACCTCCTGGGCTTTTTTGAAAATAAGGGAATTTATGTAGCTTTCGCATTTAATTTCAAATTTTATTCTTACTGTATAAACATCAATATAACCTAATAAATCAACAAAAAGCTTACCAAGAACTATTATACACATTCTGATAGCAAATTCTTGAAAGCTACCATTATTTTCTATAATAGAAAGAGCCGTTTCAAGAAACATTACATTTATAACAACTGCATAATAAACATTTTCAGCTATATAAGAAAAATAGATAATAAAAAGTGACAACGGGGCACACTTAAGTGCACAGCCTAACATAAAGGCTGTGTTTTTAATGATATGTGCTTTTTGCTTTTCCTTATTTCTTCTTATCATAGCTATCTCCGAAAAAAACATTAAATAAATTGTATATAAAACACCTGACCTTGTCAATAAAAAATCCGAGAACCTTTTTGGTTCTCGGAAATTTTTTAATATTTATCTTTGATTTTCAAGCCCGATGTGTTATAAGCACTCTTATATGAACCACTGTAGGCACGAACTGAATAGTAGTATGTTTTACCTTTTTTAGCGGTTTTATCAAGGTAGGAAGTAGAAGTTGCTCCTGTTACTTTAGCAATTTCTTCCCAATCGCCTGAACCGGTTTTACGGTAAACATAATAACCCGAGGCACCTGTAACCTCTTTCCACTTGAAAGTTATACCTTTTTTTGCACTCTTAACACTTGAAAGTGATGGTCTTGAAAGTCTTTTTATTTTGAGTCCGTCTGCAATATAAATTGAACGATAATCACTATACCCCGCTTTAACAGTATAAGTGTATATCTTTCCTGCTTTTGCAGTTTTATCTGTAAAGCTTGTCGATTTTGTGGTTTTTATCTCTTCCCATTTAGAAGAGCCTTTGACTTTTCGCATAACAATATATTTTGAAGCACCTGTTGTTTTGCTCCAGGAAATTGTTACGCCACTCGTAGCATTTTTAATAGATTTAAGTTTGGGAGCGGATAGTCTTTTAATTTTCCAACCATCTGTATTATAACCGGAGAAAATATCACCATTATAAGCTTTAACAGTATAGCTGTAATATTTACCATTTTTTACATCTTTATCAGTGTAAATATTTTTGGTAACTGTGCTTACCTTTTTGAAGGATTTATCTCCCGGACCTTTTCGGTAAACATAATAACTCTTTGCACCGCTTATTTTATCCCAAGTAACTGTAATAGCTGAAGTTTTGTTAGAAACTGTTACCTCAGGAGATGCAAAATAGGTAAAGCTTTTTGCCTTATAAGTGCTGATACTGTCACCATTTTGGGCTTTTACCGCATAATAGGTTTTAACGCCATTTTCTGCACCTTTATCCACATAAGAACGCTTGGAGCTTGAAAGCTTTTTAACAAATTCCCATTCACCACCGCTCACCTTACGATAAACACGATAGTTCTTTGCTCCGGTCGAACCACTCCAGGTGATTTTCACACCACCATATGCATTGGATAAAGATTTAACGCTTTGCGTTGCAAGAAATGTTGCCTTGTAACCTGATGAGGCAAGGCTTGTTGCTTCGCCATCAACAGCATAAAGTCTGTAAATATAGCTCTTACCTGCTTTTACATTTTCATCTTCATAGCTTGATTTATCAGCCTTTACCGTTTTAATTGTTTCATAAGAACCTGAACGCTCACCTTTTGAATCAACCGGTGCCCTCTGAATTTTATATTCTTTAGCACCTTCAACCTTTTCCCAATAAATTTTTATACTGTCAGATGTTAGTTCCGCATCTGTAACAGCAGGAATTGCAAGATACTTAAATTCCTCAGCACTTTCCTCATCAAATCCACCAATAAAGTCTCCTACAACAGGAATCACAGAATATGCATAAACCTCACCGCTAACAACGGTTTTATCAGTAAATTCAATATCAACAGTCTCTTCAATTTGTTTCCATTTTCCGTTGTTTTTTCGGCAAACAATATATGAATCTGCGTATGGATGTTCCTTCCATGTTACTAAAACACCTTCAGAAAGAATTTCCGTTTTTATTTTTTCAACACATTCAATTCTTTTTACCGCAGGAGTAGTGTTGCTATTTAAGCTTTCGCCCATGGTTTCATTGATTGCTTTTACATAATAATAGTAAATTCCGTCAACAACTACATCTTCATCAACAAATTCTGTTTTACCGCCATCAACAGTTGCAACAACTCGACTTGCTGCTGTAATGCCATCCTGACGATAAACTCGATATTCTGTTGTGCCTGCTGAAGCTGACCAGCTTACTTCTATAGCATCCTTTGTATTAGTAGCAGTAACATTCTGCGGTGCTTTAAGATAGTAAACAGAACTAAAAGAAGAAACTTTTGCACTTTCGGAATTCCCGATACAAGGCGCCACACAATAGAAATAAGTCTGACCGCTTTTTGCGCTCTTATCTTCAAAAACTGTTGATGTCTTAGGCGCACTACCTGCCTTTTCCCATTCAGTAGTTTCAGTTCTTCTGTAAATATAGTAGCCATCAATACCTTCAACCGCTTCCCAGGTAACCTTGATACTGTCTGCCTGAGGAACAATCTCTGTAACAACTGTTGATGGAACTCTTATTATAGTATAGCCTGTTTTTGTAAATGCACTTTCATCACCATAATTACTTATCGCCTGAACGCTGTAGGTATATGCCTTTCCTACTTCAACACTATAATCTATATAATGATTTGATGAAACTGTATCGTATTGAGAAAACTCTGTTTCAGTTCCTACTGCTTTTCTGTAAACAACATAGTATGCAGCATTTTCAACATTTTCCCATACGAGCTCAATACCCTCGCTAATATTGGTGACAGAATTAATTGCAGGGGATGTAAGATATGTTACAAACCTACCGTCTTCAAAACTATCTGTTACAAAACTACCAAGAACGGAGTTTACATCATATTCGTAGGTTTTACCGTTTTCAACAGTAGTATCTTTATATGAGGTTTTCAAATTAGTAGGCTCGGCAATCACAGTCCATTCTTCTGTGCCAAATTCACGGCGAACCACCTGATATTTATCAACACCATTAACCTTATCCCATGCGATATCAATACCACCGATACCACTTTCTGCTACAACATTTGCAGGCTTAGAGATATATCTGCAAGAAACACCTGTTGAATCAAAAAGGCTTTCGCTACCATAACTATTTATTGCCTTTACGCTGTAAACATAGGTATTTCCGCTTTCAAGATTATAATCTGTATATTCTAAATTATCTGCTGTAACTTTTGCAAGTATTTCCCATGTTCCCACGAGTGTTTTACGGCGGATTTCATATTGAGTTGCACCAACAACTTCTCTCCATTTAAATGTGATTGCATTAGTAAAAAGAGTTGCATTTTCAGGTTTAGGTGCTTCCAAAGTTGAAACATCTGTAAATTTTGCAATAGGTTGCAAACCATCAGCAACAGTAATTGACTGAAATGCATCTGTTGTTGAGAAAAACTCTTTACATTTGAAATCCACGTATGTTGTGGGTCTTTTATCATCAATAACCTCAAAGGTCAGTTTGAAAAACTCTGTATTTTTGCTAACCTTTTCAGGAGTTGTATTGGTATAGCCAACGGAATATAAATTGTCGCAACCTTGAGCAAGTCCGTTTGCATAAATTCCGTTAAACTGCTGAGCACCTGAACTTGTATATGCAGGGGAAAACTCAACAGGCGAAAGAACTGTGTTATCATATTCAATAAGAATAACAGCACCGCCAAAGCCCTCAACACCACCACTTAAACTAACAGTGTATGTGATTTTTCCATCTTTAACAGTTGTTTCTTTTACGGAAAAAAGCTTTTCAGCTACGCCAACTGCTGCTACATTAACAATAGTACCGCTGAACACCGAAAAGCACACTATTAAACATAAGAAAAAAGATATTACTCTTTTCAAAAACATACCTCCTTTTGAAATATATCGTGGTATGTAACAGTTCCCCCGATTACGAGGGAACTGTTCGCTTTATTAATATTTGTCTTTAATTTTAAGACCGCTTCTGTAAGCACTGGAATATGTTTTATAATAAGCTTTTACTGTATAATAGTAGGTCTTACCTTTTTTAGCCTTCTTATCAAGATAACTTACCTTTGTTCCACCCTTAACAGTTGCTATTTTTTCATAATCACCGGAACCTGTTTTTCGGTAAATATAGTAACCTGATGCACCTGAAACTTTGTTCCATTTAAATGTAATGCCGCTCTTTGAACTCTTTACACTTGAAAGCTTAGGAGCAGAAATACATCTGATTGTTGTACCTGAGGATTTAGATGAGGAAAGGGTTTTGCTACCATCTATGGCTTTAACCATATATTTATAGGTTGTACCATTCTTTACTTTCTTATCTGTGTAAGAAGTGGATGTTGTTGTTTTTACCTTTGTCCATTTCTTAGCAGAACCGGCTTTACGATAAACATAATACTTATCAGCTTTGCTGATCTTATTCCAGGAAACCTTAATATCTGTGCTCGTAGTATTTTCTACTTTAAGAGCAGTGCTGTAAGTTGCAGTTTTACAAACATCATTGAAATGAGAAGTGCTGTAGTATGATTTACTTGAACCATCAACCGCTCTTATTGCGTAATAATACTTTGTACCACTCTTTGCAGAGTTATCAACATAAGAGGTTGATTTTGTTGTGGCAATCTCTTTCCAGCTGGAAGATTTTGTTCTGCGGTAAATTGCGTATTTAGTTGCACCTGTAACCTTTTTCCATGAAATTTTAGGACCACCGTAATAATTCTCAATAGAACTAAGCTTAGGTGTTGAAAGATATTCCTTTGACCAACCACTTTCATTACGAGGTGAGTATTCATCACCATCATAAGCTTTTACTGTATATGAATATTTTGTACCCGATTTAACCTTTGTATCTGTATACTGAACATAGGGCAAATCACCCTCTTCAACAACAGCGATTTGTGTCCAAGAAGTTGCACTGCCTGCTTTTCTATAGAGAACATAAGATTCCGCACCGCTGACAATGTTCCAACGAACCTTGATACCATTTGACATATTGTCAATAAGCTCAACTACAGGAGCTGCAAAATAGTAAATTGATTTTGCTGTCTTTGTACTTATTGTTTCTCCGCATACAGCTTCAACAGCAAACCAGTTACTTCTTCCGCTTGTACCTTTGGTATACACAAAGCTTGTGGCTGTAACCTCATCAAGAACAACCATCTTACTAAGGTCTTTAGATGTTCCGCCATAATAAACAATATATTTTTCTGCACTGGGAACAGCATTCCACTTAAGCTGAATACCGCCATAAACATTTTCAAGTGTGAACTTTGGTTCTTCGAGGCAACAAATTACGGACGATGTGCTGATACCGCTTAAAACATCACCATAAACAGACTGAACACCATAAACATAAATGCCACCTGAAACTGCAGTAGAGTCAACATAAGTAAGCTCACCTGTTGCAGAAACAGTACCGATAGGAGCACCAAAATCAGCAGCGTTTACATCTCTTCTGTAAATGTTATAAGCACTTGCACCTTCGACTTTATCGAAAGTAAATTCTATGCCGTTTGAACCGTTTTTAACACCATCAACTGTAGGAGCATCCAGATAATAAACAGAATTTGATGTTGCAAATTCTTTTGTTACCATACCATCTGCTTTTGTTCTTATTGCATAGGTATATGTTTTACCGCTTTTTACTGCTCTGTCAGCATATTTTGTCTGAGAAGCATTAACAGTTGCAATTTCAAACCAGTTACCATTGTTGTTATCCTGGCGTAAAATTACATATTCTTCTGCAAGGTCGACTGCTTCCCAACTAACTGAAACATTATCACCGCCAAGAGTTGCAACAATATCAGTTACAATGGGGAGCTTAACCAAATCAAAGCTATCCTCACCAAGAACGCTACCTTCCTTAGTTTCAAGGTTAATGAGGGAACGAACCTTATAGGAATATTCATTACCTGCTACAACATCTGTATCAAGATAACCGGGAATTTCAACTGTTGCTTTGAGAGTATATTCATTTTCACCGGTTGCTTTTCTGTAAATTTCGTAGCCAACTGCACCATCAACTGCTTGCCAATTGATAACGATATCATTGAAATTCAATTCATATTCTATAATTGCCGCATTTGCAATAAACACGATTTTGGCAGGGTCACAGGATGTATCTGCTGTGTATCCTTTTTCGTGATGTGCCTTAACCTTATATGAATACTCAACATCACTCATAAGAGGTTCATCTTCATAGAAGGTTTCTGCTGTGTCATCAAGCTTCTTCCAATTAGTTTCACCTTCTGCCTGTCGGTAAACAGTATAACTTACTGCATAGTCAAGGGGTGCCCAAGAAACCAATGCACCTCGTTCGGTAAGCTCTGCATTAACCTCGGTAATAGTACCGAAATCAAAACCTACAAGACCGGTTTTGTCATATTCTCTTACACCATATTCATTAGCAGATTCTATTGAATAATAATATTCCTTGCCTTTTTCAATGGTTTCATCAATATATTCTGTAACGCCTGCATCAGCAGTATCATAAAGCTCCCATTCGGTGAATTCATTGCCATCAATAGCTTCTTTACGATAAATATTATACCACTCCGCACCGACTGCTTCAGTCCAGGTGAATTTAAGACCTTCAACGCATGATGCAACCTCTACATTTTCTGCAGGGTTAAGGGTGAAGAACGAGTCCTCATAGATAAGCTGTTTACCATCATTTTTAGTAATGTCGTTATCATCATTTTCGTCCTCAGTAATATATTCTTCACAGTAGAACCTAACCTCAGTAACAGGACGTTTTTCACTGATGGCATTAAAAGCAACTTTGATAAATGCTTTACCGTTAGCTCCGATATTAAATCCGTTAGGATTCATATATGCAATAGAATATACATTTTCGTCATCATAAGTGATGCCTTCTTCATAATAGCCTGTTACATTGGCTGCAAATTCACCATAAGAATTCACAGAACCAACAGCACCGCTTTCAGAAGAAATCTCCAAAACAGAACTATCAAACTCAGCTTTGATAATTGTGCCTATTAATTTTTCCTGATTGGGTGCAAGTGAAATTGTATAAGTTATTTTATCATTTTTAAATTCAGTTTTATCTACGGTAAATATATCCTCTGTTTCCCCCAATGCATAAACCTGCGTTGCTGTTGCAGAAAAAACAGAAGCACACATTACCAAGCAAAGAAGCAATGATATAACTCTTTTCAAAGCAATTCCTCCTTAGGAATCAATGTTTTTTAATTAATACTTATCCTTGATTGAAAGGCTTGATTTATAACTACTTGTATAGGTCTTATATTTTGCATAAACTCTGTAAGAGTAAGTTGTTCCTTTTTTTGTAGACTTATCAAGATATTTTTCTGTTGACTTTCCTTTAACAGTAGCATATTCTTTATATTTACCTGAACCTGCTTTTCTGTAGATAATATAGCCATCTGCACCTTTTACATCATTCCAGTAAACTGTAACACCACTCTTGGTACTTTTGATTTTCTCAAGCTTGGGAGCAGAAAGGAAACGGATTGTTTCATAAGCGGTACTGCCGTATTTTGATTTACCGGAACTGCTTATTGCTCTTATTGTGTATTTGTAGGTTGTACCGCTTTTAACTTTTGTATCTGTGTAAGCAGTACTCTTGGTTGTTTTGATTTTGCTCCATGATTTTGCACTACCGGCTTTACGATAAATTTCATAGCTTGTTGCACCGCTTACCTTTTTCCAGGAAACCCTTGCACCGGAAGATGTGTTTTTAACACTTACTTTAGGTGTTGCAAGGTAATACATTTTGTGATATTCATAATCACTTGTGTAAGAACCGTTAACTGCAACAATTTTATAATACAGTGTTTTACCGCTAGAAGCTGCTGTGTCTGTATATGATGTTTTGGAAGAAGAAACTGTTGTTATGCTTTTCCAGGAACCGCCTTTTACTTTTCTGTAAATCTTATATTCTTTAGCTCCTGCAACTTTATCCCAGGAGATTTTAACACCTTTTACTGTTGCTTCAATAGAAAACTCGGGAATTGCAAGGTAAACGATTTCTTTTTCGGAATACAAATCACTGAAATAATCATCAGAATATGTGCGCACTGCATATTCATACTTTGTTCCGCTTTTTGCGGTTTTATCTTCATAAGTTGTAGATGTAATCTTTTTGAATGATTCCCATTTACTTACATCACCGTCTGCATCAACTGTTCTTCTGTAAACTCTGTAAGCAGTTGCACCCTCAACCTTTGACCAGCTTACAATAACCTTGCCGTCGTCATTTGTAAGCGTAAGTTTTGTGGGAGCAACGGTATATTTTGTTGAAACATATCCGCTGAGAGTTGCAGGATATTTATTGCCGTTTTCATCCTCAAAGCTTGCTTCGTTAACTGCTCTTACGGAATAAGTGTAAGAAGTGTTGTTTTTAACATCTTCATCGAGATAGTCAGTAACGTTTCCGTCTGTTGTCTCATAGATTATTGTGTTTGTGCCGTCTATTTTCTTATAAACGCGGTAAAAATCAGCACCCGTAACCTTTTTCCAACTGATTCTTACGCCATCTTTTTCAGATTCAACAGAATCAATGATTACCTGACCGAGAGTTGTTCTTGTGTCTGAATGAATAAGACTGTCGCTACCATTCTCAATATTGTTTTCAGGTACGCTCTGACTTTCGAATTCATAGCAATAGAATTTAACCGTTGTTTTGGGACGATTTCCGTCAATTGCCTTAAACGTAAACTGCATATAAGCTCTGTTTGCGGAGTTTGACTTATAATCAGATTCCGCTCCGACAACGTGAGCTATAGAATATTGATTATTAAAACCAACCATAAAGCCTTTTTCATATTCACCATTGATACTATAGCACTCGTCACCATAGCTATCAGTTGTCATATACGCACCGGTGTTAGCTTCATCTATTGCAAGTACATCTGAATCAAATTTTGCATAGATAATAGAACCTATCATACTCACACCTTTATTAAGATAAACGGTGTATGTGATTTTGTCGTTTTTGAATTCGCCTTCTTTAACGGTAAACAAATCCTGAGCAACACCTGCAGCAGATGCAGTAACGCCAAGGCAAGAGAATACCGAAACAAGCATAGCAAGGCATAACACCAGTGAAATACTTCTTTTCATTTTTTAGTTTCTTCCTTTCGGTTTTACGGATTAAAATCCATTATTGTTTTTGTAAATTTGCAGAAGCAATTGGCTTTTTTATCAAACGAGCACACTCGCCCCTACTATATGATTTTACAGAATAAATATACCATAAAACCACTTATAATGTCAACGAATAAACCTCTAAATAAAATGTAAAAATAGCCAAAGTTTTTC
>JAZNTA010000195.1:0-1581 GCA_045591525.1 Acutalibacteraceae bacterium | reverse complement strand
TCCGCACAGGATTTTCAAAAGCAGTAGAAGAACTGTTATGCGATAATTCTTTTTTCCTTTGCGGAAGCAGTATGTTGGTAAACTTGTATCATGTCAGTTCCGTAAAAAAAGATTCTTTGGTTTTTCGGAATGAAAACATTTTATTCCTGCCAAAGTCCGCCTGCCTTGATGTTCGCTCAGCGTGGATAGATTTTTGGTTTAAGGAGGAAAGCAGAATATGACAATATTTCGAGAATTATCTGTTATATGGTCTTTGGTTCATGTACTCATCCTGTTTATGTTTCTTTATGAGTCCAGATACCCGAAGAAAAAGGCTATGACGCTTACCATAATTGTAATGGTTCCGCTTGCTATATTTAATCTGGCTTGTTTTTTTATTCTCGGACCTGAAAAGTGCGGAGAGATAGTGCTTCTTACCTGTACGTTGCCGAGCCTTATATTCTTTTGGTTTCTTGCAAAATACCGTGACGGAAGGTTTTTGTTTACTTTCTGCGTAGTAGATACCATTTCGCTTGAAATCATATATATTACCTACATCTTAGATTATTATTTGCCCGGAGACAACTTTATTTTTATGTTTATATCAAGACTTATTGCGTTTCCTTTGCTTGAATGGTTTGTTGCAAAAAAATTCAGAACTGCTTTTTTGGAGATACAAAAGCATACGAAAAAAGGTTGGTACGCATTTGCTGCCATCGGAGGAGTATTTTATGTTGTACTGGTGCTTGTAATGAGCTTTCCGACTATTATTACAGACAGACCTGAATACTTACCGCTTGCAATTTTATTGTTTGTGTTAATGCCTGTTTTGTATATCAATATTTTCATAACGCTGAAGCATCAAGCAGAATTACATTTTGCTAATGAGCAGGAAAACATATTAAAACTCCAGATTTCAAATATGAGAGAACGTATTGCCGAAATAAATTTATCCGAAGAAGCTTTCCGCATAGAAAGACATAATTTCAGGCATAAAATAGACTCCATTGCAACAATGGCAGAAAACAAGCAATATGATGAACTGATTGAATACCTGCAAAAATATCATAAGAAGCTGGATGAAACAAAGGTTAAGCGATATACCTCAAATGCTGTTATAGATTCCATTCTTGCATCATATCTTCAAAAAGCAGAGAGTAATCAAATAAAAATTACAACCTCTATCAAGTTGCGGGACACATTGCCGGTAGATGAAGTCGGGCTTTCGGTAGTGTTTGCTAATGCTATTGAAAATGCTATCAACGCCTGTATGAAGCTCAAACCCGAAGACAGATATATCGAAATACAGGCAATAACTTATCCTTGCTTTATGATACAGATAAGCAATAGTTTTGACGGAAACATAAGCCTCGATAAAAACGGTGTTCCCGTAAGCACAAAATCAGAACACGGTCTCGGAACACGCTCAATAGTAGCCTTCTGCGAAAAAGCCGGTGCTGCTTATGAATTTAAGACTGATGACCGCAAGTTTTCACTCAGAATTGTAATTGAATAAACAATAAAACCATCTGTAAGACCGACTTGGTAATGCAGATGGTTTTATATTTATTGCCTTTTGTCTTATGATTTACTTTACTAAAT
>JAZNTA010000194.1:0-2414 GCA_045591525.1 Acutalibacteraceae bacterium | reverse complement strand
AGTTTTTATCGCCGTATATAATCCAGTCTTTATCATATCCAAATTCAAGGGCGATGAGCTTTGCAAGAGTTTCGGATATGGTGGTCAGCTTTTCTTGGCTTCCTGTGAGCTGATAGATGTAGTTTTCGCTGACACCCAAGGTTTTTGCAAACGCTCTTTTGGTAAGTCCCTGTTCATCAATGATTTTATTCAGTCTGTCTGCAAGTGTCATAAAACTCCTCCTTCTTTTTTAAGCATAGCAGCATAAAGCAAAAGCTCTTTTCTGCTCGTAACACCGAGTTTTGAATATAAGTTTTTGTTGTGATACTTGAGTGTGTTCTGATTGATTTCCGTTATCTCCTGAATTTCCTTTGCAGTTTTTCCCTCAAGATAGAGCCTGAATATCTGTGCTTCCTTTTGAGTGAGCTTGGATACATTTGACTTGAATATCTCATAAAATTCAGGATCGGCACCGGATTTATGTCGTTCTACCACCTTGTCAAGCTGCGTCTGAATCTTTGTGTATTCATCCTTTGCCTCGTTGCGGAGGCGTGTAAGCTCGGTTATTTCGTCCTCGTGACCTTTATCCTTATCTGCAAGGAAACGGAAAAGGTCGTTGATTTCAGGAATTTTAACCTGATCTGCGGGAACGGAATTTGTCTTTATATGCTCAAAGCTTTTAAGAATCGGCTTCATATACTTGTGGCTGAAATAAAGGCAAATCAAAACCATCAGCATAAGAACAATAATGAGCACCGCAAGCATTCTGATATACGATTCGGAAAGCAAGGACTGATATTCCTTTTCGGGAACCATAACGGTTAAAATATGCTTGCTGTTGCCCAGTGTAATCTCTCCGTACTTACCGATAAAGGTTTCGTTTCCGTATGTAAAGGTGTCAAGATTTTTGCCCTTCTTTATTGTCATTACGCCTGTGTCGGACGGAGAATACCCCGAATGATTGACGGACATCTGCCCGGTATATGAATCCTTCTCACTCTCTGTAAATAAACCGTGAATGATGTTGTCAAGCTCGTCATTATGGGTTTCGTAGGTCAGGCTGAAATAAAGGCTTGATATTTCAAAGCCGCATACACCGATAAGCTTGTCGCTTAAGTCAAACACGGGAACACATAAAAACCTTACATTTTCCCATGTGCCGGGAATCTGATATACACCCGTCAGGATATAGCTGTCATTAAAGTCTGCCTTTGAAATATGAAACACATCATCAAGCTCGTGATAAATACCCTCCGGCATCTCCAAGTGCCATTCGCTGTAATAATCAGCACCATACTCCTTTGCAACGGCAGACGAGCCGTAGAGCATTGAAGTTGTATGGTTTACCATACTGTCTGAGTGAAGATAGGAAAACTTCAGGTAAATGCCGCTGTGGTATTTTTCGGGAAGCTTACTGTTTACTGTCGTATTAAGCATAAAGAATGCACCGCTGCAATCGGCATACTGCATATTTGCAGCTACAATATTGTAAACCTCTGCCTCAAGCCCGTCAATCAGCGCCGCATTGTTTTCCAAAGCTTCAAAGCTTATGTTTTTTGCGGCAAGATAATGCTCTGTTTCCTTAGAAAGATGCTCTGCAAACAGAATTGCATGAGCAGCATTTGTATCAATAGAGGTTTCTGCACGGTAGTTCGTTTCTTTAAGCTCCCGATGAAAGGTTTCTCTCAGACGAAACGGCGTAATATTGAGAATGCCTAAAAAATTCAGTGCAATCCCGATAACAACAAGGAACAGCATCAAAAGCACAGCAATATACACAGCAAGTCTCTTTTTCATAGAAAGACCGCTGTTTTTTATTTCCGCCAAAGTGGCTTTAATCTGCGGCAGCTTCATTTCTGCTCCTCCTTATCCTTTAATACTTGCTTTTAAGTTCATTGAGCGCCTTTTCACAAAGCTCCGGTAAAACGGTGTTTTTATCCTCGCCTGCGGACACTCTCGCCTGATATTCTGCCCGTGCCTTTGAAAGTATATTGGTAACATTGCCGTCAAATTCCTTTTGAACGGCAGAAGAATTTTCAAACACGGGAAGCGGCTTGAAGGTATATTTGCCGTACATATCGCTTACAGCATCATAAAGCATACGGTATTTGGAATTTTCCACACCTTCAAGATTTGAAAAAAGTCCTTCAAAGGCTTCATCTGTTCCCGGAATATAGCCCGATGCAGAGGCAAATTCAATGTTATTGTCCTTTTCTGCAAGGAAATCAACAAATATTTCCATTGCCTTGTTTTTCTTTGCGTCGTCTGTTTTATGAGCAAAGAGCGTTACACCCCTTTGCATAACGGTAGGTGCAGCACCCTCAAAAACAGGATATGCAAGAACCGACAGCTCAATCTTTTCCACGCTGTTGTCAGGATAGGTTACATCATCACGGGTATAAAGAATACCGGCAGACGAACCGATGTAGGATATA
>JAZNTA010000193.1:0-3274 GCA_045591525.1 Acutalibacteraceae bacterium | reverse complement strand
TCCGCAATAATAAAGCAAAGATGCAAGACTGACACCAATCTGCTGATATGCTTCATACAAAAACATCCAGCTTGTTCCCATTGCAATACCTGAAAATACTACAAAGAGGAAATCCTTTTTACTTTCCCTGATATGAAATTTCCCTTTTCCAAGCATAAATAAGATAATCAAAAGAATACTGCCTATGAGTGTTCTCATAAAAACTATCTCATAACTGCTCATTGCTATATGACTTGCAACTATGCCGTTTAGTCCAAACAGCAAAAGTGCTGATATATATTTTATAAATGCTATTTTGTTCATATTGAATACACCTGTAAATTTTCTTATGTTATATACTATATTTCTCCAAATCTATCCTGCCGTCCGGCTCAAAAACAATGCCTTCTGATTCGAGCAGTTGTCTTTGAACACCCGCGCCGCCAAATGCAAAACCCGGTGCAACCTTGCCCTCGCGATTTACAACTCTATGACATGGAATAGTCCCCGGTTCGGGGTTTACGTGCAGAGCATAACCAACAACCCTTGCCCAACGGAGATTTCCTGCAAGTAGTGCCACGTGCCCATATGTTGCGACTTTGCCTTTTGGGATGCTTTTCACAACCTCATATATCTTTTCAAATGTGTTCATAGATTTCACCTTTCAATTCTCGGTTGAAACAATCCAATTCTTTGACCATAAAAATAAAACTTCGGACATTTTGTCAAACTCAACCGCTCCACTATTTTTTAGACTCAAAAAAGTTTCAACAATAGCTCGTTCATCGGCAGAAACAATTTCCAGTAAATCTTTTTGATGGCTGATATACTTTCCTATTTGCTGAAAAGCTATCGCCTGTACAAGAAAAGACGCAGATTTATATAATCCCCTTAAAATTTCTTCGCTCTTTTCATACAGCATATTATGCACACAGCCGTGATAGATATTGCATGCACCGATTCTTATTGCTCTGTTAACAGCAGTTTCGGTAATCTTAGGCAGTAATTCATCAAGGCTTCCTTTTATCGGCTTTGTATCATAATAAAACTGAAAAAGGTCTGAAGACTCCCAGTTTAAGATTTCACTTTTTCCTGAAAGGAATCCGCAAATCAATTCCCTGTTCGGCAAGGTATCAAGCATCGTATTATAGGTCTTTATATCCGCAGGGGACAATTCATCGAGTATTACAACAATATCAATATCACTTTTTTCTGTTGCCTCGCCACGACCATAGCTACCCTGCAGACCGACAAACCACACACGGTCTCCAAAAGTGTCATTTATGGTTTTCAAAAAATTATCCATCCAAGTTTTAATTTCTATCATTTGGGTTACCTCGTCAAATTTAAACTTATTTCTTCGGCTGATAAAGCCCTACTGTTTCTTTATTTCTATACTCATGCTTTTCGTAATAGCCGATGAGTGTCCCGTCGTCATCACGAAGAGCAACCATATACACATCTTTGTTTTCCTCGTCGTTGCGATAGGTGTAGATTATGTTGTTATCCTTGCTTTGCTTAAACCACGCAACCACCTTATCTATCATTTCATTACCTTTTGGTGGATGGCAATCTTTGATGCTTTTATCTGTTAAATTTCCGTGATAACGCTCTATTGCACAAGGATTCATATAAACAATGATATCGTCCATATCGCAAACAACCACAGGGGCTGTGTCCTGGTCCAATACGCTTTTTAATAATTTATTTAACATTTTATTTCGCCACCTTTTTATAATTCATCCATACAACATCATCGTATTGCTTGATTTCTTTCAATTTAAAGTCTGACGCTGTGCTGTCCATAAATAACGGCTTGTCCGTGCTATCTGCAATAATTGGGGCGACAACAAGGCTAAGCTCGTCAATTACATCTGCACGCTGAAAATATCCATTTACAATGCTTCCACCCTCTAAAAGAAGACAGTTTATGCCCATAAGATTTTTGAGTTTTCCAAGAGCGATTTTAACATCAATCTCGTTTTCGCCTGCAAAGATATACGGAATCTCTATACTCTGCAGATAGGCAAGATAACGCCCATCAACCTGCTCGGTTAAAACTTCTATTATCTGTGCATCGCCATAGCCAGGGTCTTCGTCGATAATCTTGCTCGTTTTCCAACCAAGTTTTCCTTTTGGATCAAAGCTAACTGCATAAAATGCCAACAAATTGTCAGGGATAAAATCATCTTTATTTTTAACAGGCTCGTACTTTGTCAGATCGGGATACCATCCGTTTGTGAAACTGCTTTCCATAGTTACACGACCACAAATAAACCCATTTGCACCGTTTTTGTTATACTCACGATTTAACTCATAATATATATCCGTAGCCTTTTCACATTCCGGTCTGGATAAAAATTCTCCCGTAACCTTTCCATCTATTGATGTCACCATGTGACAGATTATGTGCGGTCTGTTCATAACATCATAACCTTTCTGATTTTATTTTATTCTATAATAGCAAGTAGACTTGCCTGAGCCTTCACGCTTTAGCTCTCCTTCGCTTACCATTTTACGAAGTGCCCCTTCAACGGAGCTTATGCTGAGTGACGGACAGAGTTCTCTGATATCCTGTTTGGTAAAGCGCCCCACCTTATTCAGTGATGCCTTTCTTACCATTTCGATTGCAGGAAGTTTTTCTTCTACGATGGAAAATCTGTCTTCAAAGTCTTTATATGCAGCAAGAATAGTACCAAGGATATATTTTATAAACGGTGTTGCATCCTCAGAGCCTTCATGCCATCCATCCTGAGATTTGTTAAGCGAATCATAATATAAATCTTTGCTACCTGCAATTTTAGCTTCAAGCGAGATGTATTTGCCAACATAAAATCCGCTTCTGTAAAGCAACAAGGTGGTAAGCAGTCTTGACATTCTTCCATTTCCGTCATTAAAAGGATGAATGCAGAGAAAATCGTGAATGAATGTGGGAATTGCAATCAATGGTTCAAGTTCAAGATTGCCGATAACTTTATTATATTCTTCGCAGATTTTATCAAGCGCCTCTTCAGTTTCATAAGGTGCTAGTGGTGTAAACAGAACTTCTGAATGTCCGTCAGGGTAAGTTGTGCTTATATAATTTTGCACACTCTTTGTTCTGCCAGCCATGGGGTTATTCATATGACTGCACATAATTTTATGAAGTTGCAAAATATAGTTTTTAGAAATTGGAATTGCATCAAAGTTCTCATGGATAATATTAAGAGCATCCCTATAGCCTGCAATTTCTTGCTCATCACGATTTCGGGGAGAGGTCTTTTCTTCTACAAGCTGTTTGATACGGGTATTCGTT
>JAZNTA010000192.1:0-36370 GCA_045591525.1 Acutalibacteraceae bacterium | reverse complement strand
TTCTCTCCGGCGATATTAAATTTTTGTCAATGAATCTGAAAACCTTTAAATCCATAGCATCATCAAGATAACTGTTATATGCAGTAACAATAAAAATTATAGCGTTTCTGTTTCGCTTGTTTAATTCTTCAGCTACTTTGATGCCATTGATTGCTCCCATTTCAATATCTAAAAAAACAATGTCAAATTTTAAATTTGAATCGAGTAAATCTTCACCACAAGTAAATTCTTCAACCTCAAAAGATATCTGCTTATCATTAAAATAACAATTAACATAATTGAACAATAATTCACGGCAATCTTTATTATCATCACATAAGGCAATTCGCACTCATATCCCACCCTTCATCAAAAACGCGTTATGTTGTTTATTTAATTATACAATGTGCTTTTTTATTTTACAAGTTTATTTTCTAAGCAATTAGCAAACCTCTGTATTAATCAACTGTTTATGGTAAACAAAAAGTTGGCACCCGGTTTCAACCGAGTGCCAATAGTTTTTATTTATTGTAACCTAATTCAAACGCCTTAAGGTTCATTTCGAGGAATTTTGCGGGGACGCAGGATTTAACTGCATCAAGCCAGATTTCCTTAGGGATATCTGTATTCTTTGCCATTGCGCCAATAAGGACAACGTTTGTAGCTTTAGGTGAGCCTGCTTCAACTGCAAGGGGAAGAGCATCAAGCTCAACAACTGCTGCACCTGCATTTCTTACCGCATCAAGAACACCATCAGGGTAAACGCTGTCACCGATAACAACTGACATCGGGTCAATTTTCTGTGTGTTCACGATTACTTTTCCGTCGGGCTTAAGGCAGGAAAGCCATCTTGCAGCCTCAAGCTGTTCGAATGCGAGAATAAGGTCAGCTTCACCCTCACCAACAACGGGAGAATAAACCTTCTCGCCATATTTAACATAGGTAACAACGGAACCGCCACGCTGGCTCATACCGTGAACCTCGGAAACCTTAACATCGTACCCTTGTGAAAGAAGAGCACTACCTAAAATACGGCTTGCAAGAAGAGTTCCCTGACCGCCAACGCCAACTATCATTATAGCTTTATTCATTTTTAGCTCTCCCCTTTCTTATTCAATAGCACCGAATTTGCAAAGCTGAGAACAAACATTGCAACCGAGGCACTGTGTAAAGTCGATTTCTGCTTTACCGTCCTTCATACTGATAGCAGGGCAACCGATTTTCATACACATTTTGCAGGACTTACATTTATCTTTATTAACCTTAAGAGGCGGATTATGCTTAACAGTTTTAAGAAGAGCGCAAGGTCTTCTTGAAATTACAACTGCAGGAGCGTTAAGCTGGAGTGCATTCTTGATTGTTGTGTAGCATTCATCAAGGTTATATGGGTCAACAACGAAAACATTATTGATGCCAACTGCCTCGCAAAGCTTTTCAAGGCTTACTGCTGCTGCAGGCTCGCCCTTGATATTGAAGCCTGTTGTTGGGTTCTGCTGGTGGCCTGTCATACCTGTGATGCTGTTATCAAGAATAATTGTAACTGAATTGCTGTTGTTATAAGCAATATCAATAAGACCTGTAACACCTGAGTGAATAAAGGTAGAGTCACCAATAACTGCAACAGATTTGTTTGCGTGGTCGGGGTCTGCAAGATTTCTGCCGTGAAGACCTGATACGCTACCGCCCATACAAAGAACTGTATCAATCATACCGAGAGGCTTTGAAGCGCCGAGAGTATAACAACCGATGTCACCGCTAACAGTTACATTAAGCTTTTTGAGAGCATAGAAAAGACCTCTGTGGGGGCAACCTGCGCAAAGAACGGGAGGTCTTGCAGGAATATCTACATCTGCCTTAAGAGATTTGCTTTCTTCACCGAGAATTACTTTTCTGATAAGTCCCTGAGAATATTCACCGAGAAGAGTAAACTCTGATTTACCCTTTACATCAACACCGATTTTACGGCAATGAGTTTCAATATAATCATCAAGCTCTTCTAAAACATAAACTGTTTCACATTCGTTGCAGAAATCCTTAATAAGCTTTTCGGGAAGAGGATAAACGCAACCTAATTTAAGGTAAGATGCTTTATCGCCCAATGCTTCTTTAGCATATTCATAGCAGATACCTGCACTGATTATACCGATTTTCTTGTCGTTATATTCAACGCTGTTAAGTCCGTTTTCAACTGCTTCTGTTTCGCAATATTCGATTTGATTAAGAATTCTCTTTTCAACCTCAATGTGCTTCACCTTTGCGTTTGCAGGAACCATAACATATTTTGGAGCATTCTTTTCGTATGGTTTAAGACCGTTATCAACTCTGTCGGAAACTTCTGCAAGGCTTCTTGAATGGGAAACTCTTGTTGTAAGACGAAGAATAATGGGTGTATCAAATTTTTCTGAAAGCTCAAATGCCATTTTGGAATATTTAAGGCATTCGTCAGAATCGGCAGGTTCAAGCATCATAATTTTTGAAGCTTTTGCATAGTGACGGCTATCCTGCTCATTCTGAGAAGAATGCATACCGGGGTCATCTGCAACAACCACAACAAGACCTGCATTAACACCTGTATAGGAAGATGTAAAAAGAGGGTCTGCGGCAACATTAAGACCAACGTGCTTCATAGCGCAGAATGAACGTGCTCCTGCAACTGCCGCACCAAAAGCAACCTCCATTGCAACCTTTTCATTGGGTGCCCATTCGCTTGTTATTTCATTGTATGTAGAAATGCACTCGGTAACCTCTGTGCTGGGTGTTCCGGGGTAGCTTGAAGCAACTCTGCAACCGCCCTCATAAAGACCGCGTGCAACCGCTTCATTACCTAAAAGTAATTTTTTCATTTATCTGTACCTCTTTGGATTATTTGTTTATTTCATTCTGTGAAGCAACAAGGCTTTCACCGCAATACATCTCACGAAGCTTGGGTTTCTCAATTTTACCTGTGGGGTTACGGGGAACTTTTGCGAAAATAAGCTTCCTGGGGCGTTTATATCTTGGCAAATCATAGCAGAAATCGTTAATATCATCTTCTGTTAAGGTTTCGCCATCTTTTGCTTCAATAATAGCGGCAGCAATTTCACCAAGACGAGCATCGGGAAGACCGATAACTGCAACGTCTTTGATTTTATCGTGCTTGCGAAGGAAGTCTTCAATCTGCACAGGGTAAAGGTTTTCACCGCCGGAAATGATAACGTCTTTCTTACGGTCAACAAGGAAGATAAAGCCGTCCTCATCCTCCTGAGCCATATCGCCTGTATAAAGCCAACCATCACGGAGAACTTCATTGGTTGCTTTTTCGTCTTTATAATAGCAGAGCATTACGCCGGGACCTTTTACCGCAAGCTCACCGACCTCGCCTTTAGCAACCTCATTTTTATGTTCATCAACAATTTTAACTTCCCAACCGTAGCCTGCTTTACCGATTGCGCCAACCTTATGAACATTTTCAACACCGAGATGCACGCAACCGGGTCCGATAGATTCGCTGAGACCATAGTTTGTATCATACTGATGATGTGGGAAAATATTGAGCCAACGCTTGATAAGGCTTGGAGGAACAGGCTGAGCACCTATATGCATCAATCTCCATTGGGAAAGAGCATATTCGCTTAAATCCACCTCTCCGCTGTCAATAGCATCAAGAATATCCTGCGCCCACGGAACAAGAAGCCATACGATTGTGCATCGTTCTTCACTTGCGGTTTTAAGAATCAACTCAGGCTTTGTGCCTTTAAGAAGAACTGCCTTGCTACCTGCCACAAGAGAGCCGAACCAATGCATTTTTGCACCTGTGTGATAAAGGGGCGGAATGCAAAGGAAAACATCGTCTCTGCTTTGTGAATGGTGTTTCTGCTCAGTTAAAGCAGCGTGAACGAGGCTTTTGTGAGCGTGAAGAATTGCTTTTGGGAAGCCTGTTGTGCCTGAAGAGAAATAAACTGCGGCTTCATCATCATCGGAAATTTCAATTCCCGGTGCGTGAGATGAGCAATATGTTACTAATCTGTCATAGCTTTCTGCAAAGGTGGGGCAATCCTCACCAACATAGAAGGTATATTTAACATCGGGAATTCTATGAGCAATTTCCTCAACACGACCTGTAAACTCAGGACCGAAAACCAAAACATCACTATCAGAAAGCTTAAGGCAATATTTGATTTCCTCAGCAGTATAGCGGTAGTTAAGCGGAACTGCGAGAGCACCTGTTTTTAGAATACCGAAATAAATGGGAAGCCATTCAATTCCGTTCATAAGAAGAATTGCAACTCTATCCCCTTTTTTGATACCTCTTGAAAGAAGAAGGTTTGCAAAGCGGTTTGCTCTTTTATCAAACTCGCCCCAAGTAAGCTCACTTCTGCCCACATTAAAGGGATTTGTTTCAATAAGAGAATATTCACGCCAGGTCTGGCGGCTTTTTCCCTGCATTTCGGGGTTAATCTCAACAAGAGCAACCTCATTTTTGTAGTTATTTGCGTTAATCACAAGAAAATCTGTAATAGGCAAATTCATTCATTCCTTTATAAATTATTGTAAAAATAAAATCGTCCTCTAACCGAAGCTAAAGGACGAGCAGATAAACTGACCGTGTTACCACCTTTTTTCGCAAATTGCTCACGCAACCTGCCTTAAAGAGTAATAAAACTCAAACGCTTTAACGGGCGTACCCGCCGCAGCCTACTGAAAATTTCGGTGCGAAACTCCGAGATGTATTCACACAATCCGCTCACGCGCCTCTCACCAAACGGCAACTCTCTTTTTTACGCTGAAAAGTGCTACTTGTTCTCTTCACAGTCTTTCAAAAATATACTTGTGGATTATATCATATATAGTCGCAAATTGTCAACACAGTTTTAAGGTATATTTATACTCACATATTTTCAAGAGATAAAATATAGCTTTCTATATCAAAATCCTCAACAGGACTGTTATTTTTCAGGTACAATGGATGGTGGGGGTGTCCTTTAACTGAGCGTTTGCCCACTGTATACCATTTTGCACCGAATTCATTACCGATTTTAATCATATCCTTAACGCAGGGAATGAGATATGGTCTTTTTTCGATTATAGTACCCCAAGCTGCCCATACAGCAGGAGTTCTGCCCTCACCGTAGGATGAAAGAACATAGCGAAAGGCATTCATATTTTCATTATGTAAAAGTGTGTTGAACTCTCCATCCATATCTTTAGGATTTGTTGCTCTCTGGGCATAAACATTGAACATTATGAAGCTGTCAAAGCCATTGAAAGCAGCGGTGCGTTCAACAGATTTCAAGGTATTATCAAGGTCATCGGGCCTTGCGGTGGATGGGTTAATGCCAATGCAGATTAAAGGATTTTCTCCCCTTGTGCCTAAAATATAACGATATTCTGTATAGGCATTGGGAACATAAAGCCATTTTTCTCTGTTATATTCAAATGAGCCCTCCGCTTCTTTTAAAAGTGCTTCTTCAAATGGAATTATATTAAGCTCATTTGTTTCGCAGGTTGGTATATGCATATCTTTCACCTTTCGCAATTCATAAAAATATAGAACTATTATACAATAATATAGGACTATTTTCAACATTGTTTCTTATTGACTTTTTTTACCTGTTTTATATATAATTAAGATGTATAAAAATGGTGTAGTGTTGCACCGAAGGAGAATAGATATGTATCATTCAATGAAAATTGCAGGACTTGACAGAAAACTCCCCCTCTGCCCTCTTAACGAAAAGCTTCAGATTGGTGCTTTCGTTATGTTTGGAGATGCAGAGCTTACGGTTGCTTGTGCAGATGCACTTCTTAAAAAAGCACCCGAATTTGATTACATAATCACCGCAGAGGCAAAGGGTATTCCTCTTGCTCACGAAATGTCACGCCAGAGCGGTAAGAAATATTTTGTTGCAAGAAAGAAACCCAAGCTCTATATGACAGGGGTTTTTGATGTTGTTGTAAACTCCATTACTACCGAGGGCGAACAGCATCTTTACCTTGATACCGCAGAAGCAGAGCAGATGAAGGGCAAAAAGGTTATCATTGTTGATGATGTTATTTCAACAGGCGAATCTCTCAAGGCAGTTGAAAAACTTATCCAGATGGCAGAAGTTGACTATGCAGGTGCACTTGCAGTTCTTGCAGAAGGTGAAGCTGCAGATAGAAAAGATATTATTTATCTTGAAAAGCTCCCGTTATTTGATGCAGAGGGTAATGTTTTATAATGGCAGGAATACTTTATGTTGTAGGAACACCTATCGGAAATCTTGGTGATTTCTCACCCCGAGCAGTTCAGGTGCTTTCTGAATGTGATTTTATTGCCGCTGAAGACACAAGAGTTACAATCAAGCTTCTTAACCATTTCGGAATTAAAAAGCCAATGGTAAGCTACTATGAGCATAACCGCGCCCAAAGAGGCGGAGTAATTATTGACCGCCTTTTGAATGGTGAAAGCTGTGCCCTTGTTTCTGATGCAGGTATGCCAATAATTTCCGACCCGGGCGAAGATTTAACAAAGCTTTGCCACGAAAACGGAATTCAGGTTTTTGCAGTTCCCGGTCCTTGTGCATTCGTTACAGCTCTTGCAATTTCAGGTATGCCCTCGGGCAGATTCACTTTTGAAGGATTTTTGACTGTTTCAAAGCAAAACAGAAAGAAACACCTTGAAGAGCTTGTTAATGAAAAGCGTACAATGATTTTCTATGAAGCACCTCATAAATTAGCCTCCACCCTTTCAGATATGGCTAAATTCTGGGGCAACAGAAATATTGCTCTTGTTAAAGAGATTACAAAAATCCACGAAAATGTTGAACGCACTACCCTTTTTGATGCAGTAGAGAAATATAAGGACGGTAGCGCTAAGGGTGAATATGTTCTCATTGTTGAGGGCAAGCCCGAGGAAGAGGAAAAGGAAATCACTGTTGATGTTGCTGTTGAAATGGCGAAAAAGCTTGTTGAAAACGGACTTTCAAAAAACGAAGCCGCCAAGGAAATTGCCAAGGAAACAGGACTTAAAAAGAGTGATATTTATAAATCTTTACAGAACAGGTGATTAAATGCTTTTTGGTGTTCAATGGTATTACTGGGTAATACTTTTAGTTACAATAATAATTGCAGTTTTTGCTTGGAGCAAAGCTCTTAAATCAGGGAAGGCTCGTCGCGAAAGGCTGAAAAAAGAGGCTGCTATCTGGAAAAGAGATTATGAATTAAGAGAGAAATTCACAGTTCTCACAGAAGAAAAGCTTAATTCCACAGAAGAAACAGAGCTTCTTCACGGAGTTGCTATGAATATTCAGGTTATGTTGGAAAAGGCAACTGATATGACCGAAAGCTTCAACACACTCCCGAACGAAAAAAAATTCATTTATGCCTTGGAATACTTTGACGAGGATGCAAAAAAGAGCCTTTCAGCATTCTTCAAAAACAATGGTGAACCCCTTATTTCAATTGTTCCCGATGCTTTGAATGCTATCGGTGCAGGAAAATATGTTGAAAGCTACGGAACACTTTTACCGATGTATGACCCTGACAGTGAGGTTTCAGTTAATTATAATATCATCGGTAAGGTTGACGAAGAATTTTCTTCTGTTTATAATTCCGATGAGCTTTTGAGACTTTCAGCAAAGTACATTCTTAAAAACAGGGAAATATTTTTATCATAAAATAATATATACAACAAATAATTTAAAGGAGAATAAAAATGGCTGTAACATTTTATCTTTCTGCCTTTGCTGATGAAGCAGGTGGCGGAATAAAAGAACAGATTGCCGCTTTAAAGGCACATGGTATGACTCATATTGAGCCCCGAGGACTTGACGAGGGCAACATTTCTCTCTATACAGTTGAACAGGCTAAAGAGCTTAAGAGAATTCTTGATGACAATGGTATCGGTGTTTCCGCTATCGGCTCTCATTATGGCAAAATTGAAATAACCGATGATTTTGCACCTCATTTTGAGGATTTTAAAAACTGCGTTGAGGTTGCAAACATTCTCGGCACTGAAAGAATAAGAATGTTCAGCTTTTTCTTTACTAAAGGACAGAGTCTCGAAGAATATCACGACGAAGTTTTCGAGAGACTTGATAAAATGTGCACATATTCTCTTGCGAACGGAATATGGTGCTGTCACGAAAACGAAAAAGATATTTATGGCGACATTGAAACTCGTTGCCTTGAAATATACAAAACCTTTGAGGGTAAAATCAAAGGTATTTTTGACCCCTCAAACTTCATTCAATGCGGTGTTGACATTCTCCCTGCTTATGAGCTTTTAAAAGATTACATTGATTATTTTCACGTTAAAGACTGCCTTTATGATGGGGGAAAGGTTCGCCCCGCAGGTCTTGGTGACGGCAATATTGTTGAGCTTCTCAAAAGATTTTCAAAAGACAAAGATGGTGAGCACTTCCTTACCCTTGAACCCCATCTCAAAGTTTTCGAGGGTCTTAAGGATTTAGAGGGTGAGGGCGGTACAGCTGACCAGCTTAAAGACGACTACACCTACCCCACCAACCGTGCAGCATTTGATGCGGCGGCAGATGCACTTGATGTTTGCTTGGAAAAAGCGAACTTAAATGATGTTACAGTAAGAAAGTTTTAATATTAAGGAGCGAAAAACTATGTTTAATCACGATAATTTAAAAGGCAGAGTTGCAGTTGTTACAGGTGGCGGCGGTGTTCTCTGCGGTGGATTTGCAAAAGACCTTGCTCGTCAGGGTGTTAAGGTTGCAGTTCTTGATTTAAGAGAAGAATCTGCAAACGCAGTAGCAGAAGAAATCAAAGCAGAAGGCTTTGAAGCTATCGGCGTTGCTTGTAATGTTCTTGATAAAGAAAGTCTTGAAAATGCAAGAAGCATTATCAACGAAAAAATCGGTACTTGCGATATTCTCATTAACGGTGCTGGCGGTAACCACCCCAACGGCAACACAACAAAAGAAAAATTCGAGCTTTGCGATTTAACAGAAAAGGCTGAAGACGTTAAAACCTTCTTTGACCTTGACCCTAAAGGCATTGAATTTGTTTTTAACCTCAACTTTCTCGGCACTCTTCTTACAACTCAGGTTTTTGCAAAAGATATGGTTTCTAAAGAAAATGCAACAATCATTAACATTTCCTCAATGAACTCCTACAAGCCTCTTACAAAAATTCCTGCATATTCTGCAGCAAAAGCGGCTATTTCAAACTTTACTCAGTTTATGGCTGTTCATTTCTCCGAGGTTGGTTTAAGAGTTAACGCAATTGCTCCCGGTTTCTTCTCAACAAATCAGAACAAAGCACTTCTTTATAACGAAGACGGCTCTCTCACTCCCAGAAGCGAAAAAATCCTCGGTCACACCCCTCTTGGCAGATTTGGTGTTCCCGAAGACCTTACAGGTACTCTTCTCTTCTTAAGTGACGAAACCTATTCTAAATTTGTAACAGGTGTTATAATCCCCGTAGACGGCGGCTTCTCAGCTTATTCAGGTGTTTGAGTTATAAACAAGAAACTCTCATAAGTTCTACTGAGCTTATGAGAGTTTTTTTGATTTTATAATTTAGTTTTTTACTCCAAATAGATTCTTTCTTTTACGGTTGCACAATCGTATTCATCAGTATACACTTGTATTTCTAAATCATAGTACTTTTCATCATCTTCTAATGAAATGGTGACAGTTACTGTATCCTTTCCTTCGGTATCAAATGACCCATGATTAATACAGATAGAATCAATATTATCACCTAACGACTTACAAATAATAGTAACATCCTTGTTTTTAACTTTTACTGTATAATCAATCTTATTGTCAAACCATACTTTTTCTTTTATAGTGCTGTCAATAGGCGTTTTTAAATATGACCCTATAGTATCAGAATATGCCAATTTCATTTTGCCATCCTGAATATACTCTTCATAATATTCTTTTGTCTTGTCAAAGCTTATAGAAGCCCAATAGCCATATTTGAAATTATAAGCATATGCAGTGTAATCATCCCAGTATTGAGTAAGCACATCATCAATTACCCTAACCTGAGGAACGTTTGGTGGCGCCACAGTTGTTGCAATACCGATTTTGGTAGTGTAGGTACGGTTTTCATATTCCTCACCATCAATAACACCTATTACTTTATATTTATATTCAACATCGTTTTCAACTGTGGTATCCTTAAATGTATTACCCGTAACATTACCTATCAAAACTTCTTCACCCGGAGCCTCGGTAGATAAACTTCTATAAATATTATAACTATCGTAACCATGGTCATCCCATCCAAGTTCTATACCATCTGTAAATGCCACAGAACTGCAAATCACCATTGCTTCTTGGTGGTAGGCAAATGCTTCAGCATATTCGCTGAAAGTTTTATCGTTTCTGACCGCACGCACACTGAATTCAAAATCACCAAATGTTATTAAATCATATGTAAAATACAACTTTGTTGAATCTACAGCACCCAACATCTCCCATTCGCTGCCAACAGATCTGCAATACACCTCATAACCGGTAGCGTAAGGAATTTCATTCCAACTTATTTCAACTTCATTATATCTGTTTTCTTTTACAGCTATAACAGGCTTATCAAGAATGATATAATCAATACCTTTTCTGTCATAGCTGCCTTTATTTTTAGCTGCTTCAGAACGAACGCTATAAGTATATGTCTCCTCAATTCCGGCTGATGTATCAACAAAGTTGGTTGCATCTGCCCCTACTTTTCCTACAGATGCCCAACCGCTTGAACCATCCATATTTTTCCTGAGAATTGTGTAACCGGTTGCACCGTTTACTGCACCCCAACTTACATTAACACCATTTTCAACAGGGGCAACGCTATTCAGCATGGGAGATTCAAGATAGGTTACTGCCATATCAGAATTTGCATAATAAGAGCTTGTTGCTTTACCATAGCTTGTAGAAAGAACTGCCTTTACTGAATAGGTATATTTCTTACCACTCTTTGCGGTTGTATCCTTATAGGATGTGCCAGAATAGTTGGTTTTAATTGTTTTCCAGCTTCCGCTACCCTCTTTACGCATGATATTATATTTTGCTTTGCTTGATGTACTATTCCATTTAACTTCAATTGTATCGTTATAAGTAACGCTAATTGATTTCATTGTTGGTGTTTTTGCAAAAAGGCACGTGAGACCGTGATAATGGTATCTTGCAACTGTACCTTTTTTATTTACCGCTTTAACGGTATAAATATAATTACCGTTTTTATTTTTCACAGATGTATCTGTGAAGCTTGTTTTGCTTTTGCTCACAGTTCCAACCTTTTTCCATTTTGAACCTGTAATACTTCTGCGATAAACATTATATTTATATGTACCGCTTAATTTACTCCATTTAATATATGCGCCTTTAGTTGTGTTTTTGGTTTCTTTGAGCATTACCTTTTGTTTGCTGAAAGATGTTGTTCTGTCAACCTTAAGCTTAAATTGGCACATTGACTCTGCATCGACAATAAATATATCATTGTGCTCATCATACATAGCAGCATAAGTAACAACATAATAAGTTTTTGATTTATATTTACCTTTAAGCTTCAACTTGAGAGAATAAGAGTATTCTCCTTTGCCGTTAATTTCAATCACATCGTTCTGAACACATTTAGTCAGCTTTTTATCAGAATATATTCCATAGAAATAATATATGGGCTCGTTCTCTTGTGCTTTTATGTAAAAATTGATGTAATCATACTGACCATAGACCTTAACGGTTGAAAGAACCTCGGTTCCTTTATAGTTAACAGGAACCATATAGCCGTATTTTTCATCATTGCCCTCATAAACAACTACCTTCGCAGCTTCGGCAGAAACGCTCATTACAGACACAAGCATTATTATCGAAAGCATTATCGAAAAAATTCTTTTTGCTGTTTTCATAATTAATCTCCCTTCAAACGATAGACTTTCTATCGTGTTAGTGTGATTTAAGTTTATCAAAATTTACACAAATAGTCAACATAAACTTAGAAACTCAAATATTAACGGGTGTTTGAGTTATAAAAGTTTGTGCCCCACGGTTCAAATGAACTGTGGGGCGTGTTTTGTTACCGTTTAGCCGAAACGCCTTTTGTATTGTAATAGCTTACATACTCTTTGGTTTGAGGATTATAAATTCTGACGGTATAGGTATATTTTTTGCCTTTTTTTGTTTTCTTGTCTGTGTAAACAAATCCCGTATACTCTTTACCATCTATGGTAGTACACCATTTACTCTCATAATATTTTTTGCTTACACAGGTCCACTTGCTTTCGCCCTCTGCTTTTCTTAAAACAGCAAAATACCCTTCATAATCTGCACCATCCCATATTACTTGTATATTGTCATTTTTGGCTACAGCTTTTATAAGCTTAGGTTTAGGATAAACTGAATAATCATCAATTCTTCTGGTGGTTACATTACCGTTTTCGTGAATGGCAGAAACCCAAAGATATATATTATAATCATAGCTGACATTATCAAAATTAATGGTATATGTTTTTGAACCATCTGCTTTAAATGTCTTTTTATAATCATCTCTCTTGCTGAAATATACTGCTACATCATACGCAACAGCATCATCAACTGCATTCCATGTCATTTTCAAGCCTTTGCTTGTTGGAGTTAATGTTATTTCAGGAGCTTTGCAGGTTTCCTCTTCAACATAAATTGTATTCACACCAAGTGGTGTACTGTTACCTGAATTGGTGGATACCACACAACAAAAGCGTGCCGGTTTAACTAAATCATAAGCAGCTTCATAATCCTCAACATAAGAATAGCCCGATGTTTGTGCCCAACCCTCTCCGGCATAGGCATTACCCCAATAATAAAATTTCACAGCGGATTTTTTAAAGGCATCAGTTTTATCAACATCAAAGTGATAGCTTGTTGTTTCTATATCACTGCTTTTATACTGACGGTTAAAAACCTCAATTTCTTTATATGCTTTGAAGCTTTTTATACAAGTTTCGGGAGAATATCTGATATGAGTTTTTGAAACCAAGTTATTATATTGCTCAACACCACCATACACACCTCTTATTTGATATGTATAAGCAACATCATTTTCAGGACTTCCGTTACTGAAGGTACAGCTACGATTTTCATAAAACAGCTCATACTCACTATCGGGAGCATCCTTTAATTTGCGGTATACTCTGTACGAATCAGCCAAAGTTGCGTTCCATTTGATATCAGTATAATTATCTAATTCTTTAAATTCCGGTGTTATCTGAGGAAAAAACTCAACTTTATCAACATCTGTTTTATACGGGCTTTCTATTCCGTTACGCACTGCGCAAACACTTATTTTCTTGTTATAGTACATAGATGGTTCAAACTCATAAGAAGTTTTCTTAGTTTTAGCTTTTAAATCCCATGAACCATCATCCTGTTGCTCAAAAATACGGTATGATGTTGCGTATTGCACCTTATTCCATTTTATCTGAACACTATCATCAACTGAAACATCGAAATCAGGTTGAGCTAAGGTGAAATATTCCTTTCCTGATGAATAACTACCTCTGAAGCCGTTTCCCTCGGAACGAACAGTATAAAGGTATGCACTATCTGTTAATGATACATTTGTATCAACATAACTAGTTACATCGCTTGATACTTTTTCCAGAACCGTCCATTCATCATCGCTGTCGAGAGGTTTACGCAAAACAGAATAGCCTGTTGCTCCTTTAACAGAGCCCCATGATAAACCGATTTCATTCTCAGCTATCTCAAGCTCATTCATAATCGGGGCTTCAAGATATTTTACCGACTTATCTGCATTTGCATAATATGAGCTTGTAGTCTTGCCATAATCAGTTGAAATAACTGCTTTTACTGAATAGGTATATATTTTTCCGTTAACTGCAGTTTTATCATTATAAGTTGTTCCTGAATAGTTAGTTTTAAGCGTTTCCCAACTACCCTTTCCCGCTTTACGCATAACAATATATTTAGCATCTGATTGGGTTGAATTCCATTTCACCTGAATAGTATTATCTCCAACAACACAAGCAGACTCCATAACAGGAGTTTTTGCAAAAAGGCATATAAGACCTGCATAAAGCATTCTGGACTTAACACCTTTTTTATTTACAGCTTTTACAGAATAAATATAGTTACCATTCTTATTCTTTACGGATGTATCTGTGAAACCATCTTTTTTGCTACTTACTGTACCGACTTTTTTCCACTTGGTACCTGTGATGCTTCTGCGATAAATTTCATATTTGCTTGCACCACCGAGCTTTCCCCACTTAATATATGCACCTTTGGTAGTGTTTTTAGTTTCTTTGAGAACAACAACTTTTTCATCAAAGTCAGCTTTTCTGTCTACCTTTATTTGAAATTCACGCATTGATTTCTTATCAATTTTTGCACTACCGTCAGAATATATCTTGCCGGCATAAGTAACCATATAATAAGTCTTTGATTTATATTTTTTCTTAAGCTTGATTTTCTGAACTAAAGAATATTCACCCTTGTTACAAAAAGCCACATCACCTTCTACAAGCTTTGTGCAATCTGAATCCGAATAAATTTCATAGAAAAAACACGCATCTTTTTTCTTTGAATTAATATAAAAATTTATGTAGTCATAGTCACCATAAAGCTTAACTGTTTCAATTGTTTTTGTGCCTTTGGAATTGGTAGGCACCATATAGCCGAGATTCAGTTTTGCAAGTGTTACACTTGCCGCCTCTGCAGCAATACTCATAACAGAAACCAAAGTTACAACTGCCATCATTATTGAAAGAATTCTTTTTCCTGTTTTCATAATAAAACCCCTTTCGGCAATTCTATCTTATTAGTACAAGCTTATTCTAACACTACAACAAATAATAGTCAATAAATATTTGACTTGGGAAGCTGCAAAACAGCCATCATATCATAAAAATATCGCCCTCTAAAAAGAGAGCGATTAAATTTTTATATTTCACCAAAGATTAACCGTTGGAATTATCGTGTTCTCGTGGTAATAATTTTTACCATTTGAAGATGTTTCATTACTGATTTGTCCTAAAACATTATAATAAGTATGTGCATAAATCTTAGTTCTGATATCGTTAGGCTTTCCGCTACTGAAGGAACCGTACATTGAATGCACAACATTATTGATAATATGGGTATTTGCTACATTATAGTTGCTTTGCTGAATAGCTCCAAGGTAATTAGAAATGACAAATGTATTGTACCCGGAAGAGAGAGACAAAACGCCTGAGTCAGGGCCGCGATAGTCATAACTACCGGAGTAACCATATTTTCTGAAAATATTTTTCTCAATAATTGTGCCTCTCATTCCTGCCCAGCCATCCTCTAAGGTAAGAGACCAGCCTGCATAGCTCAGCAATCCGCCTCCGGACACATAATTATCATGAATCCAACAAGCCTCAGTAGCTCCAACAACAGATGCCAATCCGTCAGCACCATTTATAATATTAGTATTTTTAATTTCACAGAATCTTGACGATTCATCAGGACCGATTCTAACATATTCCTCCGTACCGGTAGGAAGCTCAGATTGTTGAATAGATAATTTAAAATAAACCGCATTCTGAGGTCTGTTAGAGTACCCCTCGTCAATATACTGCCATCTATTAGTCCCGATTAGATTGAAATCCTCATCATACCACAAAATATCATACAAATGCTGAGTTGCGGCAACAACATTATGTTCCCAATCGCCAATATAGTATTCATGCAAGGTATCCATACCATTAGCAGCCTTGGATACTAAATAGAAATCCTTTGTGCTTATCCAATTGGAGTTTTCCTCCAATTCGCCCCTATCATTCAACCATCCTGATACAAATTCATTTGCGGCGATACTACCCTGCTCACGATTCACTAATTCAGAGTTGCCTTTTCCTCCCATTGTAATAAAGAAACCTGTCGGGCAATTAGCTTCTCGAACTTCAACAGAACAAAATTCCGCACGCTTTCCTATACTCAACAGTGTACAACCCCATTGATATTGATTAGCACCCGCATAAAGCTCGCTCATTGTCGCGTCCTTCTCGTAGAATTCACCGTAATATTTATCAATAATCAAATGTGAATCTCTGCAATAATAAGCAAGTATGTTTCCGTTTTCATCCTTTTCAACAGAAGCTTTTTCCGTAGGAATATTACAGCTCCACCAGCCCCATCCCATTCTGAAATAAGTATATCCCTTAGTTTTAGCTATTTCACTAGGCATCATATGGAAAGCAGAGCCCTCAGGAAATTCAACCGTCATTCCGCTTGGAATGTAATATTCACTTTCAGTAGGAGCGGCATAGAAATTAATTTCAGGAAAAACAATGTGATTATAACCATCCTCGTATGCTTCTGTGATAGCATCGTAAATAGCTTTAGTTGTCATCTCATAGTCGCTCTTAGAAAACGAATTTCCGTTTTCGCTGATATAGTCAGCTGAAATTTTGATAACAATATCATTTGTTTTTTCTTTATTTACAATTTCGATTGTGCAACTATCAGATATTTCGGTGCCTCTTAATGTTGCTGTAATAGTAACAGTTCCTGTTTTTTGAGGAATAACCAGCCCATCGATTACTAAAGCTACGGTTTCATCCGAAGAGCGCCACGAAACATCGTATTGGTCAGAAGCACCATTGTGATTTACATTAAAGGGATAAGGAACTGCAGATAATGCATACTTATATCCCATAGGTAAGGTTTCAGGTTTTTTTATAATATGAACGCTTTCGTATTTGCTATGGTCAATTCCAAGGTCCGGCTCAATATAATCAGAAATAGTGTAAGTTAAGGTCATTCCGTTTCCATCGTCAACAGAATAATTTCCCGCCTTGGTATTGGTATCATACCATTGAGGAATACCATATTGTCCGGTTTTAGTAAATGCAAAGGCACTTCCCAATCCGGTAATACCGTTATTAACACGACCAACTATCGTATTAGTATCAGCACTCAGAGAGATTCCGCTGTCAGCAAAATGCTCAGCCATTTCTGCTTTTGTAAGTTTTCCTGAATATACGATAAATTCTTTAAATTGATGTTCAGAGGATAGGTTGAACGTGCTATTGATAAAACTAGACCAATGGGCTTTTTCAACGTAATCGTCATTAATTTGCATTGCATGAGTGGATTCATTCTTGTCAAAAGCCAGACACCAATAAGATTCACCCTCGTTCATAACCCTCTTATTATAATTCAAAGAGGGTCTTAATGTGAAATTAGTGCCAATCCAGCCACCTCCGAAAGGAGTTTTGATCATACCCCAATTATTTGGATTAACAACTTCCTGGAACAAGAATGTTCCGCCGTAATAGCTCAGACCATTGCCAACAGGTAAATCTGTGGAAGTTCTGTTATAAACCATAACGGCTTCAATACTTGCCTTTTCATAAGAAGAAGGAAGTTGGACTTTTCCTCCTCTGAAATAGCCGTCACTATCTACAATAGCGTTTTCCATTTCTTTGCCACTGACCAAATCAATGACTTTACCGTTAACCACTTTATAATGAGCAACAATCTGGGGAGCAACATAGATATATTCAATACCTGTTCTGTTATAGCTACCTTTGTTTTTGGAGGCTTCGGAACGAACGCTGTAAATATAACCTGTTTCAATATTTGCAGAAGTATCAACAAAGCTTGTTACACCTGCTTTAACCTTACCAACAGAAGACCAACCGGTTGAACCATCGCTGTTCTTTCTGAGAATTGTATAGCCCTTTGCACCGCTTACTGCATCCCAGCTGATATTGATACCGTTTTCAACTGCAAGTGCTTCTTTAAGAGTTGGTGCTTTGAGATATGTTACTGCCTTGCTGTCGTTAGCATAATATGAGCTTGTTGCTTTGCCGTAGCTTGTGGAAAGAACTGCTTTTACGGAATAAGTATATTTCTTACCGCTCTTTGCAGTTGTATCTTTATAAGTTGTTCCGGAATAGTTGGATTTGATTGTTTTCCACTTTCCGTCGCCCTCTTTGCGCATAATGTTGTATTTTGCCTTACTTGAGGTGCTGTTCCATTTAACTTCAATTGTATTATTGTATGCAACTGTAATGGATTTCATAGCGGGAGTTTTTGCGAAAAGGCAGGTAAGACCTGAATAGAGGTATCTTGATTTTGTGCCTTTTTTATTAACTGCTCTTACAGAATAGATATAGTTGCCGTTTTTGTTTTTAACGGATGTATCTGTAAAGCTAACCTTTGAACTGCTTACAGTTCCAACCTTTGTCCATTTTGTTCCTGAAATGCTTCTGCGAAGAATTTCATATTTTTTTGCACCACTTAATTTACCCCATTTGATATATGCGCCTTTGGTTGTGTTCTTGGTTTCTTTAAGAACTACTATTTTTTCGTCAAAATCCGCACTTCTTTTTACATTGATTTTAAATTCTTTCATTGAATTCTTATCAATATCAACGCTTCCGTCAGAATAAATATATGCGGCATAGGTTACCAGATAATATGTTCTGGTGGAATATTCGCCTTTTAATTTGATTTTTACGGGAATATTATATTTCCCTTTATCGCAATCAACGGCACCGCTGTCTTTTAACTTTGTATAGCCTTTATCAGCATAAATTTCATAACAGAAGCAAGCATTATTTTTCTTGGCATTAATATAGAAATTAATATAATCATAATCGCCGTAAAGGTTAACAGTTGTAAGGTTCTTTGTTCCTTTTGTATTAGTAGGCACCATATAACCTAAACCTAACTCGTTTATATATACACCGGCTGCCTCAACTGCAATGCCCATAAAGGAAACAAGGGTAACAACAGCCATTATTATTGAAAGAATTCTTTTTGCCATTTTCATAATAATACTCCTTTCAATATATTAATATATTTATTAGTACAATATAATTCTAACAAATCAAGAAAACATAGTCAATAAAAAACTTGCGAAGCAAATAACACTATGCATAGCATAATACCACTGCTCAGCAATACCACTTGCCGTCAGGCAAATAAAACTGGCGTTGTGTTCTTACGAACACAACGCCTATACTTTATGCTGCAGGATTAGTTGTTTGGGGTTCGGTTGACGGGTATGTTACAGGTTCTGTAGCAGGCTCGGTTGAGGGTTCTGTAACCTCAGGAGTTGTTACATCAGGATTTGTAACTTCGGGAGTTGTAACATCAGGTTCTGTTGTTTCGGGAGCAACATAGATATATTCAATACCTATTCTGTTATAGCTACCTTTATTCTTGGAAGCTTCGGAACGAACGCTGTAAATATAACCTGTTTCAATATTTGCGGAAGCATCAACAAAGCTTGTTACACCTGCTTTAACCTTACCAACAGAAGACCAGCCTGTTGAACCATCGCTGTTCTTTCTGAGGATTGTGTAGCCCTTTGCACCGCTTACAGCATTCCAGCTTACACTAACACCATTCTCAACTGCAACTGCCTCTTTAAGAGTTGGTGCTTTGAGATATGTTACTGCCTTGTCAGAGTTTGAATAATAGGAGCTCGTTGTAGTTCCATAGTATGTTTTAACTTTAGCTTTTACCGTGTATGTATATTTTTTGTTATTTTTTACGGTTGTATCAACATAGGATGTTCCTGTGTAGTTTTCTCTTATTCTTTTCCAATCACCATCGCCTGTTTTTCTGTAAATATCATATTTTGCACTTGAAGAGGTTTTCCCCCACTTAATTTCAATGGCATTGTTGTACTTAACTGCAATTGATTTTACTATAGGAGCTCTTGCAAAAGGAGCTATAATACCTTTATCAAAACGTCTTGAGGCAGTCCCCTTTTTGTTTATTGCTTTAACAGTATAGCGATAGCTTCCGTTCTTTTTCTTCAGAGATTTATCTGTATAGCTGGTTTTTGAACCACTTACTGTTCCGACCTTTTTCCACTTTGTTCCCAATTCTTCTCTACGGTAAATGTAGTATTTACTTGCACCGCTGACCTTATACCAATTAATTTTGGGACCGTTACAGGTAATACTTGTTGATCTCAAAGCAACAATATTATCAGCAAAAGCGGGTTTTCTTTCAACCTTAACATTAATTTGACGGAAAGATTCTGTACTCACTCTGGCATTTCCGTCCGAATCTATTTTTGCAGCATATGTAAACATATAATATGTTTTTGATTTATATTTACCCTTTAACTTAATTCTACGAAAAGATTTAATTCCGCCATTAGAAATACACTCATAACCTGAATCAATAACATTTGTTCCTTCTTCATCACTGCAAATCTCATAAAACAAATATACATCTTGTGAATTTGTTTTACCTTTAAGATAGATATAATCATAATCACCGTACAAATACACAGTACTGAGTTCTTTTTTATATTTACTGTTGGTTGGTACCAAGGAAGCATCTCCAAAGCTACTGTCTGTAAATGTTATTTTTGCCGCATAAGCCGAAATGCTTACAACGGACATCAACATTACCACTATCATTGTAACCGCCAATATTTGCTTTATTATTTTCATTATATTACACCTTCTATCAATTCCATTCTATCAGTACAATATTATTCTAACACTACAACAAATAATAGTCAATAAATATTTGACTTGGGAAGCTGCAAAACAGCCATCATATCATAAAAATGCCCCACACAAGCTTGTGGGGCATTAATATTATTTAATTGTTTTCTTATCGTAATAGCTTACAAACATTTCGCCTTTATACTCTTTATATGATTTAACAAGGTAAGTATATTTAACACCCTTCTTTGCCGTTTTATCAGTATAATTTGTATAAATATATCCGTATTCAGTTGGCGGAACTTTTTCAAGAGTTTTGATTTTTGTGTATTTACTTTCGCCTGCGGCTTTTCTATAGATATATATACCATCACATTTATCTACATCATCTCTGAACTGTTCTATTTCAAGCTTTACATAGCCTTTGCTTGTTCTGGAAAGGGATGATATTTCAGGCGGATCCATATACCAATACTCTTTGCTTGTTGTTGATGTATCACCATTTGCATTTTTTGCAACTACGGTATAAATGGGGCATACTAAATCTGTACTACCCCGATAATAGTTTCTGAAAGTAATACTATACGAAGATGAACCATTGGTCTTTATAATCTCTGAAGCACCACCCGTATCAACTTCATATTCAACAATTTCAGGTGACGGATTGTTGATTGTTATTTTCATTCCATCTGCTGTTTCTTCTGCAGAAAAATCAACAACGGTGCTATACCACACATGGTCTACAACATTATTTTCACGAATAGACCTCATACCATTTTCATCAATAAATACATAGCTATATCTGTATTTTCCATCCTGACAATAAGCAGCGTGGTTCTCTTTAGTGTTTTCCTTAGAATCATAACCGGTCAACAATTCCCATTCGCCTGTTCCGAAATTATAGCCATAAACCTCATTTGCATTGTAAAAATCTATTCTTCTGTCATCAGTCTGGATTCTTACATTTTTAGTTAATGTTGTTGAAATTCCGGTTGAATATGATGTTATATTAAGAGTTTGTTCCTTGCCTTCTACAACTGCTCTTGCCTGATATGTATAGAGAACATCATTTTCCACATCATTATCAACAAATTTACACTCGGTTGTATTAGTTACTAAAACATATTGTGAATCGTCCTGAGAAGCTTCTTTTCTGTATAAATTATAGCTATCTGCTTTATAATTAGACCAGGTTAAAGAAATTTGTTTATCAGCTACAATTGAATTAAAATGGATTTTCGGATAATACTCCATAGTAACAGGTTCTGAAAACTCACCATAATGACCTTCACCTGCTTTTGCACGAACCTTGAATTGATATGTTCCCATATAATCGAAGAAATAAAGGTACTGACTACAATAATCAGCGTTTCTTGAAGTGAAAAGCTTCCATTCTCCTGAGTTTACCTTTCTGTAAATCTCATATTCTCTTGCACCTGTAACATTACTCCACGAAAGATTTAGATCTTTGGAATAATATCCGGATTCATATATTTTCAAATTAGAAGGTGTTCCGAGCTTGATATATTCAACGCCTTTGCTTGAATAACTACCTTCAAAATTATTTCCCATTGAGCGAACGGTATATAAATACTCTTCATCAATATTTGCTGTAGTATCAGTAAACTCCAAAACTGATGAGTCAACCGTTCCTATTTCTACCCAATCTGCAGATTCGTCATAGGGTTTTCTCATAATTTTATAAGAGCTTACGCCCGAAACAGCATACCATGACACACGAAGTCCTGTTTCAACAATATCAACAACTTTAAGTTCAGGTGCATCATACAATGTTATGGCTTTACTGTCATTTGCGTAATAGGAGCTTGTTGCAGTACCGTAATCAGTGGAAATAACCGCTTTTACAGAATAGGTATATTTCTTACCGTTTTTTGCAGTTCCATCATTATAGGTTGTACCGGAATAGTTTTTCTTAATTGTTTTCCACTTTCCGCTACCCTCTTTACGCATAATGTTATATTTAGCTTTATCAGATGTGTTTTCCCATTTTACCTCAACATAATCATCTGCTTTTACAGTTACGGATTTCAATGAAGGCGTTTTTGCAAAAAGGCTCACAAGACCTGAATAAAGATATCTTGATTTAGTACCTTTTTTATTAACCGCTCTTACAGAATAAATATAATTTACGTTTTTACTTTTTACTGATGTATCTGTAAAGCCATCTTTTTTGCTACTTACTGTACCAACTTTTTTCCACTTAGTACCTGTAATGCTTCTGCGAAGAATTTCATATTTGCTTGCACCACTGAGCTTGCCCCATTTGATATATGCACCTTTTGTGGTGTTCTTTGTTTCTTTGAGAACTACTACCTTATCGTCAAAATCTGCACTTCTTTTAACAACAACCTTGAATTCACACATTGAATTACGGTCAACATCAACGCTACCATCAGAGTAAATTTTTGCACCATAAGTAACCATATAATAGGTTTTGCTTTTATATTTACCTTTTAATTTAATTTTTTCTGTGAATGAATATGTTCCTTTATTGCAGGAAACAATATTACTTTGTACAGGTTTGGTATATTTTTTATCTGAGTATATTTCGTAAGCAAAATAACTGTTTTTCTTTTTGGAATTGATATAAAAATTTATGTAGTCATAGTCGCCGTAAAGCTTTACTGTTTCAACAGTTTTTGTGCCTTTGGAATTAGTGGGTGCCATATAACCCAGATTCAACTTGCTTACTGTAAGGCTTGCAGCTTCAACAGCAATACCCATAACAGAAACAAGAGTTACAACTGCCATTGCTATTGCGAGTATACGCCTTGTTATTTTCATACTAAATACTCCTTTCAAGATGATAGTTTTTCTACCATATTAGTATAAATAAATTTTATCACATCATAATGCTTGCGTCAACTGAAAATAGCAACAAAAAAGTGCAACCCCATTTGTGAGGTTGCACAATTTGATTTGTTTAATTCTTATTATTCTGCTTTAGTAGCTTCTAAAGCTTCTCTTTTTGCGATTTTTTCCTGAATTTCTTTTTCAAGCTTCTTCTGTTTCTTCTGATATACAAAATACCAAACAACACCGATTACAACAAATACTGCTGCGATGATGATAAGAAGAGAGAATGAACTATCTTCAACCTTGATTGTAACTGCATCGTAATTGATGTAGTAGCAACCATCAAATGCGTTGTCTGCATAGTCTGTAAGGTTGCTGTAAACAATGAATTCACGAAGCTCGTCGCAGGATGCGAAAGCATAGCTACCGATGTCTCTTGCGCTTTCGGGCATTGTGATTGTTGTGATACCATCGCAATCGAAGAATGCCTCGTCACCGATGTTACCGAAGCCCTCTGCAAATACTATACCTGTAAGAGCATCACAGTTATAGAATGCTCTGTTTGCGATATTCTTAACAGTTTCGGGAACTGTGTACTCGCCTTTTTTACCTGCGGGATAAAGAGCAATAGTTTCAAATACTGATGAACCGTCTTCTGCTTTCTCTTCATTTGCAACAAGAACTACACCGTCAAGTGATTTATAGAATTCATTGCCTTCTGCAACTTCGATTGCCTGAAGAGCTGTGCAACCATCGAAGCTTACGGGGTCAAGCTCTGTAAGAGTTGCGGGAAGAGTGATTGTTTTAAGGCTTTCGCAACCGCTGAAAGCATATTTACCGATTTTTTCTGCGCCTGCAATCTCAACCTTGGAGAGTTTCTTACAACCTGCAAAAGCATCAGAAGGAATAAGTTTAACACTTTCGGGAATTGCTATTGATTTCAAAGAGGAGCAACCCTCAAATGCGCCTGCACCGATTGTTTCAACACCATTTGCAATTGTTAATGTTTTAAGGGCTTTAACATCCTTAAATGCACCAACACCGATATATTTAACATTTTCGGGAATTACAATAGAAGCAACTGATGAACCTGCGAAAGCATTGTCACCGATTTTTACAAGAGTTTTAGGAAGAAGAACTGTTGTAACTGCGGGGTTGTTTACTGCGTTATCTGCAATAGCAACTGTACCCTCTTCAACAACAACGTTTGCGATAGCACCTTTTACTTTATAAAGGATTTTGCCTGCATATACTAAGCCGTTTGCATTTTTGAACCAAGCAGTATTATCAAGAGCATTGCCCTGAATTTCGGAAATTGTGGCAGGAAGACTGATTTCTGCAACATTCTTTGCAAGCTCAAAAGCGTTTGCTTTAATAACCTCTGTGCCATCTGCAACGATGAG
This sequence comes from Acutalibacteraceae bacterium, assembly GCA_045591525.1. Taxonomy (GTDB): domain Bacteria; phylum Bacillota; class Clostridia; order Oscillospirales; family Acutalibacteraceae; genus DTU089. Next base: position 11,794 of record JAZNTA010000192.1, on the reverse strand, counting down.
AGATGTTGTGTTTTTATTACCTGCAATAACAAGAGCTTTGCCGTCTGCAGAATAGATAGCAGAACCAACTGCTTTATAGAATTTGCTGTCAGCATCAACTGTAATCTTTACAAGTGAATTGCAACCGCTGAAAGCGTTACCGCTGAAAGCTTTAAGAGATGCGGGAAGATTTACTGCAACAAGCTTTGCACAATCTGCAAAAGCTCCGCCACCTAACTTTTCAACATTCTTTCCAATGTAAAGGTCTGTAAGGTTTTTATTACCTGCGAAAGCTTCGCTGTTAATCTTTGCAACGCCATCGCCAAGGTTAACACTCTTGAGACCTGCGTTTTTGAATGCAGAATTTGCGATGTCGTGGAGGGTATCGGGAAGCACAATTTCTTTAAGAGAAACGCAACCCTCAAAAGCGGATGCTGCAATGTATTTGAGACCTTCGTTAAATGTTACTTTAGAAAGCTTCTTTGCATTTTTAAAGGTGTTACTATTGATTTTTTCAACATTTGCGGAAATTTCAATTTCTTCAATCTGAGAAGCTTCAAAAGCATTGAGACCGATGTATCTGAGAGCAGGCTCTTCTGCAAGCTTCACTGCGGAAATTTTTGCATTTTTGAAAGCGTAATCTCTGATTTCTTCAACGCCCTGGGGAAGCTCGTATATACCTGTTTTTCCTGCAGGGAAAGTAACAAGTGCATTACCTTTTTTATTATAAAGAACGCCGTCAATTGAAGAAAACTCTTTATTATTATCAACAACATTGATTGTTTCGAGAGCTGTATTGCCCACGAAGGCGTTAGCACCAACTGCATTGATATTTTTGCCGAATTCGATTTCCTTAAATTTAGTGTTTGCGAAAGCAAAGTCACCGATATCGGAAAGAGTTTCGGGAATTTTGATTTCTTCAAGAGATGTGCATCCTGCGAAAGCCTCGTAACCGATTGTTGCAAGAGTTGCCTCTGAGAAATCTGCAACCTTAAGAGAAGAACAGCCTTTGAATACACCTGCTTCAAGAACACCGATTGCATCATCAAAGTTTACTTCTTTAAGATTTGTGCAGTTCTGGAATGCGTAAAGACCGATTTCTTCAACATCAGGACCTAATGTTACGGTTTCGATATAATCGCAACCAAGGAAAACATAGTCTTCAATAAGAGAAACGCCCTTGGGAACTTCAATGTTTTTTACCTGACCCTTAACGCCATATGTAACACGACCGAAGCTGAGAGCACCATCAGGCTGTGCATTTTCCCAAGCAGTATCCTTAAATGCGTCCACTGCAACATTTTTAAGGTTCTTATGCTCTTTTATTTCTGCAAGAGCAGTACAACCTGAGAAGCATTTTTCGGGAACTGCTGTTACTGATTCGGGGTATTCAAATTCTTCAAGAGCAGTACAGCCTTCAAATGCAGATGCACCGAGTTTTGTAAGAGATTCTGTTTTTGTAACCTCTTTAAGAGCGGTACAATCTTTAAAAGCTCTGTCTTTAACTGTAACGATTTCGCTGTTAAGCTTGATGCTTGTAACAGTTTTGTTACCTTCGAAGCAACCTTCACCAACAGTAATAACGCTCAAGCCACCTAATTTGGTGGGAACCTTAACTTCTGTTTCGTTGCCTACATACTTAACAAGCTCAACTGCAGAACCTGCATCGACCTTGATATATTCATATCCGTCTTCAGTTTCTTTGTTGAGTTCAATCTCTTTTGCAGAAACAGTTACTTCTTCATCCTCTGCAAAAACAGATATGGGAGTGGCGGCAACAAAAACAAATACAAGAATAAATGCTAAAATGCCGCACAGGGGTTTTTTAAATGCTGTCATAAAACAACGTCCCTTCAAAAATAGATTACCGTAACTTAAAACTTTACAGATAGATAAATTATAATATAAACACCTTTGATTGTCAAGCAAACTGAAGACAACCAAAGGTGTTTTGAATTTTAATTATTAACAAAAATTAGCAGTTTTTTATGTGTAAGTTGCTATTTATTAGCTTAGTTTTATCTCTGAACTCGACCTGAACCGTCGCCACCTGCAAGTTTTTCAACCTCTTTAACGCCAACGCGATTAAAGTCACCCTCAACAGAGTGTTTAAGTGCAGATGCCGCAACTGCAAATTCAATTGCTTCCTGTGTGGATTTTCCGTTAAGGAGAGCATAGATAAGTCCGCCACCAAATGAATCGCCACCGCCAACGCGGTCAACAATATGAAGATGGTATGATTTTGAGAAGCAATAATTCTCGCCGTCATAGAGCATACCTGCCCAATCGTTATCACTCGCGGAAATTGAGGTTCTTAAAGTGATAGCAACCTTTTCAAAGCCGAATTTATCTGCAAGCTGTTTTGCAACGGATTTATAACCCTCGTGGTTAAGCTTACCGCCATAAATATCGGTATCCTCTGCTTCAATGCCGAAAACATCCTTTGCATCCTCTTCATTGGAAATGCAAACATCAACATACTGACAAAGGTCTGTCATAGCTTTTCTTGCTTCGTCTCTTGTCCAGAGTTTGCCCCTGTAGTTAAGGTCGCAGGAAATCTTCACACCTTTTGCCTTTGCAGCTTTGCAAGCCTCACGGCAGATGTCAACAAGGTTTTCGCCCAAAGCGGGAGTAATACCTGTGAAATGGAACCAATCCGCGCCATCAAAAATAGCATCCCACTCAAAATCGGAAACTGATGCCTGCTGAATTGAAGAATACTTACGGTCATAAATGCAAACCGAGCCTCTCTGAGAAGCACCCTTTTCAAGATAGTAGATACCAACTCTTTCGCCACCTCTTACAACCTTTGAGGTGTCAACACCGAAGTAACGAAGGGAATCAATAGCTGCCTGACCGATAGCGTGGTCGGGAAGCTTTGTAACAAAAACGCTTTCCATTCCGTAGTTTGCAAGGGAAACTGATACATTTGCCTCGCCACCACCGAATGTAGCCTGCATTTTATCATTCTGGAAAAATCTGTAATATCCCTCGGGAGCAAGGCGAAGCATAATCTCGCCGAATGTAACAACTTTTGCCATTATTTTCTTGCCTCCTTAACAATTTCAACGCTCTTTTTACAAAGGTCTATAATTTCATCCCATTTCTGATTATCAATAAGGTCTGCTGTAACCATATAAGAACCACCGCAAGCCGCAATAACGGGGCAAGAAAGGTATTCTTTAAGATTACCAAGACCGATACCGCCTGTGGGCATAACCTTGAACATAGGGAACGGAGCACTCATAGCCTTGATTTTTGCAAGTCCGCCTGACTGCTCTGCAGGGAAGAATTTGAGAACCTCAAGACCGAATTTAAGAGCTGCGTGGTAATCTGTAGGAGTTGTGCAACCGGGGTAAATGGGCATATTTTTCTCCACACAGTATTTAACAATTTCGGGGTCAAAGCCGGGAGTAACGATAAATTCTGCACCTGCGGCAATAGCTTTATCCACATGCTCGGTTGTAAGAACTGTGCCTGCACCGACAAGCATATCAGGGCAAGCATCTTTCATAAGACGGATTGCAGTATCTGCTCCTGCTGCACGGAAGGTTACCTCTGCAACGGGAACTCCACCCTCGCAAAGTGCTTTTGCAAGAGGTGCTGCATCTCTTTCGGGGTTGTTAAGCTTAATAACCGGAACAACACCGATAGCTGAAATTTTTCTGTTCATTTCATTCATAAGTCTTACTCCTTTTCACAAGCCTCAAAAAGACCATTGATATACGCGGCACCCAATGCCCTATCAAAAAGACCATAGCCGGGTTTACCTGTTTCGCCCCAAATCATTCTGCCGTGGTCGGGACGAACATAGCCGTCAAAATTATTATCTGTAAGTGCTTTGACAATTTTATACATATCAAGAGAACCGCAATCTGAAAGGTGGGCTCTTTCTTCAAACGAACCGTCTTCCATAATTTTAACATTTCTGATGTGCATAAACGCAATTCTGTCTGCTTTAGCATATTTTTCAACCATTGCAGGAATATCATTGCTTTCAGCACAACCCAAACTACCGGTGCAAAGGCAAAGGCTGTTCGCAGGGCTATCAACAATAGCTAACATTCTGTCAAGGTTCTTTTCATTAGTAATAATTCGGGGAAGTCCGAAAATGGGATATGGCGGATCATCGGGATGAATTGCCATTCTTACGCCACATTCCTCTGCAACCGGAATAACTTTTTTAAGAAATTTCTCAAGGTTTGCCCACAAGCCCTCTTCACCGATTTCACCATAAGCGGTAATAAGCTCACGAACCTCCTCCTGAGTATAGCTTGAATCCCAGCCGGGAAGATGAATATCATCTTTAAGAGGATCAAGCCCCTTCATCTGCTCCCAATACATTACAAGGCTTGTTGAACCATCTTTAGCTTCTTTATCGAGCTGAGTGCGGGTCCAGTCGAAAACGGGCATAAAGTTATAAGTAACGCATTTAACACCATATTTTGCACATCTTCTGATATTTTCGCAATACACATCAAGAAGATGGTCAACATTATTTCTGCCTAACTTAATATCTTCGTGAACCGGAATTGACTCTACAACATCGAAAACAAGACCATGCTTTTCGCACTGCTCTTTCATTTCTTTAAGAGATTCCTCGGGCCAGACCTCACCGGGCTTAACATCATAAACCGCAGAAACGATTGAACGCATACCGGGAATCTGGGAAATATATTGGAGTGAAACAGGGTCTGTTTCGCCGTACCAACGGAATGAAAGCTTCATTTTCATTATTTTTTCCTCCTAAGAGTGAATGTATTCGAATGTTTTTAAATCTACAATTAAATTATAAAAAAGCACAACATTATTGTCAAGCAATTAACAAGTAACAGAATATGCAATTTTTGTATATTTTAGTAAAATTTTTGCTAAATCGTATTATTTTTGGATTTTAAACCTCCCTGGCGAAGGGGGCAACACACACGACTGCGCCCTGTGGGCGATACAAGGAGCGTGTGTTGGCGTAGCGGTCAAAATTCTGTGAAGCGAATAGCGAACAAAGAATTTTGGGCACCGCAAGAGGGATGGGACCGCGCCGAAGCTCGTCTTTGGCGTGGTGGAGGGTTCTAGCGCGTAAGCGCGTATAATAAAATCTTTTACCTCTTACTCTCTGCCGACCTTACGGTATTTTCAAGAAGCATTGTAATTGTCATTGGTCCAACACCACCGGGTACGGGAGTGATAAAGGATGCCTTTTTCTCAACCTCATTGAAGCACACATCTCCGCAAAGCTTGCCCTCTTCGTTTCTGTTCATACCAACGTCAATAACAACTGCACCATCCTTAACCATATCGGCAGTTACAAAATTTGCAATACCGACTGCAGCAACAAGAATATCTGCGGAAAGAGTTTCCTCTTTAAGATTTTGGGTTCTTGAATGGCAGATTTCAACAGTTCCGTTTTCTTTAAGAAGAAGCATTGCCATAGGTTTACCAACGATATTGCTTCTTCCGATAACAACGCATTTTTTCCCGCCTACGGAAATATTATAGTATTTAAGCATTTCCATAATACCTGCAGGTGTGCAGGGCAAAAATGTAAAATCACCTATCATTATATGACCAACATTAACAGGATGGAAAGCATCAACATCCTTTACAGGGTCAATAGAATTAAGAATTACTTTTTCGTCAATATGCTTGGGTAAGGGCAACTGACAAAGTATACCGTCTACCCTGCTATCTTTATTCAATTTATCAATGAGAGAAAGAAGCTCTGCTTCGGTTGTTTCTTCAGGTAAAGCATATTCAAATGAGGTTACGCCGATTTCCTCGCAACCTTTTTTCTTATTATTAACATAAACTCTTGAAGCACTGTTATTACCTACAATAATAACCGCAAGACCTGTGCTTATACCTTTATCGCTCAAGGCTTTAACACGTTTTTTCAATTCTTCTCTTTTTGCCGCGGAAACCTCTTTACCGCTTATAATTTCAGCCATTGTTGCCCTCCCCTTTCTCATCATCAAGCTCAACCGTTTTTATTACGGACTGTGCTTTTAACTTTTCTGCTTTTATTTCACTGCGCATTTTTGCAGCATCGGGCGGAAAATAATCAACGCCCTCAATTTTAACGGGATGCTTTTTAACCTTAATAAGCATAGCTATAAGAACTATTGAGCAAACTGCAACGATACAGATTGAAAGGAGCTGTGAAACCCTTAAATTTGTATCACCGATATAAAGACTATCGGTTCTGAGTCCCTCAATAAATGCTCTTCCCAAACCGTACCAGATGCCATAGGAAAGGAATAACTGACCGCTGAATTTACGGAATTTTTTAAGCATTATATAGAGAACAAGAAAACCTAACATACACCAGGCAAATTCATAGAAAAATGTTGGGTGAACGAAGAGGTTGTTTTCTTCAATATATGCGTTTACATCAGCAACACCCTCCAAGCCGAATTTATCGGGATGAGAGGCTATGTAAGCCGAAACCTTACTGCTCATCATACCGAAATTGCCGTTTGTAAATGTACCGAAGGCCTCTTGATTTGCATAGTTCCCCCATCTTCCGATACCCTGACCGATAAGAAGGCTCATACCAACCATATCAAGAAGATTCAAGAAATTCAGCTTTTCCAATTTGCAGGTAATAAACGCTGCCAACAAACCACCGATTATGCCACCGTAAATAGCAAGACCACCGTTCCATATCTGGAATATTTCTGCAGGGTTCTGACTATAGTAATCCCATTGGAAAATAACATAATAGGCTCTTGCACCTATTATTCCTCCGAACGTTCCGTAAATGAGAACATCAACCATTTTGCTGAGATTAATTCGCCAGGTATATGCAATTCTTCCACCAAAAAGTGCTGCAAGAGTAAAGCCGAAGGCAATAATCACGCCGTACCATTTTATCGAAAAGAATTTATCACCAATATTAAATTCACAGAAAACCGAGGAAACATCAAAAACGGTATCAATACCGCCGAATGTTACTCGGGCAAAATCTGCAAACCATTCCATTTTCATCACTCCTATGTATATGACGAGAAAATACTCGTCAATTAAAATCAGTTTTTTACTACGGAAAGTGCCGCTTTATCTTCATTAAAGCATTTCGTCAAAAGGTCATTTACAAATGAAAGCTTAAGATTTTTAATAACCTCAAACTCGGAGAAAAGCTCTTCCTTTTCAAAATGAGAAACCACAAGTCCGTTTGCAACCGTATCAATATCAGTAAATGCTCTTACGGTTTTACCGTAAGTCTTTTTGCGGACTGTTTCAAACTGTTCCTCCGTTATGCCTTTTTCTTTTAAGTCCTTAATGCAGGAATTAATTCTCCTTGCAACCTCGGGGGGATTTACGGATTCACCTGAGAAAAGGCAAGCGGCATAATTATGGCCGTTAAAAAACTCTGTGCTGAAAGCACCGTTAATAAGACCATCATCAAGAAGCTCTTTATAAAGAGGTGAAATCTGCCCTGCTATGATTTCAAGCATCAGGGACATTGCAATTTCCTCTTCTAAAGTACAGCTTTCATTGAAGAAATTCTCCTTATAACCCAATGCAAACACAGGTGTGCCCACAGGAAGCTTTTCTTCAACGTAGTTTTTAACTATTGTTTCATCTTCTTTTTCAAAGGCACGTTGAACAGTAACATTTTCATCACCTTCAAGAAGTCTGTCTGCAATTTCGAGAACCTCTTCAACACTTGTTTTACCTGCAACGGCAAGTGCCATATTGGAAAGATTATAAAATGTTTCATAGCAGGAGAAAAGCATTTCTGCGGTAATCTCTGCGATTGAAGCCTTTGTTCCTGCAATATCAATTTTAACAGGGTGCTTGTGATACAAGCATTCAAGCAGATTGAAAAGGCATTCCCATTCGGGAGAGTCCTTATACATATCAATTTCCTGACCGATTATACCCTGCTCCTTTTGAACTGTTTCCTCAGTAAAATACGGATGCCTTACAAAATCAAGAAGAATTTCAAAATTCTCTTTGAAATGACCTGTGCAGGTGAAAAGATAACAAGTTCTGTCAAAGCTTGTGTAAGCATTTGCAGATGCACCTGTTTTTGCATATCTCTGAAAAGCATCAAGCTCTTCGCTTTCAAAAAGCTTGTGTTCAAGGAAATGAGCAGTACCTGCAGGAATTGCTGTAAAGCTTTCTCTGTCGCTTCGTTTGAAGCGGGTGTCAATTGAGCCGTATTTCGTGCCGAAAACCGCATAAGTTGAAGTATATTCAGACTTTGGGTAAACAAATATTTTAAGACCTGATTTATGGTCGATACTGTAATACCCCTCGCCCAAAATTTCGTTTTCAATGTATTTCACAACATTTTCGCTCATTCTTCAACACCACCTTCCACAGTTCCTTCAAGCATAAACACAGTATCAAGAGTGACTGCTTTTGCCGCCTCTATAATTTCTTCACGCGTAACCTTTTTAAATTGTTCAATAAAGTCTTCGGGATATAAGAATTCATCGGAGCAAATCTGAGAGGTGAACCAATTAGCAACACTTTCTGCAGAATCGGAAACGCTTCTGAAACCGTCCTCCAGAGATTTCACGGAAGATGAAATTTCATCATCGGAGAAATTGCCGTTTTTAATATCTTCAAGCTGTGCTAAAATTGCATTTTTTGCTTTTTCTTCGTTATAGCTTTCAATACCGCTCTGAACAAGCATAATACCCTTCTGGCGGAACATCACAGCAGAACAATAGTAGCAAAGGCTCATTTTTTCACGGACAACTGTAAAAAGCTTTGAATGAGGGCTACCACCAAACAAATCCACCATAACACGACGAGCGGCGTAGTTATCGCTTTCGCTTTTCATGCCCATTCGGAAGCCCACAACAAGCTTACCCTGTTTTACCGCTTCTTGCTCTTTTACATATTTTGTATCCTCACACTCTTCAACGAAAAGTGTTTCGTTCAATTCTATGCTTCTGTTTTTATCTGAAATATATTTTTTGAGAAGGTCTTCAACATTACTGAAATTGCCACCACTGACGCATACAAGAATTTTACTGTTGCTGAGAATTTCATTATACGCTTCATAAAGGGCTTCAGGGGTGATTTTCTCAATATCCTCCACTGCTCCGTAACGATGAATTCCGTAAACCTCGTTTTCAAACATTATTTCATTACAGCGATTTTTTGCATAAGCTCGTTTATCGCTGTTTTCTGCAATAAGACGTTCTGCTAAAAGTCTTTTTTCGCTTTCAACATCATCAAGGCAGAAAGCACCATTTTCAAGGCGAGGTTCAAAAATCATTGAGAACAAAAGCTTAAGACATTCGTTTGTTATACTTTCACCGTCAATAGAAAATCTGTCATCAATGCAGGAAACCTCAATTTTTAAAACCTGATTTTCACCGATTTTGCTGACATCAACAATAACCTCTGCTCCGTAAAGAAGAGCCAGTTTTTTTTCAACGCTTGTTACATCGGGGTAATCTTTAGAAGAACGGGTAAGCACATTGGGAACAAGTGCATAAAGAGATGCCTTTTCACCTAAAGGCATAACAAAGTTAACTGACGCACAGGCAGTTTTAAAGCCTTTGGCACTTACTGTGCAAAGCTCAATTCCCTCAGATATTTTTTTATTTTTAAAATCGTATTTCACAATACCACTCCATTTTATTGGATTATCAATATAGTTAAGTGATATTTTATCATAACACGGCAAATCTTTCCACACTTTTTTCATTTTTCTTGACTTTCACCTTTCAAAAAAACTTATTCATATTTGGTATTTTTGACTATTTTTTATTAAATATATACACCTGTTAAAATTATTGACAAAAGGAAGGTGTTGTGATAATATATTTCAGTTGTATAAATAAAGTAAATATTTTATATTATTCTGGAGGCATTCAAATGTCAGGACATTCCAAATGGAGTACCATTAAGAGAAAAAAAGGTAAAATTGATGAAGCAAGAGCTAAGGTTTTTACAAAAATAGGCCGTGAAATTGCTGTTGCAGTTCGCGAAGGTGGTCCCGACCCCGCAGGTAACTCAAAACTCAAGGATTGCATTGCTAAAGCTAAGGCAAACAATGTTCCTAACGATAACATCGAAAGAATCATAAAAAAATCCGCCGGTGAAACAGGTGGTGCTAACTACGAAGAAATCATCTATGAGGGCTATGGTCCCAACGGTATTGCAGTTGTTGTTAAAGCGCTTACTGATAACCGTAACCGTACTGCAGGCGATGTTCGTCACTATTTCGATAAATTCGGCGGAAATATGGGCACATCCGGTTGCGTTATGTTTATGTTCGATTACTACGGTGTTATTATCGTTGAAAAAGATGGCGTAAACGAAGACCAGCTTATGGAAGATGCTATTGAATGTGGTGCTATTGATTTCATTACAGACGAAGAAGAAATTTTCGAAATCCGTACTGACCCCAACGATTTAGGTGCTGTTACAAGCGACCTTGAAGCAAAAGGCTACAAGTTTGTAAGTAGCGAAACCGCTTACATTCCCCAGACATACACTCGTCTTGAAGGCGAAGATGCTATGAAAAATATGAGCAAAATGCTTGATATGTTTGATGATAATGACGACATTCAGGACATTTGGCACAATTGGGAAAATGAAGACGAATACGAAGGCTAATTTTCGTACGATTTCTATTGATTTTTAATTCAGAATAATGTATAATACCTAAAGCGCAGTTTATTACACTCAGCTCCGTCATGCGACGAGTGGGTCCTGTGCGACGGGGCACCGTGAACCATGTCAGGCGGGGAACCGAGCAGCATTAAGCGGATCGTTCTGTGCGCCACAGTCCGCCTATTCGTCGTATGACCGAGTTGAGTGTATTTATTTTTATTGAGAGGTGAGCAAAATGCATAAGGCACTTTATAGAAAATGGCGTCCACAAGTATTCAGTGATGTTTCTGGTCAAGAGCATATTACAGAAACATTAATGCACGAAGTAGAAGTGGGCAGACTTTCTCACGCATATCTTTTTACAGGCTCACGCGGTACAGGTAAAACAACCTGTGCAAAAATACTCTCAAAAGCAGTTAACTGCCTTAATCCACAAAATGGTAACCCTTGTAATGAATGTGAGGTTTGCCGTGGCATTGACGACGGTTCTATTTTAGATGTTACTGAAATCGACGCCGCAAGTAACAACGGTGTTGATAACATCCGTGATTTAAGAGAAGAAGCTAACTTCACCCCTGCTGTTGCAAAATACAGGGTTTATATAATAGACGAGGTTCACATGCTCTCTATCGGTGCATTCAATGCACTCTTAAAAACTCTTGAAGAACCACCAAGTCATGTTCTTTTTATATTAGCAACAACTGAGGTTCACAAGCTCCCTGCTACTATTCTTTCAAGATGTCAACGATTTGATTTCAGAAGAATACCAGCAGAAGCAATAGCAAAAAGACTTTTACTCGTAGCTGACAATGAAAACATCGGATTAGATAACGATGCGGCTATGCTTATAGCAAGAATTTCTGATGGTGCTTTGAGAGATGCCCTCTCAATACTTGACCAGTGTGCAAGCTTCAGTGAAAATATTACTATTAACACCGTAAGCAAAGCGGCAGGTCTTTTAGGCAGAGATTATCTTTTTGAAATTTCTGAAGCTATTAAAAACCAGGATAGCACCGGTGTGCTCAGCATTATAGACAGATTACACGCTTCATCTTGCGATATGGAGCGTTTAATAAGTGAATTAGTAAATCATTTCAGAAACATTATGATTTCTAAGACAACTAAAAATCCTGAAGAATTTGTTGTTTGTACTCCCGATGAGTTAACACGATATAAAGAATACGCCAACAATTTAACTTATGGTACAATTCTTTATATTATGGAAACCTTAACT